>JAEZPX010000019.1 GCA_023413275.1 Bacillota bacterium | reverse complement strand
TCTTTAGACAATATTCCTTTAAACTAGGTAGTACTGCCCCAAAGGTTATAAAATTCTCTCTTGCTTGGTTTAAGGTTAAACCATGATTTTGGTCACTTGATTCATTTTCAGAATGTATAAATAAGTCAATTTCCCAAAAACAAACAGGACAAATAAACGCCATTGCATTTCCCTGATTGGGAATGGTTTTGCATCCACAACAAGGACAGCGAGAATTCCTACTGTTGTTTTCCTGTGTCTTAACCTCTATTTCTTTTATATCCTCTTTCATAGGATAAGTTGCAATGGGAAGAAATAAATTTTCCACTTTCTTCAAATGTCCATCTCCCTTGTTTGATAGATAAGTTTTTTTATTTCTCTTTTCTTATTTTATTCTGCTTCTGAATCAAAGCTCTTTGCATATTTTCAAAAAAAATTCCAATTATAGCTCACCGCTACTTATTATTTATAAGATTTTTTGTAAATTTTCAAGCAGTCTTCAAAAGTCATTTCTCCGGGATCAGCTTTGAACAAACTACCCATGGTCTCAAAGGCTACTTCTGTATACATCTTCAAATCTTCTTTCAGAATTTGGTAATCGGACATTTTCAGTTCCTCAACACCACAGGCAATAATCAGGTCATGCAAAGCTGCAACAAAATCTTCAGCCTTTGTGGCATCTTGCTTTCCTAATGCTTTTGCCATATCAATCATTCGCTGATTTACCAGACCGCTCTCCGCCCAATATGCATAATAAGCCTCGCAAATCATAATCAAGCCTGCGCCATGCTCCAACTTGGGATTGTGACCACTCAAGGGATGCTCTAAGGCATGCTCGGAGATACATCCGCCAATGCTTTCTGACATGCCCGAAAGGGTATTTGCTAAGGCAACATTTTCACGAGCTTCAAGGTTTTTGCCATCCTTTACAGCAGTGGGCAGATATTTTCCAATCAGCTCAATGGCCTTTAATGCGTACATATCATTCAGTGGATTGGTATATTTATTCAAATATCCCTCGGTACTGTGAAATAATGCGTCGAAGCCCTGATATGCTGTGAGCTTTTCTGGAACTGTCAGCATTAATTCAGGGTCAACAATAGAAAGCACAGGGAACGTTTGGTCATATCCAAATCCAATTTTCTCATTTCTATCCTGATGGGTAATGACTGCCCAAGGATCAGCCTCTGTACCTGTACCTGCTGTTGTTGTAATGGCAACAATGGGCAGTGGCGCTATGCGAGGCATTTTGCTTCCACCTGTTCCGCCAAAAATATAATCCCAAATATTACCTTCATTGGTCGCCATAACAGCAATAGCCTTTGCAGAATCAATGATAGAACCGCCACCTAAGCCAATGACAAAGTCACAACCTTCTTTGCGTGCCAATTCTGCCCCTTGGGTGACATGGGTCTCAATGGGGTTGGGAAGGATTTTATCAAAAATCACATAGGTTACCCCTGCCTTCTCCAGCTGATCCTGCACCCTTGCCAAATATCCATATTTTTTTACCGACGTGCCGCCGGAAATTACAAGAAGTGCCTTTTTCCCTGGCAGCTTCTGTTTATGGAGCTTCTCCAACTGCCCGCAACCAAAAAGAATCTTTGTTGGAATAAAATACTGAAATTTCATAAAAAACCCCCTTTTTATATTGTTCGCCCAATCAAACATACAAAGCCTATTAGGGATCAACTAACAAAAGCCCTTATCAATAGAAAGGGAATCACAAACCTAATAGTTTTGCATTCTAAACTTGTCCTCGTTTCAAAAAGCAGGCATGAAACAGAGGAACTCAATCCTAAAAACCATATCCCATACATTTCCTACTGTTTTAGTATAACACAAAAGCATATTTTCTTCCATAACCCTTCAAAAATGAGAAAAAATCTTATACTCTATTTTTACGAAATCCCTTTTCATCCTTTTCAGATTAATGATTGCTATTCTATATTCTTGGTGATATAGTGATGAGAGTTTGAGATGAAACAGGGGGAACAAGAAATGAATGAAAAAAAGAAAGTACTAATGGCGGACTTGGCTCTGCTATTGGCAGCAGTTTGTTGGGGTGGCGGGTTTATTGCCGGAGACGTTGCCGTGAAATATTTCAGTACCTTTTGCATTTTAACCATACGATTTCTGTCTGCGGCTTTGGTCACATTTATCTTTTTCAGCAGAACCATCCGTCGCAGCACAAAAACAGAAATAAAATATGGTCTTATCTTGGGTATTTTTTATTTTTTTGTCATGCCATTACAGGTAAATGCCTTGAAATATACAACGCCGTCAAAGCAAGCTTTCATTGTTGCAAGCTATGCAGCCATAACACCATTTATCTCTTGGCTGGTTTTAAAAAAACGTCCTAAACTGAAATCCTTTTTTGCAGGAATATTGGTTATGATTGGGATTGGTATGATCTCCTTAAACAGCTCTCTCACCATGGAACTGGGGGATAGTTTATCTTTAGGGTTCGCCCTTTCTTATGCAATTTTTGTTGTCATGACAGGGATATTTGCTGTTAAGTGTAATCCTATAGGTATGTCCTTTTTCTCATATCTGGCCACAGGGGTGCTTGCTATTATAGCGACACTGCTTTTTGAGGACATTCCTAAGGAATTTCCAAAGTCAGGTTTGTTGTCTTTGGTATATTTGGCAACCATAAGTACAGCGGTGGCATTTACATTGCAAAATGTGGCGCAGAAATACACCTCAGACACCCATACGGCAATCCTCCTTTCCACAGAAAGTTTATTTGCCTTTATTTTTGGTGTATTTCTCTATGGTGACCCTTATACACCAAGAATACTCATTGGTGGTATTATTGTATTCTCAGCAGTGATTCTTTCTGAGGTAAAATTTAAAAATCCATTTGCCAAGAAGGAAGAACAGCCCCAAGAGGTAACCCAACCACCTGAACAAGGAGAAGAAATTACCCACGAGCTACTTGCAATAGAAGCAAAAGAGCCTAAATGATAAGTTGCTATTAGTAAAACCCTTGAAAGATTGGTTTAAAAACACAGAAAAGCCCCAATGGCAAGACTACAGGAACGTTCCTGAGTCTTCCAAAGGGGCTTTTTATACATTTTTTCTCTTTATGCGATTTCTTCAAAATATTGCTTATGCCATACCAAAAACATAAAGATTGTCCAAATTTTACGGCTATTATCCGCTTTTCCTTCTCTATGCTCTTCTAAATACTTCACAATTTCCTCTGTTTTAAAGAAGCTCTGGGCAGCTTCAGAGGTAAATGCATCCTTTACAATCTGATAATATTTATCCTCTTTCAGCCAAATACGAATGGGGACAGGGAAGCCCAGCTTCTTCTTCTCTGCAACCATATCGGGTAAATAACGGTGAGCCGCCTGTCGCATAGCATATTTGGTATTTTCTTCATTGACCTTAAATTTTGTGGGAATGGTACGGGCAACATCAAAAACAATACGATCTAAAAAGGGCACACGCACCTCTAAGGAATGAGCCATACTCATTTTGTCCGCCTTTAACAGAATATCTCCAATCAACCAAAAGTGAATATCAATATACTGCATTTGTGTCACTTCATCCTGATTCTTTACTTTATCATAAAAAGGTCTTGTCAAAACAGCATGATGATACTTCCCTGTTGGCTTTTTCAAAATGCGTTCCCGTTCTTCCTCCGTTAGCATAAAAGCATTTCCGATAAAACGCTCTTGCAAATCCTTACTGCCACGAATGAGATAGTTTTTGCCCTTCATCTTTGGCAGGCATTTGGCAATAGCGCCTAATCCTTTTCGAATGGGTCTTGGTAAACGGGTCAATGGCCGTAAATCATGGGGTTCTCTATAAATATTATAACCGCCGAAGAATTCATCCGCCCCTTCTCCACTAAGGGCAACCTTCACATGTTTTGCCGCCGTTTGGCTCACAAAGTATAATGCAATGGCGGAAGGGTCTGCCAGAGGCTCGTCCATATGATATTGAACCTTGCCCAAGGTATCCCAATATTCCTCAGTGGTAATCAGCTTGCTGTGATTTTCGATACCGATTTTTTCAGACAATGCTTTTGCATAATCAATCTCATTGTATTTTTCATAATCGAAGCCTACGGTAAAAGTCTTATCTCCATGGAATGAAGCGGCTACATAGGAACTGTCTACACCGCTGGAGAGGAAAGAACCAACCTCAACATCACTGATTTTATGCTTCTTTACAGAATCCTGCATAGCGGCATCAATTTCTTCAATAAATTCATCTAAAGATTTGTTTTCATCATTCTGGAACTTGGGTTCCCAATAACGTTTGATTTTTAGTTCCCCATTTTTAAAAGTAAAGCAATGGGAAGGCATTAAACGAAATACACCTTTAAAAAAGGTTTCTGGCAAAACACTATATTGAAAAGTCAAATAATTTTCCAATGCTTCATTATTTACTTCTTTTTTAAAACCTGGGTATTCCAAAATACTTTTGATTTCAGAACCGTAAATCATTTGGCCATCTTGCATTGCATAATAAAATGGCTTAATTCCAAAGAAATCCCTTGCACCAAAAAAGGTTTTATTTTTCGCATCCCAAATAACGAAGGTAAACATCCCCCGAAGCTTTGGAAGCAAATCTTCGCCGTACTCCTCATAGCCATGAAGGAGCACCTCTGTATCAGCGTTACTTCCCATGACATGGCCTTTGGCGATTAAATCTTCCCTTAACTCCTGATAGTTATAAATTTCCCCGTTAAAGGTAATAACCATATCCCTTGTTTCATTATAAATGGGCTGATGACCACCCTCTAAATCTATAATACTCAGGCGACGAAAGCCCATGGAAACGCCGTCATCAATATAGGAACCGCCGCTGTCTGGCCCACGATGAATGATTTTATTTTTCATGTTTTCCAAAACTTCTTCTGATGTAGCCAAACGGCCGGTAAACCCACAAATACCACACATAATTTATTTCCTCCTAAATAATAGGGTTTTGTATCTTGATTCAGACTTAACTTTAGCATAACTTGTCAAAGAAAGCAATTCTAACCACAGTTTCTACCGAACAAATCAGAAAGATATTTTAACCCCTCTGTACACCCAATCTGCCACATGTCCCACGTAAAGGTAAAGGACCAGTTCTCTTCTGTAGTCCCCGGCTGATTCATACGATATTCCTCCCCCAACCCCAATACGTCCTGCAAAGGAATGATGGCAAAGCACGCAGGCGAAGCAAAGGCAAGGCGAATCATATCCCAATTTGGGGCTTCACCAGTAACATTCATATATCGGCGAAAATGATCCTTTTCTTCTTCCCCTGCATTTTCGTACCAGCCTAAGGTGGTATTATTATCATGGGTACCTGTATAGACCACCGTATTCTTGTCATAGGAATGGGGTAAATAGGGGTGATTTTTATCCTCTCCAAAGGCAAACTGCAAAATACGCATTCCGGGAAGACCTATTTTCTCCCTTAGCTTATGCACTTCTTGGGTAATAATCCCCAAATCTTCGGCAATCAGCGGAAGTTCCCCCAATGCCTTTTCCAGCCTTCGGAACAGTTTTTTACCCGGTCCCTTAACCCATTGTCCCCCTCGGGCATCCACTGCATCAAAAGGAATTTCCCAATAGGACTCAAAGCCTCTAAAATGATCAATACGTAAGATATCCACATCCTCCAATGCCTTGCGTATGCGAGAAATCCACCATTGAAACCCTGTTTTTTCATGGTATTTCCATTGGTACAAAGGGTTTCCCCATAGCTGACCCGTTTCGCTGAAATAATCCGGCGGAACCCCCGCCACCACTGTGGGAAAGCCCAACCCATTTAATTGAAACGCCTTTTGATTTGCCCATACATCGGCACTATCATAGGAAACAAAAATAGGTGCATCCCCGATAATTTGAATATCCTTTTCATTGGCATAACTTTTTAAGGCATGCCACTGCTTATGAAATACGTATTGCAAAAAACACTCCCATTGTATGCTATGCTTCAACTCATGCCGCAACCGTTCAAGGGCTTCTGGTTGACGCTTTCTAACTTCACTTGAAAAAGAGCACCAGCAAGCTGAATAAAAATACCTTGTTCCCTTTTCCTCGGTTAAAAAACCCTCTGTCTCCTTTAGAAATTCCAAAAGACCTCTATCATCTTCTTTTCTTTTCTCAATCAAAAATGCCTTGATCGCCATAAAGAGTGCATAGTCCTCAAGCCACTCTTTATTGTTCTCCATAAATTCCTTATATTCTTTTAGGTGATCTTCTTTCCTGAAATTTTCAAAGGCTCTTCCCAATAAAGGCATTTTCCGTTTTCTTGCTTCAGTATAATCTGTACAAAGAAATGTACCTGACTTTTCTTCCTCCACCTCATTTTGTGTAAGCAATCCCTCATCTACCAATAAATCCAGACTAATGAATGAGGGTTCTCCTGCAAAAGCGGATGTACTTTGATAAGGTGAACCACTGCCATCCACAGGACAAAGGGGCAATATCTGCCATAGGGTTTGCTTTGCAGCCGCCAGCTCATCTATAAATCGATATGCTTCCCCGCCAAAATCTCCAATACCAAAGGGTGAGGGAATGGAAGAGGGATGTAAAAGAATTCCGCTTTTTCTGCTTTCAAACATGGCGACAGCTCCTTTGGGGTTTATCCAATTCTATTTTAGTTTTAAAAATGCTTCACACAGAAAAAATACCCTTTATTTAATATTTCCTCTCTATAATCTGAAAAAGTTTTACACGTAATGTATTAATGTATGTAATTTTATTATTTTTTACGGAAATGGAAATGTGAAATTTTCATTTCCTCAATTGAATGAATAAAAAATAACCTCAATTTCTACCATATGTTTTTTTTAATTTTTCATACGCCTTTTTATTCTCTAAAGAAACCTTTGCAGAACAAACAAAAACAGCAATTTAAAATATTAACGTACATTTTAACAGTTTTTGTTCCCTCCATCTATCCACATTTATACCAAAAAATCCCCATAATACCAGTTAAAATGAAGGATTTTTTTCGCTTTCCGTCAGACAATATAAATGCAAAGAATTATTTTTGCTTAAGGAGGGTATTTATGATGAAAAAAGTTAGTTTTATTACAATGTTAGCAATGATGATGCTGGCCGTTGGCGGCTGTGGAAAGTCGGCTAACAACTTAGGCGGTGCTACCGATGGTTATGGATATGGTTATAACAGCTATGGCTATAATAACTATGATAGCGACGGTGGAGCCTATAACGGATATAATGCAGGGACTTATACCTCAAGCGGCGGCGCCGCATATTGGGATGGCTATGGTATCAACAGCGGCAGACCTTTAACAGACAATACCGTTGGAACTACCTTAGGCAACGATGTACGTGATATGGGCACTGGACTGAAAGAAGCAGGCCGTGATGTTAAAAACGGCGTAAAAAACACATTGGACAACAGTACAGCTACAGTTGCCAGCTAATTAAAACAGCATTTGGTTTAAACAATCATAGGGTGCCGATTCATCGGTGCCCTATGAACCCATATAAAAAGTAGTATTGCAAGACTTAAATATAATAATACCGCATTTTCTCCAATTTAAGAAAATTTTTACCAAGGCATACATATTTACTGGATTTTCCCGCCATACTAGCGAAAGAAAGGCGGTGTCATTTTTCATGCACAGAAAAGGGAAACAAATAGTCATCGGCTTAATCACAGGGTTTGCCAACGGCTTATTTGGCTCTGGCGGCGGAACCATTGTTGTGCCGGCAATGGAGCGCTTTTTGGACGTTGAGGAGCATAAGGCGCATGCTACTGCAATCAGCATTATACTGCCATTATCCCTTCTGTCATTAATTATTTATTGCTGGAAAACAGATGTGGCTTGGAGCATTGCCCTTTGGGCATCAGTGGGAGGCATTGCAGGAGGCTTTGTTGGAGCACGTTTATTGTCAAAGCTCAGCGGAATCTGGCTTCATCGAATTTTCGGGCTATTTATGATTGTGGCGGCAGTGAGGATGATACTATGATTTGGGTAGTAGTGATTGGTTTTGTCTCCGGTATAATCAGCGGCATGGGCATTGGTGGCGGAACCATTTTGATTCCGGCACTCATCTTTCTCCTTCAGCTAAATCAGCATCAGGCCCAGGGTGTGAATTTGATTTACTTTATTCCAACAGCCGTCGTGGCACTCATTACCCACACAAAAAATAAAAATGTTTTATGGAAAACAACAAAGCCATTGGCAATACTTGGTTTGGCCGGGGCAGCGGCAGGCTCGTTTTTAGCCGTATCCATGGATGCCGACTTGCTTCGTAAAATCTTTGGTGGTTTTTTGTTTATTATGGGACTCAGCGAAGTATTTAAAAAGAAAACTAAGAAAGAAGGCTATGAAGGTATGAACAAAGAAGAATTTTCTAAATTAAAACTTAAGTTTATTCAAGCTGATTTAAACGAAAAAATTGCAATCTACACCCAAACTCCAGGTTTGACAACTCCTCAATATAAAGAGCTTCTACAGCACTATCCCTATGACCAAATTTCCAAATTAGAAACTGCCCTCCAATAGGAACTTATACCTTAAAAGGCTCTTACTAAAAATTGAATTCTCCCAAGTTTTACAAATTAGAAAAAGCCCGATTGCTTCGCATAAAATTTGCTTTGCAAAACGGGCTTTTTCCGAAATAAATTATAAAATTTTTACCCTAGGCAAAGCATTTCTGATAAAAAGGGAGTGCTGTTTATTGTGTATTTTCTTTTCCCATTTAATCTGCTATAATATTTCTAAGAAATGGAAGGAAGGCGGCGACGGCAAATTGAAGCTAGCAGAAGAATTATTTGTAGCAGAAAATATCAGCGACTTGGAAACAGTGGTATATGCCCTAAAGAAGAACATTCCTATGCCCCGCCTGTATTGCATTCTTTTTATATTTGAAAAAAATCGGTATGAAATCATTTCCTCATGGCAATTATGCAAAGGACGGTTCCCTCAAAGGGATAGTGTCATTGTTGGTGTTGCCAACGGCAGAAGAGAAACCTATGAGCTTATGGCTTTTATATTGGAGGAAGCGGTTAAGGAACAAAAAGATCTATCAAATCCGAAAACGTGGATAGAGGGGATTGCATGACAGCACTTTATAAAGGAATGGGTTTTATCACAGGTCTGGCACTTATGATTATAATGTTAATCAGCTCCACAGAGTTTGTTGCTTATTACATGAACGGTTATTTTGAAAAAGAATATGCAAAATATCAGGTAACAGAAGCAATCTCTATTGAAATGGAAGATTTACTCACTGTAACTGATGAAATGATGGACTATTTAAGAGGCGATCGTGAAGACTTGGTAATTTATACAAAAATCGGAAATATAGAGCGCGAGTTCTTTAATGCCAAGGAAAAAAAACATATGCAGGATGTGCAAAAGTTGTTTCTTGATGCCCAGCAAATACGCTTTGGAGCAGTGCTATTGGTGATTCTTGTTTCAGGGTGTCTGTTGTTTTTAAAAAAAGGCCGTTGTCTTCTTCAGGGGATTCAATGGGGAATTCTTGGGTTCATGGCTTTGATTGGAATGTTAGCAGGACTTATGGCTTATAATTTCAATCGGTATTTTACATTGTTTCACCTTTTACTTTTTAATAATGATGATTGGATTTTAAATCCCCAAACGGATTTATTGATAAATATTGTACCAGAGGGCTTTTTTCGGGATACCGCTTTCTGGATAGCAGGGCTGTTCATTGTTGGCGCCCTTTTCATCTGGTTATTGGCTTGGTTTTTGTTAAAGGGCATAAAGACAGGGGAATAACATGTTAGGCATACTATTGGCTATTTTAAAGTTCATAGGGATACTGCTTCTAAGCATTTTTCTACTGCTTATTTTTCTGATTGCAGTGGTTTTGCTCTGCCCCATCAAATATGGTCTTCTAGCAGAAAAAAACGAAACCCTCAAGGGGAATTTTTCCGTTTCATGGCTGTTTGGTTTCATACGAATAATGGGAAATTATCTTTACGGAACGGAACCCCAAATTAAAGTGAAAATTCTTTGGTATACCTTGGGTGAAAAAAGAAAGAAAAAAAAGGTGCGAAAACGAAAAACCCGCCCCAGCACACAACCAATAAAAACCGGAGAAACTGTTGTAGCAAGAGAAGCTGTTTCTTCAAAGAAATCCTCCTCACAAGGCGTTTATATGGCTGAACCTATCCCTACGCCAAAACTGGAGGATGAGCTAAATTCTGTTGCTGAACCAGCCACAGATAAAGCATCTATTGAAGAAACAGTGAAAGAAGACCCGCCCTCCCCTAGACCAAAGGTAAGACGAGTAAAGGTTTCAGAGATACAGGAAAAACCTATAATTTTTGAAACCGAGGACAAAGAATTCTTTCTGGGTGAAGATGATGCTGAGGAGGAACCCTCTAAAAGGGACAAGCTTCGTTCTTACTGGGATCAGTTTCAAGAAATTGAGGGTAAACGGGAAATTTTTCAGGCAACAAAAAAATTACTGAAACGGCTGATAAAAGGCATCTTACCCAATCATCTAAAAGTAAAGGCCACCATTGGGTTAGGTGAACCCAATTATACCGGATATTTTATGGGCTTGGTAGGCATCTTAACTGCAAAGTTTGGCAAAAACATTCAGGTGAAGGCGGATTTTACCAGACTTGTGGCTGAGGATATTGAGGTTGGCATAAAGGGAAATATCTTATTTGGCTATTTTCTATATAGCCTTATGGCATTTATTTTGACAAAACCTGTTCGCAGAATTTTAATCAAACTTTGGAAAGGAAGAAAACAAAATGGGTAAAGATTTTAAGGAATCTGTAGACGTGCTTTTTAATAAAGTGGAAGATTTGGTTTCCACAAAAACTGTAGTGGGCGAGGCAATCACCATTGGAGATTTAACCCTACTGCCTCTGATTGAAGTAGCTGTGGGCGCTGGCGCCGGTGCAAAGGAGAATGTCAACGCCGCCGGAGGCGTAGGCGCTAGAATCACACCCTCTGCTGTTTTGGTTATTCAAAACGGAAGTGTTCAAACCATCAATGTCAAAAATCAAGATGCTGTCAGCAAACTGATTGATATGGCTCCTGGTGTGGTAAACAAGCTAAACTTTGGGGCAGTTTTCGGGAACAGAGATAAAAAAGAACCTCAAGAAGATGTGAAATTTGAAGAAGAGGTCATTGTTGAAGAGTTTGAGAAATAATTTTTTACTTGAAATGAATCGGAAGGGAGATGGTTCCCACGGAGCTTCTCATCGAATTTTATGATAAAGATGTATTAAAGAACATTGTCGCACCATTAACCTTGCGTCCTCAGAAAGTTTTATACTTTTTTGATAATAATATGCAAGATATGATGGTTTTTGCTGCATTAAAAAAATGCTTGGTTCGAAATATACCGGGAATCATTGTGGAACACTATCCCATTGATATTTCCTCCGTTGATAAAATCTCCCGTCAAATCAGCAGAGTTCTTGACCGTTTTAACATTGAAGAATGTTCCATTGATTTAACAGGGGGTAGTGAATTGATGTTATTGGCGGGGTATCAAGCGGGAACCAAGTTCAATCTTCCCCTCTTGCATACAGATTTGGCAAATAAAAGCATTACCAATTTATTGGATGACAGTTTGGTGGCAAAAATAGTGCCATTGACCTTAGAGGACTTTATTGACGCCAAGGGCGCCTGCTTTATCGGTGAATCCCACCGCCCCCCTTCAGAGGAACGTTTTTCCATAATCGAGGAAATGGCTCGGTTTTTATTTGAACGCCTGACAGATTGGAAATATACCTGTAGCTTTATGCAGACCGTTGCCGCCAGAACCCTCCCCCACGAATTGTTTATGGAAAGCAAATGGAACATACATATGAAAAACGGTAAACCCGTATATCCAGATCGGGCAATTTTGGAGAAATTTCAGTGTATGGGCTTCATTCATAATCTAGTGATAGAGGGGGAATATGTTCAATTTGCATTTCACTCTGTGGAGGATAAGCAGTATTGCATCAGCTATGGTGTTTGGCTCGAGCTTTATGTATATATTGCCGCAAAAAAAGCAGATGTGTTTCATGATGTAAAGTTAGGCACCATGATTGATTGGAATGCCTATGATAACATAACAGTGGCTGGAAACGAAATTGATGTGATTTTAATGGATGACTCTTTGCCTGTATTTATTTCTTGCAAATTGCGGGATGCAGATACAGCAGCACTGAATGAGCTTTTGATTGCAAAAAAACGATTGGGCGGATGGTTTTCAAAAGGGATTATCATTACCTTTGGCAAAGAGAGAAAAGGCAATACCGGAACCTACAAAAGAGCCCTGGAACTAGGGTTAGAGCTTTTAGATGCATCAGATATTATGGCAGAGGATTTCGGTCAGCGTTTGGTAAAAGCCATACGGGAGCACGATTTGATAAGTTTGAAATGGAAAAAGATTTAAGGAGAGGACACACATGGGGAAAAAAAACAGCCGCAACACAAAAGGCAAAATTATTACAGCGGCTTGGAAGCTGTTTTATGAACAGGGCTATGATGCAACAACCATTGAAGAAATTGTTGAATTGTCTGGCACTTCAAAAGGTTCTTTCTATCACTACTTTGGTGGAAAAGATACGCTGCTAGGCACCCTTTCAGAATTGTTTGATAATAAATATCAAGAATTGATTCCCCAGTTGGATAGTGAATTAGACAGCTTTGATAAGCTTATGCTGTTAAATCAGGAGATGTTTCGTATGATTGACGACAGTATTTCTATGGATTTACTTGCCAGATTATACTCCTCTCAGCTTGTCACCAGCGGGCAAAAACACCTGCTGGATCACAATCGAGTTTATTACAAGTTGTTGCGCCAGATTACAACAGAAGGACAACAGCGAGGAGATTTGCGATCAAATGTGTCAGTAAATGAATTTGTAAAGGCCTACGCATTGTGTGAGAGAGCCCTCATTTACGACTGGTGTATCTGCAACGGGGAATACTCCCTTTGCCAATATGCTAAGCAAATGATGCCTCTTTTTTTAGCTGGCTTTCGCGCAAATAAAACAGTAAATTAAGATGATTATTTTTGGAATTAAAAAAATAACAAAAATATTCTAGTCAAAAACCCTTGATTTATCAAAGTATTTTTGACTTTTTTACATTTTTAGTACAATATAAATTCTATACTTTATTCTGTATTTTAGTCTGATTCGTATTATGATATAATGCTATATCAATTGGAGTAATTCTACAACCTTTTCAGATTTTCATCATTCTTTTCGGAAAGTTCGTAAATTATAGTCAAATAAATGGGTAAATGCCCACTTTCCCAATACATTTGCAATTATAAACTAAACGGCACTTAAAATCTGAGGTTTACAAAAACGGCTCCGTAACTTAAAAAGAAAGGATATGAATTTATGACATCAGCACAAATCTGCATCATGATCTCCATTACACTCTATATGGTTGGTATGTTAGCCATTGGATTCTATTGGACAAAAAAGAACGAAAACGTAGGAGATTTTTATCTTGGAGGCAGAAAACTTGGACCCTTTGTAACTGCAATGAGCGCTGAAGCATCTGATATGAGCAGTTGGCTTTTGATGGGTCTGCCTGGTATCGCTTACCTCTCAGGTATTGCCGATCCCGGTTGGACAGCAATTGGCTTAGGCATTGGTACATATGTCAACTGGTTGATCGTGGCAAAGCGCATCCGTATTTACACCCATGAGGCAAATAATTCTATTACCATACCTGATTTCTTTTCCACAAGATACAGAGATGATAAAAAAATCCTGATGTGTATTGCCGCAGTGGTCATTATTATTTTCTTTATCCCCTACACCGCCTCAGGCTTCGCAGCATGCGGTAAGCTGTTTAGCAATATATTTGATGTGGATTATCAAATGGCAATGATTGTGAGTGCCTTTGTCTTAATTGCATACACAACAATGGGTGGATTTTCTGCCGCAAGTACCACAGACTTAGTGCAAAGCATCATTATGACTGTTGCATTATTCGTGGTAGTCTTATTTGGCATACAGGTTTCAGGTGGTTTTGATGTGGTTATGGATAATGCAAAGGCATTGCCAGGTTACTTAAGCATGACTGCTATGTATAGTGTATCTGAAAACTCTGCAACCCAATACGGCCCATTGTCTATCCTCTCCACAATGGCTTGGGGGCTTGGTTATTTTGGTATGCCTCATATTTTACTGCGTTTTATGGCAATTGAGGATACCAACAAATTAACACTCTCCCGCCGTATTGCAACGATTTGGGTTATTATTTCCATGGTTGTGGCAATTTTTATCGGTATTGTTGGTTATAGTATGACGAAGGCTGGGGCAATCCCCGTTCTGGAAGGTTCCGCTTCTGAAACCATTATTGTTTTAGTTTCAAATTTGTTAAGTCAAAAGGGATATATGATGGCTCTGCTTGCCGGCGTCATATTGGCAGGTATTTTAGCCGCTACCATGTCCACAGCATCTGCGCAGCTTTTGGCGGCTGCCTCAAGTGTATCACACAACCTATTGCAAGAATTTTTGGGTATCAAAATGTCTGATAAAAAAGCAATGTATATTGCCAGATGTTCCGTTGTGGTTATTTCTGTCATCGCTTGCTTTATCGCAAGAGACCCTGCCAGCTCAGTTTTTGCAATTGTTTCCTTTGCTTGGGCGGGCTTTGGCGCCGCATTCGGCCCCGTTGTTTTAGCCGCACTATTCTGGAGACGCTCCAATAAGCAAGGCGCTTTGGCGGGCATGATTGTTGGTGGTGCAGTGGTATTTATCTGGAAATATCTCGTTAGACCTATGGGCGGAATTTGGAATATTTATGAATTGCTTCCTGCATTCCTGCTTTCACTTGCAACAATCATTATCGTAAGTCTTTTAACAGAAGCACCTAACAAAGAAATTACAGATGAATTCGATCATGTGAATCAACTATGCAAAAAGAAAACAATTTAAATTTGCAATAGAAAACAATTTAAATTTGCAATAGAAAAGCCTGTGCCACCAATGGCACAGGCTTTATTTTTTATGAACTTTTATTTATCTTCATAATTATTTTTTTCTCCATCACTGTTTATAGAAATTTTTCTAATGTCTTCCTTTAAATCTCTCTTCATTTCTTTTATCTCTTCCATAATTAAATGGGTACAAATTATCAATGTAATAAAAATAATTATCATAAAATCAGCCTTTCTTATGAA
>JAEZPX010000029.1 GCA_023413275.1 Bacillota bacterium | reverse complement strand
GAGGAATTCTCCTGGGCCAGAAAGAGCGCCAGTTTTGCCACTTCCTCAGGTGTACCGAAACGCATAAGAGAGATATCTTCCGCAAGAGCTTTCCGCTCATCTTCATCAAAGGAGGCATTCATTTGTGTTTCAATAACACCGCAGGCGATGGCATTCACCCGAATTCCAGAAGGACCAAGTTCCTTTGCCATGGCTTTTGTAAAGCTGTTAATGCCACCTTTCGAAGCAGAATAAACGGCTTCACAGGATGCACCTGTTTCACCCCACATTGAGGAGATATTAATGATGGAACCGCTTTTTTTCCGTACCATATCGGTAACTGCAAGATGGGTGCAGTTAAACACAGAATAAAGGTTCACGGCTATGAGCCTGTGCCACTCTTCGGGTGTCATATCGGTAAATAATCCAATATGAGAAATTCCCGCATTATTGACTAAAATATCAACACTGCCAAAGGTATTCTCTATTGACTGAAACATTTTTTTGCAACATTCATAATCGGAAGCGTCACCAAGGAGAGTCAAAACGGGGATGTTATCTTTTGCTAGGGTTTTCTCTAACTCCAAAAGGGCCTCCTTGCTTTTTGATGCATTTAAAACAATATTACAGCCCTCTTTTGCAAAGGCAAAGGCGATTGCCAGCCCAATGCCTCGGGAGGAGCCGGTTATAAAAACGGTTTTACCCTTTAGACTCAAAATAATCACTACTTTCTAAATTGTTATGTTTTTTATTATTGTATCGGAAATAATTAAGAATTACAAGGCAGAAAGCAGTTGGTTTTTTTTAGGGAATGCGGTATACTAGTTTTGTTGACTTTTTAGTCAGAAAGGGTGGAAGTATGCTGGAAGCGATTAATCATAAGGAATTAAAATTGACGGATATTTTATCGATTGCAACAAAAATATTTTTGGAGAATTTTCCGAAGGTAATGATTGTTGTTGCTTTTTTGTTCTTTCCAATTAGCATTTTAAATGCAATGATTATGGACCGATTGAACATTGGTATACAACTTATAGACAGCTTAAATACTACGGGTGCAATTTTAGAGAATATGCCTATTTTTAAGGAAGCAGCTTTAAATTTCTTTGAAAACTATTTATTACTCATTGCAATGTATCTTTTTTTGGAGCCCATTGGAGTCATATCCATTGCAAAAATAGCAAAGAAAAGTGTGTGTGGCGAACCCATTCACATGCAAGAAATCATTGGGGAGGCAATGAATTGCCTTTGGAGCGTTATAATAACATCAATTCCATACGTTATTTTGATTTTTATTGCAAGCATGTTTTTTATTATTCCGGGAGTTTATTTGGGAGTGATTTGGATTTTTTATGTTTATGCCATCGGGTTGCGGCAAAAAAGAGGATGGAAGGCTCTAGAGTATAGTGCAAAGCTGGTTAAAGGGAAATTCTGGAAAACAGTTTTGATGATTTTAACCATTTTTCTGATTGCACTGGGTTGGGATTGGATTTTTGGCACCATAAAAATAATTCTTCCTCAAAACATCGCAACAGATATATTGTCCTATACACTGTCCTACATTATTGCAGGTTTTGCCAGTATGACTATAACTGTTTTGTTTATGAATCGTGAGGCGGTTTTACTAGGGGAAAAACAAGTGAAAGATTATACCGTGGATAGTACCGCTGACGAAGATAAAAAATAAAAGATACGAGAACCTTTTTAAGGTGAAATTATAGACGTTTAAAGTTCTTACCGTTTAAACTGAATTTACTTTGAAAAAGGTTCTTTTTATATTCAAAGTAAATTTATAAATTGGGAAGTAATAATATGGATGGGTTTATTCAGTATTGCTTAGATCGTTTTGTCCATCTAAAATGCTTAAAGTTTATCAATAGCAAGTCAATAATTCACGAAGTGGGACGAATAATGTCCCGAAAAAAGAAAATATTTTTGAAAAAGGTCTAGGAAAAGAAAAAACCCTCTGCTATAATAAAACAGGACAATTTTTAAATTGGAAAGAATGGTGGCAGAAAAATGTACTCGACAGATTGTACCTTTACGAAGGAAGAAATGAAATATTTAAAATTACTGGCGAATCAATATAAAAATATTAATAGTGCGGCAACAGAGGTAATGAATCTTAAAGCCATATTGAATCTACCCAAGGGCACAGAGCATTTTGTATCGGATATTCATGGAGAAGCGGAATCCTTTAGCCATGTTCTTAGAAATGCTTCTGGTGTTATTAAAAACCACATTAGCGCAATCTTTGGTGCCAGCCTGCGAGAAAGTGAAAAAAAAGCTTTGGCTACCCTCATCTATTATCCAGAGAAAAAACTGGAAATGATGACAGAGCAGGAAGAGGATTTGGACGATTGGTATAAAATTACATTACATAGACTGGTGCGTATTTGCAAGGTGATTTCGTCAAAATATACACGCTCTAAGGTGAGAAAAGCCCTACCCATGGAATTTGCTTATATTATTGAAGAATTGCTTCATGAGGATAGCGTGAGCCGAGATAAGGAAATGTATTATAACGAAATCATTCGCACAATTATTGATTTGGATCAGGCAGATCGTTTTATTATTGCCCTTGCAAATCTGATTCAAAGACTGGCGATTGACCAGCTTCATGTGATAGGAGATATCTATGATAGAGGGCCTAATGCGGCGGAAATTATGGATATTTTAGCAAAATATCATTCCGTTGATATCCAATGGGGCAATCACGATATTGCATGGATGGGTGCTGCGGCAGGCTGCCAAGCCCTTATTTGCAACGTATTAAGAATTCAGACCAGATATGCCAATCTGGATACCATTGAAGAGGATTATGGAATTAACCTGATTCCATTGGCAACTTTTGCAATGGAGAAATATGCTGATGACCCTTGTGCACAATTTGCGCCAAAGGGCACAGAAGAGATGAGTGATAAGGATTTTAATATGATTGCCAAAATGCATAAGGCAATTTCTATCATCCAATGGAAAATGGAAGCTCAGATCATTAAGCGTCATCCAGAGTTCAAGATGGAAAATCGTTTGCTTTTGGATAAACTTAACTTTGAAAAAGGTACCATTAGAATTGAGGGAAAAGAATATCAGATGAATGATATGAATTTCCCAACTGTTGATCCTAAGGATCCCTATAAGCTGACCCCTGAGGAACAGATTGTAATGGACAAGGTAAAATCCTCCTTTGTAAACAGCGAGAGATTACAGGCGCACACAAGGGTTCTTTTCAGCAAAGGCAGTATGTATACCATTTTCAACTCTAATCTCTTATTCCACGGTGGTATTCCCATGAATGAAGACGGTACACTAAAAACCGTAACTTTCCGAGGGAAACAATATTCCGGTAAGGAATATTTAGATGAAGTGGAAAGAACAGCGAGAGAGGGCTACTTTAGCAAGCCCCATAGTGAAAATAAACGTGAATGTATGGACATCATCTGGTATTTGTGGTGTGGGGAGGATTCTCCTTTGTTTGGCAAGAAAAAGATGACTACCTTTGAGAGGTATTTTATTGATGATAAAACTACCCATAAGGAAGTTAGCAATCCTTATTACACACTGCGAAACGAAGAGAATGTTTGCAAAACAGTATTATCTGCATTTGGTCTTGACCCGGATGCTTCACATATTATCAATGGGCATGTGCCTGTGAAGGTATCCAAGGGAGAAAGCCCCATTAAGGCGAAGGGAAGATTGTTTGTTATTGATGGTGGGTTCGCCAAGGCATATCAGAAGGTGACGGGTATTGCGGGCTATACTTTGATTTATAACTCCCATGGCTTGGTATTGGTTTCCCATGAGCCCTTTGTTTCAACGGAAGTGGCCATTGCAGAGGAAAAGGATATTCTATCCTCAACGGTTGCATTGCAATATACCCAAGATCGTATTCGTGTAAGAGATACGGATATTGGTAAGAAGTTATTAGAAAGCATTGATGAGTTGGAAAAGTTGCTTTATGCATATAAGAATGGCTTAATCAAAGAGCAATAATGAAAAGACCGCTGTTTCTCATAAAGAGGATTGGCGGTCTGCTTTTTGTTTAGCATAATGACGCATGTTCTTGGTGACAAAAAAGTGTTTCTCCAGCATTAGGATTGTTACTTTATAAAATTTGTAATTTTCGTGAATTACATTTGTATGATTGATGATGAAAGAGAGAAAAAGAAAGAAAATCTCATAGACAATTTAAAATTTATAAAATCTTAAAAGTTAATTTTAAGGAATTCTATTAGGTTTTTCTCTTTTATGGTATACTTAAGGATAAAGGATATAATATAGGTATTCTCTATGAAATGAATGAGGGATAAAAATGAACAAAAAAGCATTACACACGTTGGAATATGATAAGATTATCGAAAAATTAGCCGGTTTTGCGGTTTCTCCAATGGCAAAGGAAAGAGCCAGAGAACTGCAGCCAGCTACGGTGATGATCGATATTGCGCTATGGCAGCAAGAAACCACGGAAGCTACAGATATGATTTTGAGAAAAGGCACACCTTCCTTTGGTGGGTTTCGTGAAATCAGACCACAGTTAAAGCGGGCAAGTATGGCAGGGGTTCTCTCTATTTCCGAATTAATGGAGGTTGGGGAGTTTCTTTATGTGTGCCGAAAGATGAAAAATTACGGCAAAAATGAAAATAAAGCAGAAGTCTATGAACGTATGGATGAGTATTTTGAATTACTGGCGCCCATACCCTCCTTGGAAAATGAAATTAACCGATGCATTCTTTCTGAAACAGAGATTTCTGATGATGCAAGTGCGGAGCTTCGAAATATCCGCAAGGAGATTAAGATTTCCAATGAAAAAGTAAGAGATCACTTAAATGGAGTGATTTCTTCCTCGGCATATCGCAATATGCTTCAGGATTTTGTAATTACCATTCGAAATGACCGATATTGTGTTCCTGTAAAAAGTGAATACAGAAACACTTTTCCAGGTATGATCCATGACCAATCTAACACTGGTTCTACGCTATTTATGGAGCCATTGAGTGTTATTCAGCTGAATAATAAAATAAAGGAACTTCAAGCAAAGGAAAAAGATGAAATTCGCAAAATCTTGGTCGAGCTTTCCCGTTTAGTTACCGAGAACACCATGGTTTTGGAAGCAGATTTGGAACTTTTAACTCAAATGGACTTTATTTTCGCAAAAGCAGGGTTATCTGTTTCCATGGGTGGAACCAGACCATTCTTTAACACAAAGGGGTATATCCATATTGAAAAAGCAAGACACCCCCTTTTAGATGCAAAGGCTGTTGTACCAATTAATATTTATTTGGGTAAGGAATTTACTACATTATTGATTACAGGGCCCAATACCGGAGGTAAAACGGTTGCGCTGAAAACCCTTGGTTTGTTTACACTAATGGGACAGTCTGGACTTCATATTCCTGCCTTTGACCATTCTCAATTAGCCATTTTTGATAATGTATTTGCTGATATTGGAGACGAGCAGAGCATAGAGCAAAGCTTAAGTACATTCTCTTCACATATGACCAATATTGTAAAAATTATGGATGAAGTGACAGACGATTCGTTGGTTCTTTTTGATGAATTGGGCGCAGGGACAGACCCAACCGAGGGTGCTGCTTTGGCACTCGCCATTATTCAGGCACTAAAAGAAAGAAAAATTCGCACTGCGGTAACAACACATTACAGTGAGCTTAAGGTTTATGCCCTTTCTACGCAGGGCGTTGAAAATGCCAGTTGTGAGTTTGATGTGGAAACCCTTCGACCAACTTACCGTTTGTTAATTGGTATTCCTGGTAAAAGTAATGCCTTTGCCATTTCTAAGCGTTTGGGCTTACAGGACTATATTCTTGATAGTGCAAAGGAATTTATCAGCCAAGATGAGGCTAGGTTTGAAGATGTAATTACCGATCTTGAAATTAGCAAGAAATCTGTTGCCTTTGAGCAAGAGCGGGCTGAGCAGTATCGTAAAGAAGCGGAAAACTTAAAGCTTGAGGTGGAACGACAAAAAGAAAAAACCAGAGAACAAAAAGAAAAGATTTTGCAAAAAGCCAAAGAGGAAGCTAAGCTGATTTATGCCCAGGCAAAGGAAGAGGCGGATAGCATTATAAAAGAAATGAACCGTCAAGCAAAAGAAAAGGGAAATCAGCAAAAGCTGTTGGAAAATAGGAGCAAGCTAAAGGAAAAGCTATCTTCTGTGCAAGAGGATTTTTTGAAATCAAAAAAGATTAAACCCAGCCATAAAGTGCCTGAAAATTTACAGGCGGGCAATCGCGTTTATGTTATTTCCTTTGATCAAAATGGTGTTGTCCTTTCTCCTCCTGATAAAAACAAAGAAGTTATGGTACAGATGGGTAGCATGAAAGCCAAAATTCCATTGGCAGAGCTAATGTTGGATGATTCTGCACCTAAGGAAACGAAACAAAAACAGCAGGCTCCGAGGGCCAAGATTTCTAAAAGCCAATTTATTTCGGCTGAAATCGATTGCAGAGGACAACTGGTGGATGAGGCATTGGCAAACATAGATAAATATATTGACGATGCATATTTATCTGGGTTAAAGCAAATTGTGATTATTCACGGTAAAGGAACGGGCGCATTGCGTACAGCAGTACAGAGTTATTTGAAAACGAACTCTCATGTAAAAAGCCACAGGCCAGGGGTATATGGTGAAGGTGAAGCAGGTGTTACTGTAGTTGAGTTAAAGTAATAGATTTCAAAGAAATGATAATTTGTCGTGACATTGGAATTTGAAAAGTTCTAGGAATTTTTTCAACAAAAGGGGAGATATTCGTGAACAGTAAACAAAAGATTTTGATTGTGGATGATGATAAGCATATTGCAGAGCTGATTTCTCTTTATTTGGAAAAAGAGGGTTATGAGACAAAAGAAGCATATGACGGCAGAGAGGCAATCAAGGAGATAGGGGCAATTAAGCCGGATTTGGTTATTTTAGATTTAATGCTACCAGGTATGGATGGATATCAGGTTTGTGCGGAAGTTCGAAAAACAAGTAACGTCCCAATTATTATGCTGACAGCAAAAGGTGAAACCTTTGATAAGGTTCTTGGGTTGGAGCTTGGAGCGGATGATTACATTGTGAAGCCTTTTGATTCTAAGGAGCTGGTGGCAAGAGTGAAGGCGGTTTTGCGTCGTTATGAACCAAAACAACAGGATGATGCAAATATTCTGCGGTTTCCCAACTTAGAAATTAATATTTCAAATTATTCCGTAACTTATCATGAAAAAAGCTTAGAATTTCCCCCAAAGGAGTTTGAGCTCTTATTCTATTTGGCGGAGCATCCCAATCGGGTTTTTACGAGAGAGCAGCTTTTAGACCAAATTTGGGGTTATGAATATATTGGTGATACGAGAACAGTGGATGTGCATGTAAAGCGCATTCGAGAAAAATTGAACCAAGAAGATGAATGGGGCATTTTGACCGTTTGGAGTGTTGGGTACAAATTTGGACAGAGGTAACAGCAGGGGTATTCAGAATATAAAAAATTAAGACGGCTGATTATCAGTCGTCTTACATAAATATTTCTATCAACTACAATTTCTGCTGTGATAATACGAATTGCATGAAATTATGATTCAGAGTCTTTTTCAGAGGAAATGGGTTCCTGTTCAACTGACGGATTTTCCCCTTCTTTGAGTTCATCTATTTCAGTGTCCTCTGGATTTTTGTTTTCTTCATAGTTTTGGAGGGGAAGCCTTTGTTTTTCTTGCTCCATTTTTTCCTTTTGAGAATGCTGTTTTCTGATATTCGTCAGACGCATCATCATGCAGAAAACGTAAAGGAAAAACAGGAGATAATGGAAGCTATTCATGTTTCCCCAAGGTGTTCTAATTAAAACATATAATCCTACGCCGATTAAAATAATATCAGCAGTGGAAAGTTTCTTTTTGTCAGGATTGGATTGAGGTTTTTTAAGATTCATTGGATTGTAAACGGTTATACCGTTGTCTCCTTTCTTTTTTGATGCAATATATTTATTATACCATCATTCCGAAATTTTGGAAGCTTTTTCGATGGATTTTTGGAGGTAAAATCATGCGCAAAGAATCAATTGTGAAAAAACAAATGCTGCAATACATTGCTACGATTCTTATTTGTGTTTTGATATTAGGGGGAATCCTATCAATAGTTTATACCCAGCATTATATGAAAGAAAAGCGCGATGAGTTGATACAACAAGGGCGAAAGATTTCTGTGGCATTTACAAATGCATACAGAACGGGGAACCTAAGCAATTTGAGCTACGAACTGCAAGTGCTAGAAGAATACATGGGTGCGGGAATTTTAATGGTAAATGCGGATGGAGTTGTTGTTTTGGCATCGCCGGGACTTGATGAAATGATGATTGGACAATCTTTTGCCTTTCAAGATCTGGTAGAAGGGGTCAAGGCAGGAAACATTGTTTCCAGTGAAAGAAAGGCAACAACGATATTTGATGTGCCCACACTGGTGGTTGGTTATCCCCTTTCTGTGGGGAAAATGGCAGGAATTTTTATGTGCCGTTCCATGCCTGAAATGGAGCAGTCTTTATATCAAATGTATCAAGTGGGTATTGCCAGCATATTTGTTGTTTTTCTTTTTGCAATTCTGTTTAGTTATTTGACTTCCAGAAAGATGACGCGACCCATTAAAGAGATGAACGATGCCGCCAAGGTAATTGCCAGCGGAAATTTTGAACATCGAGTAGAAATAACAAGTAATGATGAGTTTGGTGAATTGGCAAAAAGCTTTAATCATATGGCTGAAAGTTTACAAAACAACGACAAAACACGACGAGATTTTATAGCAAATGTTTCTCATGATTTACGCTCCCCACTTACCTCTATGCAAGGGTTTCTTACGGCCATGCTAGATGGGACGGTTCCTTTGGAGAAACAGGAAAAATATTTGCATATTGTTTTGGAGGAAACATTACGACTTACTCGATTAACAGAAGGAATTGTTGATTTAAGTCGTGCGGAGAGCAGTAAAATTATTTTGGATGAGTCTGACTTCGATCTAAACGAGCAGATTCGTGTTAACATTAATTTGTTAGAACCACAGCTTAACGAGAAGAATGCAGTGATAAAGGCCATTTTTGCAGACCAAATTACTATGGTTCACGGGGATATTGATAAGATTTCCAGAGTGATACAAAATTTATTGAGTAACGCTGTAAAATTCTCACCAACGGGTGGGTTGATAGAGGTGGAAACCACAAAAACGGATCGAAAAAAGGTTTTGGTTTCTATTAAGGATCATGGAATAGGCATTAGTACAGAGGATCAAAAGTATATTTTTGATCGTTTTTATAAGGCTGATCGAACCCGCAATCAGGATATGCAGGGAAGCGGAATTGGTCTAGCAATTGTGAGAGAATTTCTTCAGGCTCACAATGAAGGCATTACGGTAAAAAGTACCCCCGGTGAAGGCAGTACCTTTGTTTTTTCTCTTAAAATGTCGGAAGATTAGATAAAATAGGTATCCTTTTGTATTAAAAGAAGAAGTAATACTTATAAGATTGAGAAAAGCCTGTATAGCTTGGTAGCTATACAGGCTTTAATGATTTATACATAGAATTGATGGTTGTTATAATTTTTCCACTTCTTCCATCCAGATTCGACTGGAAGCGTCCGTTGGCATACGCCAATCACTTCTTGGAGAGAGACATAAAGCACCAACCTTTGGCCCGTCGGGCAAGCAGGAACGTTTAAACTGCTGCATGAAGAAGCGGCGATAGAAGTTTTTCAGCCACTTCAAAAGTGTCTCTTTAGAATATGCATCGCCGAAGGCTTGCTCTGCCAAAAATAAAACTTTGGCTGGTGAGAATCCGAATCGAATGATTTGATATAGGAAGAAGTCGTGAAGCTCATAAGGCCCCACCAAATCCTCAGTTTTCTGATTAATATTTCCATTCTCATCAGGAGGCAGTAACTCCGGACTTACAGGTGTATCTAAAATATCGAGAAGAATATCAGAAGCTTTTTGATCTAATTCCCCTGTGGATGCAACCCAATTTACCAGAACTCGAACCAATGTTTTGGGAATACCTGCATTTACGCCATACATGGACATATGGTCACCATTATAGGTTGCCCAACCCAATGCAAGCTCTGATAAATCTCCTGTACCTACAACGATTCCCCCTGTCTGATTGGAAATATCCATCAGGATTTGGGTACGCTCCCGAGCCTGTGTATTTTCATAAGTAATATCATGGACGGATGCATCGTGACCGATATCTTGAAAATGCTGCAACGATGCGGCGCGGATGGAAATTTCTCTTGTGGAAATTCCCAGGGATTTCATTAACTGAACTGCATTTTGATATGTTCGATCAGTAGTGCCAAAGCCTGGCATGGTAATACCTAAAACATGATCTCTAGGGATATTTAAAAAATCACAAGCTTTTACGCAAACCAAAAGAGCCAGTGTTGAGTCCAAACCACCGGAAATTCCAATTACTAGGGTTTTGGCATTGGTATGTTCCATTCTACGTGCCAGACCTGTTGTTTGAATCATAAAGATATCATGACAACGCTTGCTTAGTGAGGCATCATCAGCAGGAGTAAAGGGTTTTGCAGTAATTGGTCGCTTAAATTCGTCCAATTCATCCTCCGCCATAGAAAACTTAATTTCACGATAAAACTTTTGAGCATGGGCTCTGGAAAGATGAGACATGTAGGTGGTATGTTTACGACGTTCGCTTGCCAATAACTCTAAGTCTACATCTGCATAGATTAGCTGATTTTCACGAGAGAAAGATTCTGATTCTCCAAGCAAAACGCCATTTTCATAAATCAGGCTATGGCCGCTAAAAACGGTATCTTGCGTAGATTCGCCAATTCCAGCGGAAGCGTATGCATATGCACACAAACAACGTGAGGATTGTTGTGCAACAAGTTGATGGCGATATCCTGGTTTTGCTGCCAATTCATTACTGGCTGAGGGATTTAATATCAGCGTTGCTCCATATAAACTCAAATAGGAACTTGGAGGGATTGGTCCCCACAAGTCCTCACATATTTCTACACCTACTTTTAGATTTGGGAACTTTTCCGCAGCAAAAATAAGGTCCCCACCAATGGGAACAACTTGTCCTGCATAAGTGATTTCTTCCTGAATTAAATCATCGGCTGATGCAAACCAGCGTTCCTCATAAAACTCGCTATAATTAGGAAGTAACGTTTTTGGAACAAGACCTAATATTTTCCCTTTATGAAGAAGTGCGGCACAATTAAAAGTTTGGTTATCAGCCAAAACTGGAACGCCAATTAATATGAGCATATCCAATTCCTTTGTTTCTGCCGCAATTTCTGCTAAGGCTTTTTCAGCAGAGGCAAGCAAAGGGCTTTGAAAGAATAAATCCCCACAGGTATATGCTGTAACGGAAAGCTCCGGAAATGTGAGGATTTTTACTTTTTTTTCTGCCGCCTTACTGATGATTGAAATCATTTCTTGTTTATTATAAATACAGTCCGCAACTTTTAATTTTGGAATGGCAACTGCAACTTTTACGTAGTTAAACATGATATACACTCCTTAGAATTTTCTGAATAAGCCAATCACTTTACCTAGGATTGTCACGTCACGAACAATAATTGGTGACATGGCCGCATTTTCCGGCTGTAATCGAATAAAATCTTTTTCGCGATAAAAGGTTTTAACGGTAGCAAAATCTTCAATGAGAGCCACCACAATATCTCCATTATTGGCAGAATTTTGCTGCCTGACAAGAATTAAATCCTTGTCAAAAATTCCTGCCTCAATCATACTTTCTCCTCTTACCCGCAACATAAAGACTGTATCATTATGGATGTATTCTACGGGAATGGGAAAGGTATCCTCTATATTTTCTACAGCTAAGATAGGTGTGCCTGCGGTGATAGTACCAATAATCGGTACGTTTACCAATTCTTTTTGAGGGGAATCATAAAAATCAGGAGCCAATATTTCGATTGCCCGTGGCTTGGTTGGGTCACGGCGAATAAGGCCTTTTTTCTCCAATCTGGCAAGATGCCCATGAACAGTTGAGGTGGACTTTAGACCAACAGCTTCGCAAATCTCCCGTACCGATGGAGGGTAGCCCTTTTCCCTCACTTCGGATTTCATATATTCTAAAATTTGTCTTTGTTTTGGTGACAAATCGCCCATTGATAACACTCCCTTTACAGATAGACTTTGTAAATGAAAAACTTTTATACAGTTCAATTATATAAATAATTATTTCCTTTTTTTGCAGTATAACACATTGACAGAATAAAATCAAACCTACGTTCGGAAAAATGGGCAAAAAATATTGACAAAGAATATAAGTTCGATTAATATAAAAGAAAGAAAAAGAAAACTTGTTCGCATTGGGGGCGGTGTTATGAATTGTTGTGTGGTTGAAAAAATTATGAAAAGAATACGTGGGAAAGCATTTTTGTTTATTACATTGGGAATGATATTATCCTTGGCAACTATGGTTTTGGGGGCGCAAAACGAACAATCACAACAAGTGTACTATGAAGCTGTTTTTATTCATTCTGGTGATACATTGTGGCATATAGCAAAAAAATATAAGGCGGATAATGAAAAAATAGAACATATGATTATACAAATTATGAAGATTAACGGAATGCGTTCTGAGAACATAATATCTGGTAAAAGCATAATTGTCCCAATAAAAAAATGATAGGCGCTATGTGTATATTGTACTTATGCTTCAGTAATTGGTATTTTATAGTTTAATTTCTTAGAATCGAAAGGAGTTTCGAAAGAAACCATTGGAATCATTAATGGAGTTTATTCTCATCTCATAGAGCCTATAAGGCTCTCTTTTTATAAAACATATAGTTGTTTTTTTTGGAGATATTATAATGAATTAAAAATCTGCATAAATGAAATTATTGTGAGAGTAGATAAATAATATAGAGGGATCTTGTTTATGAATAAACTATGAAATAAAATATATGTGATTTCTTAAGCCTTTTTTACTTTTATGAGAATTTCGTTGTGATGCAGTTTCAATTATGTTAAGATTAAAATAAGAATAGTATTTTCGCGAGTACATCGTTAGAAGATATGGAGAAGGGAGGGTAAAATATGTTACCTTGGATTGTCGTGTTAGCCATACTAGGATTAATTCTGGTCTTCGCAGAAATGCTTATTCCTGGATTTGGTATTTTTGGAGTGTTTGGTATTCTTTCATTATTATGCTCCACAATTATGGCGGCAAAAATATATGGTGTCATCGTATTTATGGTTTTGCTTGCAGCGTTGGTAGCACTATTTTTTATTATGTTGATGCTTGCAAAAAAAAGTGGACTGTATAATAAAGTGATTCTGCATGATCGACTAGAGTCAAAAGATTTCGATGAAACCAGACTTGAGGGATTAATTGGTAAGATTGGTATTACCCAAACTACACTGAGACCCTATGGTGTTGCTGAAATTGAAGAAAACAACTATGATGTATGTTCTTTGGGAGATTTTATTGACAAGGGAAGAAAAGTTAAAGTTGTTCAGATTTCAGGTAAAACGGTAACTGTTAAGGAATTGGAAGATTAAAAAGAATAAGGAGGAACGATAGATGTTTGATTTGATACCAGTGGTTATGCCACTCATTGTTATTATTGTTATCATCATGATTTTTTTAAGTTTTGTACCCTTAGGCTTATGGATTTCTGCTGTATCAGCAGGTGTAAAAGTAGGCATTTTTTCATTAATTGGTATGCGACTTCGTCGTGTCCGTGCAGACAAAATCATTCGTCCATTAATCAAAGCGCAAAAAGCTGGTATGGATGTAAATGCAAATCAGCTGGAATCTCACTTGCTATCAGGTGGACGTGTTGATAATGTTGTGGATGCGTTGATTGCAGCACATAGAGCTAACCTAGACCTTTCATTTGAAAGAGCTGCGGCGATTGACTTGGCGGGACGTAATGTTTTTGAAGCAGTTCGGATGAGCGTAACACCTAAAATTATTGAAACTCCGTGGATTTCGGCAGTAGCGATAGATGGTATTGAGGTAAAGGTTGTTGCAAAAGTAACTGTTCGTACCAATCTTGCTAGATTAGTCGGCGGTGCAGGAGAAGAAACCATTATTGCAAGAGTTGGTGAGGGTATCGTTACTACTGTTGGTTCTAGCCAAAGTCACAAGAGTGTTTTGGAAAATCCAGATTTGATTTCCAGAACTGTCTTATCAAAAGGTTTAGACAACGGAACTGCTTTTGAAATTTTATCAATTGACATTGCTGATGTAGATATTGGCAGAAATATTGGTGCTCACTTGCAGATTCAGCAAGCAGAAGCAGACAAACAAATTGCTCAGGCTAAGGCTGAGGAACGTCGTGCTACTGCTATTGCAAAAGAACAGGAAATGAAGGCAGAAGTTGAGCATATGAAATCAAAGGTTGTTGAAGCAGAGGCACAAGTGCCTATGGCGTTGGCGGAAGCATTACGCAATGGTACCTTAGGGGTTATGGATTATTATCGTATGCAAAA
The DNA here is from genome assembly GCA_023413275.1 of Bacillota bacterium. Classification (GTDB taxonomy): domain Bacteria; phylum Bacillota; class Clostridia; order Lachnospirales; family Anaerotignaceae; genus Chakrabartyella. The sequence continues at coordinate 1,727 of JAEZPX010000029.1, read as the reverse complement.
CATTCAATCTGATACTAATATGAAAAATAATATTGGCATGACTGATATTGGCAAAATATTTAAGCCTCAAAATGATTCCACGACAAAAGGATAAGTGATGAAATAAAAAAAGACCGTCTATATAGGACGGTCTTTCTTTTAAATAGATGAATTTGTATAGATAAGATAAGAATTTATTCTTGCCCTAAATATTACTTATGAAAAAGGATTAACATAATTACGTATACTGAAATTAAGTATAGAAAATTAAAAAGGAGGAATTCTATGCCAAGAAACCTTGATTGTTTGTGGGAGAAAACCCTGAAAAGTGAAGAAGCTATGCTACAAAAAAAACAGCAAAAAACCTTTAATAAGTTAGATGGATTAAAGCAAGAGCTGGAAAGCAAAATACCCGAGAAAATGATTGATACATTGGACAAAGGTTTTTACAAGGCATTTCAATTGATATTTACAAAAGGAATAGGAGTCATTGAAAAGACATTTCAAGAGGAAGAGTTGGATCTCACTTTTAGAGTGAATGATTTTAGAATAAACCAAAGGCCCGATAAAAAGTCACTAAGATTTTTGGATAAGGAAGTAAAAAAAGGACAGCGTTTTAATAGCTGTGTCACATTGGCTGAAGGAATGGGTTTAGGGGTATTAGGAATTGGCTTGCCAGATATTCCACTTTTCCTTGGTGTTCTTTTAAAAGGCATTTACGAAACTTCCATTGGTTACGGCTTTAATTATAAAGAAGAAAAAGAACAAATTCTTATTTTAAAGATGATTACTGCAGCTTTAAGCACTGACGAAGAGATTAGAAATTTAAATGATAACGTTGATTTCTGGATAATGCATATGAATGAAAGCCAAATATCTTATGATTTTGAAGAAGAGATAAAAAAAGCATCATACGCGCTGTCTAAGGCATTGCTGTTATCGAAGTTTGTTCAAGGTTTTTTCGTGCTTGGCATAGTAGGCGGTATGGTTAATCCAATTGTTTATCACAAAATTACGAAATATGTATCACTAAAATATAAAAAAAGATATCTCTTTCAAAAAAGATTGGGTATAAAAAACGAAAGATAATCCATACTATGATTGCGAGGATATTCCTCGATGAATAAAGACTGAAATGAAACTAGGGAGGTCATAGACTATGGACAAGAGAACAAATAAAGAATCAGAAAAAACACAAAAGGGTATGAACAGAACCGAGTTTGCTCAGGAATACAGCATTGATACAGGTTCTCAAACAAACAGTAAATGTGACAAAACAAACAAAACAAACAAGACAAACAAATCAAGCAGCACAAAGTAATTCTGAAATAACTTTAGAAAATCCCTTCTTGTATAAGGAAGGGATTTTCTTATAAATTGAATTTCACTTAAAAAAGGCTAATCTACGGTATTTGACAAATAATAATGAAATATTTAAAAAAATGTCAAAAAAAGTGTTGACAAGATTGGAAAACAGTGTATAATAAATAACTGTCACTGCCGATTAGAAGGCAGAAGGATAAAAGAAAAAGCAATTTTTGAGAGCTAATAAATGTCAAATTAAAATAAAAAATTTGGAAAAAAAGTTCTTGACAAAGAGGAAATGTTCTGATAAACTAATCTTCGCTGACAACGAAAAACGACAGCGAGAAAAAACAATTGATCCTTGAAAACTAAACAGTAGAGATACAAACACACAACCCATAGTCAATTCAGCTTTTCCGCTTTGCGGAAAAAGCAAAAGAAGA
>JAEZPX010000256.1 GCA_023413275.1 Bacillota bacterium | reverse complement strand
GAGGAATTTCTGATTGCATTTGCCAGAAAAAGCAACATAACCTTGCACGTGCAACAGATGGCTGGAAAAAACGCTCACCATATTATAGAAGGCACATTTAAGGCGATGGCTCGCTGTTTGGCAATGGCGGTAGCCATTCAAGAGGCTTATCAGGATGAAATTCCTTCTACGAAAGGGGTGCTGTGAATGATAGCAATTGTAGATTACGGTGTAGGAAATTTGTTTTCCTTGAAAAGCTCTTTGGGGGTTATCGGTGCCGAGGTACAAGTCACAGGGAATGCCGAGGTTTTACGCAACAGTGAAAAAATTTTACTTCCCGGTGTTGGTGCCTTCGAGGATGCCATTGAAAAACTACGGAAAACAGGTTTGGATAAGGTAATACTGGAGGAAGCGGCAAAAGGGAAGCCTTTACTCGGTATTTGCCTAGGGATGCAGATGCTGTTTGAAAAAAGCTATGAATATGGCGAGCATATTGGTTTAGGGTTGATTGAAGGCAGTGTAAAATCCATTGTTCCTTTGGTCGGAGAAACGTTGAAAGTCCCTCACATTGGTTGGAATGGTCTAATCTTTTCAAAGGAAAAAAGTGTTTTATACCGCTATGTAGAAGAGGGTGAGTGCGTTTATTTTGTCCATTCCTTTGCGGCAATGGATTGTGATTCTGCAGTAACGGCAACCACGGAATATGGTGCAATGCTTACCGCATCTGTTGAAAAAGGGAATGTATACGGAACCCAGTTCCATCCGGAAAAAAGTGGTGAGGTAGGGCTAAAGATATTAAGGGCGTTTTGTGAGTTGTAGAGTTAAGACCTTGGGTTCCACCCGAACTGAAAACCTTGGATTTCAGCCATACCCATCCGCCCTTTGAAAAAAGCGGATCAAAAACTTTTATATTAAACCGTGTAAACACGGCTTGAAAAGGGTCGAGGGAGGGAGTCTCTCGTGGGGAATTGGGGCAAGGCCCCAAGGTCTTAGTCTTTTTATGAATAGAAAGTCTAACTATTAAAAGTCAAGACTAAAATTGTATTTATGATAAAAATGTTGAAAAGTATTTTTTATAAATCAGTACCTTGAAAACTGCATGACAAATAGAGCATCTTTGCAGGTGCTCAAAAAGGAGATATTTATTTACACCAATTCAGGATGCTTTGAGGTATGGCCGTTTTGTCTTTTCAAGTTGGTAAATCACTCTTACGAGCTTTTTAGCAGCATGGGATACTGCAACATTGTAATGCTTACCTTCCGCGCGTTTCTTTGCCAGATAGGCAGAAAAAGTAGGATCCCAAATACAAACAAACTTGGCAGCATTAAATAGAGCGTATCGCAAATATCTGGAACCACGCTTCTCCATATGTGAGTAGGAAGATTCTAACTGGCCAGATTGGTATGTAGAAGGGGATAATCCAGCATAGGCAAGTATCTTGTCTGGAGAATCAAACCGATTAAAGTCACCGATTTCCGCAAGAATCATTGCTCCCATACGCAGGTTGATTCCTGGAATCGTTGTGATGGGCGAGTTTATGTCAGTCATAATTGCCTTGATGTGAAATTCAATTTCGTCAATCTCAGAGGATAGTTCATTAATTAATTTGATGGTGTGCCTTAGTTCCAAAGATTTAGCTGGCATATCCGAGCCGATGGATTGTCGAGCTGCTTCCCGAATGAGAATTGCTTTGTCTTTGGAATAATGCCCTTTGGAAGCCAGTTCTAAAAGGTGGGTAAGTCTAGTCAGGTGAGCATGGGAGATAGCCTTTGCAGATGGGAATTCGCTCATCATAGCATAGACAGAGGCAATATGAAGAGAAGGAACGAGTTTCTCTAGTTCAGGGAAGAGAATCACCATAAGCCGAGCAACGGACGTTTTGAGTTTTGCACGTTCTTTTACTTTATCAAACCGATAGCGTGTAAGTGACTTGAGTTGTTCATTGTGGTAAGATGTGTCTGAGTAGGATTTTAAGTCAACATCAGACATGAGCATGGTAGCAATCGTATGGGCATCCACTTTATCCGTTTTGGTCTTTCTAAGGCTTAGGCTTTTTCTGTAAAGACTAGTAAGTAACGGATTGATAAGAAAGGTCGGGCAACCTTTATCAAGAAGATATCCCAAGATGTTATAGCTGTAGTGTCCAGTGGCTTCCAGTCCTACTTTTACTTTAGTCATATCATCTGAAACGGATTCAATCTTCTGATAGAGTTCATCAAAGCCCTCTCTGTTGTTTGTAATGGTAAAAGATTTAAAGAGCACTTCACCATCTGAATTAGTGATAAAGCAATCATGCTTATCTTTGGCAATATCAATACCTACGTAAATCATAAAAATCTCCTTCAATGTGTATTTGACACTGTTTAGAACCCACAGGTGCTCTTCGTAGTTGTGAACTCGTTCTAAATAAACCGTCATGCGGTATCTAACTGATCAACAATCAAACAAAGAGACTGTGGTTGGACACTTTCTGAAACCATCAAGTGGTAGAGAGGAAAAACCAATCCACAGTATCTTATATATCATAGCCATACCTATAGAAAAGGTAAAGAGAGGCTATGGAAAGCAGTATATACGGTCCTTGGAGAGGGACTATAAACACTACTACTATATAATACGAGAGGGGTATGGAATGACTGAGTGGGAAATGGTTTTTAAAGATGAAAATTGTTTCCTTGCTTTGGTGACTGAAATTTATTGATACAGAAAGAAAAATGTGATTCATTTTCAGTTTATTCCAGAAAAAAACAGAATTGGGTGAAAGTTCAGGTTGATAAAATTTTTAGCCTGAAGATATGAGAGGAGTTGAGGAATTTGAGTAAAGTAATTAAATCAACGTATGTTTCTGAGGCTGTTGAAGGCTTTACGCCAAGAACAGCAATGGAAGAAGCTTCAAGATGCTTACTATGCCATGATGCCCCTTGCAGCAAAAGCTGTCCCGCAGGTACAGATCCTGCAAAGTTTATTCGCTCTATTCGCTTTAGAAATGTGAAGGGTGCGGCAGAAACCATTAGAGAAAACAATGTTCTGGGTGGTAGCTGCGCAAGAGTCTGTCCTTATGATCGTCTTTGTGAGGAAGCCTGCAGTAGATGCGGCATTGACAAACCTATCGAAATCGGAAGATTACAGAGATTCGCTGTGGAACAGGAAGAAGCTCTGGAAATGAATATTTTAAAAGCCCCTGAAATGAAAAAAGCTGGGAAGGTTGCTTGTATTGGTTCCGGACCTGCCTCCCTTGCCTGCGCCGCAAAGCTTGCATTAGAAGGCTATGAGGTTACAATCTATGAAGGAGAGGAAAAGGCTGGTGGTGTTTTAACCTACGGTATTGCTCCTGCAAGATTACCTCAGCATGTTGTTGACCATGATATTGACACAGTGAAAAACTTAGGTGTGAAGTTTGTATTTAACACCAAGGTTGGAGAAGATATCTCCATTGAAGCCCTTCAAAAAGAATATGAAGCAATTTTTATCGGTGCAGGATTATGGATGGAAAAACTGCCTGAAATTCCTGGTACAGAGCTACCCGGCGTATTGGCTGCGGCGGACTTCTTAAAGAAAGCCAGAAAATCTGAAGGTACATATGATCCCGGCAAAAGAGTTATTGTAATTGGCGGTGGCAACGTGGCCATGGACTGTGCGGTTTCCGCAAAGCTTTTGGGGGCAGAAAAAGTAGATATTTATTATAGAAGAACCATTGAAGAGGCTCCTGCGGATATGGCTGAATTTCAGTATGCATTATCCTTGGGTATCTCCATCACCACAAATTTTGCCCCTGCAGAGGTAGTGGGTACGGATAAGGTAGAAGCCATGAAGTTCAAAGGTCGAGATGGGGAATCGGAGGCAAAGGTTGCTGTAGACACCGTTGTTTTTGCCATTGGACAAGGGGCTGAGGATATGACAAGCTTGGCACCTTTCTCAGTGAACGAAAAAGGCTTGATTGTGACCGACGGTGGTTGCAAAACAAGTGTGGATGGAATTTTTGCAGGTGGTGACGTTGTATTAGGCGGAAAAACTGTGGTTGAAGCTGTTGCATCGGGAAAAGCTGCGGCAGAAGAGATGATGAAGTATCTTGCACAGAAAGAGGTGAACTAAAATGGGGATTAAAAAAGATTTATCTATTGATTATTTAGGTGTTAAATGTGAAAATCCGTTTTTCCTGTCATCATCCCCTGTAGGCAGCAATTATGAAATGGTGGCCAAGGCTTTTGAAACAGGCTGGGGCGGTGTTTTCTACAAAACCATTGGTATTTTTGTTGCTGACGAGTGTTCACCCCGTTTTGACCATGTGAAAAAGGAAGGAATGCCATGGCTGGGCTTTAAGAATATGGAGCAAATCTCAGACAAGCCCACAGAGGTGAACTTTGAGAATATGTATAAGCTGAAAAAGGCTTATCCTGAAAAAATTATGGTTGCCTCTATTATGGGTTCCAATGAAGAAGAATGGCGCAAGCTTGCTAAAATGTGCGATGAAGTTGGTGTGGATTTAATTGAGGGAAACTTCTCCTGTCCGCAGATGACATCCCATGCCATGGGTTCTGACGTTGGCTCCAATCCCGATTTGGTGCGGGCATATTCCAAGGCAGTTGCAGAAACCACCAAGATTCCTTTCATTGCAAAAATGACGCCTAACATCACTGATATGACCATTCCTGCCATTGCGGCAATGGAAGGTGGTGCAAAAGGTATTTCTGCAATTAATACCATTAAATCTATTACCAATATTGACTTGGAGAACATGACGGCAATGCCTGTTGTAAACGGGAAATCTTCCATTTCCGGTTACTCCGGTGCCGCAGTAAAACCTGTTGCACTACGCTTTATCGCTCAAATGCTGCAGCATGAGAAGCTGAAACATGTGCCTATGTCAGGTATTGGTGGTATAGAAACATGGAGAGATTGTTTAGAATTCTTATTGCTAGGATGCAGAAACTTACAGGTGACAACCTCGGTTATGCAGTATGGCTATCGTGTGGTAGAGGATATGTCCAACGGTTTGATGCATTGGATGGATGAAAGAGGCTATGATAAGCTGGATGATTTCATTGGTATGGCATTAGGCAACGTAATCCCTGCGGAAGACTTAAATCGTGATTTTAAGATTCTGCCTGATTTTAATGATAAAAAATGCGTAGGCTGTGGCAGATGCTATATTTCCTGTTATGATGCAGGACATCAAGCAATTGATTGGAATACAGAAAAACGCAGACCAGAACTGAATGATAAATGTGTTGGTTGTCATCTTTGCTTAAACGTTTGTCCCGTTGCAAACTGTATTACACCGGGAGAAGTAAAATGGAAAGATGGCAGACAAAAAGTTGGAATTGCAATGAAAAAAGATTATGAATAAATAACGTTTCATGCCGTTATAAATTCTCTTCCCAATTATAAAATATGTAAAAGCACTCTAAATTGCAGAAATGCAGTTTAGGGTGTTTTTCTGTTTCAGAGTCACTATTTTTAATTTGGGTTACATCTGCAAATACCAGTATTGACAATAAAAGATGCACTTCAAAATCTCACTTTCCTAAGAACTAGACCAAGTCTAAAACCTTCATGTATCGCATAGGACAAGAGGGTTTTTTATATAAATGGAGTAGGAGACTAGGAGGTATTTTATGTTTACACCAAAAGAACTGGAAGACTTGAAACAAGTGGATCCTCTTACAGTAAATCTTGACGATTTGATAGATATTAATGATGTGGAAATACAAACTGAACTTCCAAAAGAAGAAAGAATTGCCGATTTTATCAGACAAATTAAGAATCCGTATTTATTTAAATGTGGGGATGTTGTTGTAAAGATTGAATTTTCTGATTCAGTAACAACTCTGACAGAGCGAATGAAACAATATATGAGAATTGTTTAGTGAAGCAAGATTTTTCCGAGCAAAAAACAGTATTACCCTTGTTTACTGCCTATTTATAGAATTAGGGAGGGTTTTTATGTATCAAAATGAAACACCCAAGGGGTATCGGGCGGGAATTTATTTACGTTTATCCAAAGAAGATGGAGATAAAGTTGAAAGCAATAGCGTGCAGAATCAAAGAGAGATGATTCATTCATATTTAAAGAATGAAAAAGATATTCGTATTGTCAGTGAAAAAGTTGATGATGGCTTTAGTGGGGTTACTTTTGAACGGCCTGCATTTCAAGAACTTCTGGAGGAAGTCAGAAGGGGAGCTGTGAATTGCGTGATTGTGAAAGACCTCTCTCGTTTTGGCAGAAATTATATTGAAGCAGGAAAATATATTGAGCAGATTTTTCCCTTTTTAGGAGTACGTTTTATTGCGATTAATGACAATATTGATACTGCCAAAGAAAACGGATATACAAACAGCATGATTGTGCCTTTTAAGAACTTATTAAACGATGCTTATAGTCGGGATATTTCCATAAAAGTTAGGTCACAATTGGAAATGCGGCAAAAGCGTGGTGACTTTGTAGGGGCATTTCCTGTTTACGGATATATTCGTGATTTGGAAGATAAACATAAGCTGAAAATTGATGAAACCGCGGCAGAAATCGTTCGGAAAATATTTGCTATGCGATTGGATGGATATAATAATTTATATATCGCCGATTATCTAAACCGTTTTGGGGTCCCCTCTCCCATGGAGTATAAAACATTAAAAGAAGAACGTTTTTTTACTTCGTTTAAACTGAATTCAAAGGCAAAATGGTCTCCTATGGCGGTGAATCGTATATTAAAAAATGAACTATACACGGGGAATATGGTTCAAGGAAAAGAAACAACGTTGAACTATAAAGCGAAAAAAAGAGTGGAGAAATCGAAAACAGAATGGATCCGAGTTGAAAATACCCATGATGCTATAATTCCTAAAGAGGATTTTGCCATTGCACAGCAAATGATGCTAAATGATACTCGAACATCCCCTGAGAGAGACGATCTTTATTTGCTTTCAGGAATGCTAAGGTGCGGTGGTTGTGGAAGGGGCATGGTTCGGAAAATTGTGAAGGCAAGGGGAACTACATATACTTACTATATTTGTGGGAAAAATAAAGAAGACAAAAACCAATGCTCCAGCCATAGAATCCGAGAGGACGCTGTTCTAGAGGCTGTGTTGGCATTATTGCATAAGCACAAGGCCATTTTCAATCAGTTAAATGGGGAAAGCATTGATGAATGGAAGGATACCTCAAATCAACGTGAAATACAAAAATTATCAGAACGGATAAGCTGTAAAAAAGAAGAATTGAAAAAATATCAGACTTTAAAAAATTATTTATATGAGGATTACAGAGAGGGTACTTTGACAAAGGCTGAGTATCAAAAAATGAAGGAGTATTATGAAAAAATATTTAAAGAGACTGAACAATGCATACATTTTTTAAAACTAGAAAAAGAAGATTTAGAGAGTGAGAACTTAAAGAAAAATTCATATGGATTAGAAGCTCAATCAAGAGATTTTCCTGTGGAATTAAAAAGGTCTTATTTGGTTTTGATGATAGATAAAATCATTGTTTTGGATGGAAAAAAGATAAAAATAATACTGCGCTATCAGGATGAATGTATAAACAGTGATGGCTGAAGGAAAAAGTTAGAATCCAAATACAACCTTTTATTTATATAGTAAAGGGGCAGTAAAAATGGCAAGAAAAAGCAGAAAAAAAATGGAGCATGAAGTGATACAAGAACCCATGCACTATCACACCGGTATCTATGCAAGGCTTTCTGTAGAGGATACTCTTTCTGAGGGCAGTTCCATTGAAAATCAAATCTTAATAGGACGAAGATTTATTGAGGAACAGAAAGACCTGATTTTTGTGGATAGTTATATTGATATCGGACAAACAGGCACGCATTTTGAAAGGCCTGCTTTTTTAAGATTGATGGAAGATGTGGAAGCAGGGGGAATTCAATGTATTATCGTTAAGGATTTTTCTCGATTCGGCAGAAACTATCTCAAAGTCGGAGAATACTTAGAGAATATTTTTCCCAGCAAGAATGTAAGATTTATTTCTATAAATGATCATTTTGATAGTAAGTTTAAAGGCAATCAAGATGATTTGATTGTACCCCTAAAATCCATATTACATGATAGTTACGCAAAAGATATCTCCAAAAAAGTCAGTACATCTATAGACGTGAAAAAAAGAAATGGTATTTTTATGAGTGGGAAGCCGCCCTATGGTTATATTCGTTCAAAAACCCATCCGTATCATTTAGTCATACAAAGGGAGCAGGCTGATATTATAGAACAAATATACCGCTGGAGATTGGAGGGAGTAGGGGTTTCTATCATAGCTGCAAGGTTGAATGATATGGGAATTCCTACTTGGCGTAAGCTTTATTTGAAACAGTCTGAAAAGGCAGATAAAAGCCTTTGGCACGGCTCCACTGTTACGAATATTCTGAAAAATCCCAGTTATTTAGGCTGCCTTGTGGAACGCAAAACTGAGAAGGTTTTATATAAGGGGGGGGTAACCAAAGTCATTCCTGAGGAAGAATGGAATTTGATTGAACATACCCATGAACCAATAATACCGCCAGAAATATTTTTTCAGGTTCAAACAATCATGAATCAAAAGGGGTGATAAAATTGACTCCGAAAATTGGGATATATCTCCGCCTTTCCGATGAGGATGGAATTGGTATGGAAAGCGACAGTATAAAAGGACAAAGGGAAATCATTCATAATTACTTATCAAAAAATTCGCATTTTACATCATATGAAATATTGGAGTTTTGTGATGACGGCTTCAGTGGTACTGATTTTCGTCGTCCGGGAATAACGGAACTTCTTAAACGTGCCCAAGGTGGAGAGATTTCTTGCATTATCGTCAAAGATTTTTCCCGTTTTGGCCGTAACTACATTGAAGTAGGAGGCTATTTAGAACAGGTTTTTCCATTTTTAGGTGTTAGATTTATTTCTGTAAATGATGATTTTGACAGCAGTAATGTTTTTGGTAACAGAGAGTTCATGGGAACAGCTTTTCAAAATTTAATCTATGACCTTTACAGCAGAGACCTCTCTGTGAAAATTTCCAGTGGTAAACGAGCAAAGGCGGGGCAAGGCAAATTTATAAATGCCTTTGCACCCTATGGCTATCAAAAATCCAAGGAGCAAACCCTTTTCATGGATAAAGAGGCGGCGCCTGTTGTAGAAAGGATTTTTGATATGGCTTTGCAAGGAATACCAAAGGCAGAAATTGCCTATATACTGAATAAAGAGCATGTACCAAGCCCCTTATTGCTACGAAAAATTCGGAAAGAAAAGCTTTTCTGCTATTGTGCAAATGAAGAGTATTTATGGTGTCCTGCAACCATATCAAAAATTTTGAAAGACCAGCGATACGTGGGGGATGGGGTATATGGACGGGTGAAACCAAAGAAAATTGGCAGTGGATTAAGCAAAGATGTGTCAAAAGAGGATTGGATTGTTGTTCCCAATACCCATGAAGCCATTGTAAAAAGGGAAGTCTTTGAAAAAGTAAATGCTGGATTTAAAAGCTATCGACCAAGAAAAACCTTTGAGATATATCCGTTATGGAAAAAGGTTCGGTGCGGTGTTTGCAATCACGGTATATCCAGAAAAACTTCTGAAAAGGATAATAGCTGGAAGGCCACCTATTGCTGTACTGCATCTAGATGTTCAGAAAGATTTTCTTGTTATAGTGAAAAAATCCAGGAAGTTTGTATTACCAATGCTATTTTGGGTTGTTTGAATCAATTTTTTGAATTGATAGCTGATGAGGCGTTGGAAGAACAACAACGAAAGCAGATAGAAAATAAAATTCAAATTACAAAAAAAATAATCTCACAAAGTGAAAGAAACCGAAGACAATTGGCTTTTGCTCAGATCAGGCAATATGAAGCATATAGAGATAATAAAGTAGATAAGAAGATATTTTTAGAAAAAAAAGCAGAGCTTCAAAAAAGAATTTTGGAAACAGAGGATGTTTTAAAACATGAAATTGATAGACTTGGGATATTGCAGCAAGAGTCTGAGGACACCTTCAACGGGGGTAGATCAAAGATGTTAGCAAGCTTAACAAGAGCAGCGGCGGAGGCCTTTGTTGATGAAATAGTGATTGAAAAAAATGGTTCCATTCGGATAGTTTGGAATTTCCAAGATGTTTTACTGGAAAAACATGAAATTTCGGAGGGGATTCATGGGAAATAAGAATTTTAAAATTGTTTAGCCCTATAATATCAGAAGAGTATGATCGGGATATTCCTAAGCGTTCTGCAATTTCTTGCTGGGTTAATATGTCTTGATTGGCTAAACCATATCGTAGAATAATTACTGTCCTTTCCCTAGGGGTGAGGACTGTTTTTATTGCATCTATCATTTTTTCTGATTTGATGGAAAAATCAATGGCTTCCACAAAATCCGGATTATCGCTGTTGATGATATCCAGCATGACAATTTCATTTCCATCTCGGTCAGTGCCGATGGGTTCATGGAGAGAAATATCATTTTGATATTTTTTTCCACTCCTTAACCACATTAACAATTCATTTTGAACACACTTTGCTGCGTATGACACAAGCCGCACATTTTTATCTAAATTATAAGAGTCTACAGCTTTGATTAAACCAATAATGCCGATTGAAATGAGTTCTTCGGGTTCTCTTGCGCTGCTGGAATATTTTTTTGCGATGTGAGCCACTAATCGAAGGTTATGAAGAATCAACTTATCTTTGGCTTCCTTTTTTTCTTCCTCGGTTCCTGATTGATACAGTTTTAGATAGTAGGCCTCATCTTCTTTTGATAGTGGTTTTGGAAACGCGCCGGAAGAGGAAAAGGCAAATAAAAATGGCAAAACAGCAAAAAAAACGAACACACACTCACCCCCGAAAGATTGAAAATGCTCTGAAACCATGGTATAGAGTTATTGTATGTTGCAATTTTGCGTTGCGTGCGTGTCTGAAAAAAAGTTTTTATGTCCTTTTTTTCGAGGACATGTCGTGACAAGGGAGAATTTGATGATGGATTTTGAGAGCATAGGTCAAAAAATCATGTATAGTTATTTAGGAAGGAGGAATTTCATGGAGCTAAAATTTTTAAAACGGAACAGAACACTAATTATCAAAATAGACGGAGAGATTGACCATCATACTTGTGAGGTTTTGCGAGGGGAAACGGATCGTGCTTTTGAAAAGATGGGAGGGAAAAATATTATTTTCCGCATGGGAGGCGTTTCTTTTATGGACAGCTCCGGGATTGGCGCAATCATTGGACGGTATAAAAATATCCAAAGGCTGGGAGGCAGAATTGCAGTTGCGGAGGCGAATGAAAGAGTTGAGCAGATTTTTCGCCTGTCAGCGATGCAATCCCTTATTCCATCATTCCCCAATATAGATTTGGCTTTGGAATATGTGGAAGGAGGGAAGAATTAATGGAATATGAAAATGCTTTTCGCGTGTTTTTCGCCGCAAAATCTCAAAATGAAGGCTTAGCAAGAATTATGACGGCGGCATTTTTATCTCAATATGACCCCACGTTATCAGAAATTACTGACGTAAAGACGGCGGTTTCCGAGGCGGTTACAAATGCGATTATTCATGGGTATGAGAATAAAACCGGTGAAGTAGAGTTGTTTTGCGGCTACAGCGAAGGAAAGCTTTACATAGAGGTTGCAGACCAAGGAATGGGAATTGCCGATATTAATCAGGCCAGAGAACCCCTATTTACATCTAAACCTGAATTGGAACGTTCGGGCATGGGTTTTACCATTATGGAAACCTTTATGGAAGGAATCAGAGTAGAAAGCAAACAAGGAGAGGGTACCAGAATTTTTATGGAGAAAACATTGACTACGGAATGAGGGGATGCCATGGATAGGACACAGGAACTCATTCGGCAGGCAAAAGAAGGAGATCGGCAGGCGAAGGAGACACTACTGCAAGAGAATGCCGGTTTGGTTTGGAGCGTTGCCAGGCGTTTTCAGGGTAGAGGCGTAGAATTGGAAGATCTTTATCAAATCGGATCAATTGGACTTCTAAAATGCATTGAAAAATTTGATTTTTCCTATGAAGTGAAATTTTCAACTTATGCCGTTCCTATGATTATTGGAGAAATCCGCAGGTTTCTAAGGGATGATGGAGCAATCAAAATAAGCCGAAGTTTAAAGGAGCTTGCCGCAAAGGCAAAACGAATGCAAGAGAAGCTTCAACAGGAAACCAACAGAGAAGTAACTTTGCAAGAATTGGCAGAGGCGTTGGAGGTTGAGGTAGAGCAGCTTATTCCCGCCTTGGAAGCAAAAAAAGAAGTGGAGAGCCTAAATGCTCCCATTGGTCATGAAGAGGATTTGCAGGTGCAGGACAAGCTGGCGGCTAAGGAAGATGGGGAGCAGGTAATTAATCGAATTTGCCTTATGGAGGCTTTAGATAGCTTGGAGGCAAAGGAAAGACAAATTATTGTGCTTCGCTACTTTGAGGACCGAACACAGACAGAGGTAGCAAAGCGTATGGGCATTTCACAGGTTCAGGTCTCTCGTATTGAAAAGAAAGTTTTGGAGCGGATGAGGAAGCGGCTGGCCACTGAATAATCTAAGACTAGAATGATTTCTATGTGAGAATTATGAAAAGGAATGGGTTTCCATGAAAGATGATACAATTTGAAATAAGTGAAAATTATTAATTTCAACGAAGCGGAAAGATGAAATGAGATTTGAAATTCCTATTACTTTCTTGTGCTTTTCATGCAAGTGGAAAGATAGATTTATGAAATATCATTGTAAATAAAAAAACAGTTAAGGATATGGGTGCAGTATTTGTCACATAAATATGAACAAGAGCTCATGGTAAGCATATTATGCTGTCATGAGCTCATTTTTTTGAAATTCTACTTATAATTTTCTACCACATTTGGGACAATAGGTATATTCAGGTGATAGTAAAAAGCCACAGTCAGGGCAATGGGTGCTGTAACTTTGCTCCATACCCACTATTTCTAAATCATCTTCTCTTAAGGTAACGTTCTCTCCTCGTTCAATGGATTTTCCGATTTCATTAGAAATCGAAAATGTCGTTTGACAGCAGCTTGAAACGGCATAATATTTTTTTCCCCATTTGAACAAAGGAATAAAGAAAAAACTAAAATATGTGTAAACCATAAAAACAGAAACACTGCCGTAGCGCCCGCATTTTTTGCAGATTAAGGTTTGCAAAAAGCCCAAATCTTTTTGACCTTGGGCGATTCCCCCGATAAAAATCATAAAAAGAGCACATCCTTTGAAATATTTAATGAATTTATTTTACTTCTTATGGCTAACATGATAAAATATTTCCATAAAATTTGCAAGCTTTTCCGAAAGGAGGTAGTTTAAATGAAAGTTGCCCGTTTGGTAATGAGTGCGGTTTCTTTGGCAGTATCAGCTGCACTTTTGACGTTATCCATTATTGATATGCTCTGTTCCGAAGAGTACTAAGATGAATTGTTTTTCCTCATGTGGGAAAAATAAAACTATGTTCTTAACATAAGATAATAGAAAATTAAGAAGTAAAATGCCGTTTTTTCTTTTTAAAAGAAGAAAAATGTGGTATCATGTTAATAGATAATTGTTTTGCCGAAATTTACAATTGTCTATTAAAATCGAGGAGGAATTTATATGGTAAAAGTAGGTATTAACGGATTTGGCCGTATTGGTCGACTGGTATTTCGTGCAGCGATGGAGCGTGGGGACGCTGATGTTGTTGCAGTAAACGATCCATTTATTGATGTGGAATACATGATCTATATGTTAAAGTATGATACAGCCCATGGCCGGTATAATGCAAAAATGGAAGAAAAAGATGGTAAGCTGATTATAAACGGTAAGGAAATTATTGTTTATAACTGCATGGATCCTAAGGAAATTCCTTGGAAAGAAGCCGGCGCTGAATATGTTTTGGAATCAACTGGTTTGTTTACAACGATGGATAAGGCTGCAGCTCACTTTAATGGTGGAGCGAAGAAGGTTGTTATTTCTGCACCCTCTGCCGATGCGCCTATGTTTGTTATGGGTGTAAATCATAACACCTATACAACGGATATGAAAATTGTATCCAATGCTTCTTGTACAACAAACTGCTTGGCACCTCTAACCAAAGTTATTCATGACAATTTTGGTATTGTTGAGGGCTTGATGACAACGGTTCATTCTCAAACTGCAACTCAAAAAACTGTAGATGGACCTTCCAAAAAGGACTGGAGAGGCGGGCGTGCTGCTTCTGCAAACATTATTCCTTCCACAACAGGTGCTGCGAAAGCGGTGGGTAAGGTTATTCCTGAGATGGATGGAAAATTAACAGGTATGTCTTTCCGTGTTCCAACAATTGATGTTTCTGTAGTTGATTTGACTTGCAGATTAGAAAAGCCTGCGACTTATGAAGAAATTAAAACTGCAATTAAAAAGGCTTGTGAAAACGAAATGAAGGGCATAATGGATTATACGGAAGATGATGTTGTTTCCTCCGACTTTTTAACCGATGCACATACATCTATTTTTGATGCAAAAGCGGGTATTGCGCTGAATGATAATTTTGTTAAGCTTGTTAGCTGGTATGACAATGAATGGGGCTATAGCAATAAAGCACTGGATTTGATTATTCACATGAACAGTGTAGACAACGCATAATAAAAATAATTTAAAGAAATGGTCCCTCTTATTCATAAAGTGAATGAGGGGGACTTTTTTTGAAAAACAAGTAGATACTTATTAATATTTGATTGTTTAATAATTAAGATATTCCTTGTTTTGTTTGATGAATTTCTTCGCTTGAAAAAGAGCGAATATAATATAGGACAAAAAACGTCCCACAAATTTATGCAAAAATAAGGTTTAGGACGAAAAACGTCCCGCATTCATATCTAGTTTTCATAAACTTAAAAACATAAAATGGAAGGATTCTGGTTAGAGTTCTGAAAATTATTTATTTGCTGATTTTCAGCTTTTTTTTTTGCTAATTGTGCTACAATATTCATTGCAGAATAGTTTTTCGTAAAATGAGAGGGGATACACTATGGCAATTAAGGTTGGTATCAATGGTTTCGGGCGGATCGGTAGAGTGGTTTTCAGAGTTTTAATGAACCGTCCTGAAGAATTTGAGCTTTGTGGTATAAATTTGAGAAATGCTGAACTAGACTATATGGTTTATCAGTTAAAATATGATAGTGTTTTTGGTCGCTTTAATGGAGAAATTGAAATCGGAGAAAACTGCATCATTGTCAATGGTAAAGAGGTTCGGGTTTTCAGTGAGAGCGACGCAGGCTTAATCCCTTGGGCTGAGTGTGGTGCAGAGTATATTATTGAATCTACAGGGGCATTTAATACAGTTTTAAAAGCAGGATTACATAAAATTGGTGGAGCAAAAAAAGTTATTTTAACTGCTCCATCAAAGGATGATGTTATGCCAACCTTTGTAATGGGTGTAAATCACTTGGAATATAAGAAAGATCAGGATATTGTATCCAATGCTTCTTGTACAACAAACTGTTTGGCTCCATTGGTAAAGGTTGTTCATGATAATTTTGGCATTGAGCAGGGATTGATGTCCACTATCCACTCTGCAACGGCAAAGCAAAAGGCTGTAGATGCAAGAGCGGGACGAGATTGGAGAACAGGACGATCTGTATTTGGCAATATTATTCCATCTTCAACGGGAGCTGCAAAAGCAGTTGGACGTGTTATTCCTGAATTGCAGGGCAAACTGACAGGTATGTCTTTCCGTGTACCTACCAATGATGTTTCTGTTGTGGATTTAACAGCACGGTTAAAAACACCAGCTACCTATGAGCAAATATGTGAAAAATTAAAAGAGGCTTCTAAAACTTCAATGAAAGGTATTATTAG
>JAEZPX010000211.1 GCA_023413275.1 Bacillota bacterium | reverse complement strand
GTGGTGGTAGAGCCTTTTATTTACGACGAAAAACGCTATGGAGAGGATTTGGAAAAGCGGGGATTGTTGTCTTTGAAAGATAAAACCCAGCAAGGCCTGATTACAAGACATAGTGATATCACTAAGGCTTTGTATGTGGCTATGGAGCGGCATTATTCTGAGGAATCAAACGACAGGGAGGTACAAATTGTTGCTCCATTGATTAGTCATATTTCTCAAGATAAAAATAAACTTTCTGTTTATGCAGTCATTGGTTTAAATAAATATGCTTTCATACGTACACCGAACCTAGGGTATCAGCTGGTAGAGGGTGGTGGAAGCTATATTCCGTCTCGATTGGATTTTGAATGGAAGAATGAAGAGTGGACTTTGGTGGAGTGGGTTGAAGCCAAGGATGGTTCAAATCATGCGCCTTCCATAGAGGAAATGTGCGAAGGAACCAATGCTGAGGTTGCAATGGATTTGATTTCTTATGATCGAAGAGAGATGAGCATGTTGCTTATGCAAAACCTAATATTCTATTTAAATGGCAAAACGGATATTACGGTATATCATACCAGCAATATAGAAGAAACGGATATACAGGAAATTCAAAAATATATTTCTTTTGTGCAGAATTAAGAATTATTTCTATACTTATAAAACTGGGGAACGAACCATTATAAGCTGACTTCTTATAGGTTATACATAAATTGTAGCCTATGGGAAGTCAATTTTTTTGGGGCAAATCTATAAAATGTAAGCTGCAAAATGAGAAAAGCGGTTGTGACTATTATTACAAAAGACACTTTATCCATTTTATAAAGTTAGAAATGCTTTAATGTCGTTTTAGTTGTAAGTCACAACTTCGTTTTGGGTATTAAACATTTATGAATAAGACAAATAGGATTAGAGTTTTCAGTGAGATTTAAAATAAAACTTAATAAAAGCCCCCGTTATCTATATTGATTAAAAAAAACTTGGTACCATTTAAAATGCGAAAGACAAGGAGCGTAGGTCATGAGACAGTACAAAAAATAGGCATATTTTTAAGGGCTGGAGGTTCTCAAGTAACCTTCAGCCCTAGCGCTTATCAAAACGGGTTGTTATGTGTTTTACCCCAAATAGTGACTACATTACCTTTTCTACAGTTGTGCCTGGGAAATATTTTTGTATAATTTCTTCCCCCTTAAGTCCTTGGGCGGCCAGTTCTTTCGCACCATATTGGCTTAAACCAACGCCGTGACCGCAACCACCGCCATATAGGGCAATTCCTGTTAGCACTCCTTCGCTATTTTTCATTTCTTTGATTGCAAAAAATGCGCTTGGAAGCATGATTTGTCCCGTCAGAGTACCACCGCTGATTCTTTGAAGGTTAATGGTTTCACCAATGGTTAGCTTTGTTGGAGAAAGGACTTTTCGAATGGCATTTTCGGTGAATACACGCACAGTGCCATTCTCAAAGTTCATTTCCAACACTTTAATAATGCCGCCATCTCCTCGTTCTGCAACAGATATTCCCATTAATTTTCCTAATCCTTTTGGTGTATCTGCTTTCCAACTGCCATCACTTTGCTTTACCTGAATCAATGCCCCATTGGAAGCAGAAATGTTTGCAAAGGTTTTTTCTGTTATTTCGCTAAGCTGTCCAGCGCTAAAATATACTTTCCATCGATACCAGGCAGAAGATTTATCATACCCATCCATTTGCCAATTCTGCCAAAAAGCAAGCCATTCCTCTTCCGTTTTTGGTACTTCCTGACTTACTCCATAGGCTTGCCTTTGCAAATAGGATTTGCTAATGCCGCTGAAAGTAGCATCTGCTGACCATACATCAGTATCCCTGGATCCGTATCCACAAGAGGTAGAGTAGAAGTAAGTTTGTGCCACTCGATCTCCAGCGACAACGCACATACCTGCTGTTGCCGATACTGCTTTTTCAGCTTCAGGTGCAGTATCCGAACCCATGAAAACCTGACTGGCAACTGTATCTGTCAGATGGGCACCATAGTGACCATACGCATTGGCATAGAACTGGTTATAGGCATAGCTTCTGGCGCAGATTGCTTGTGCTTCTAAAGCCGCTTGCCCGAATCTTACCGGCATTTCGTATGGAACTACACCCAAGAGATACTCTTCCATAGGCAATTCATTAATAATTGCAATTTTATCTCCGATCCGTTCCATTTCGATTAAACCTGAATATGCTCTTTCTTCTCCACTGTCAAAGGTCATGCGAACCTTTCCTGAGACGGTCACAATTCCGTGGTCAAACCATGCTAAATCTGCTGTCAGGGTGGCTGTTCCAGCACTAAAGTCCTTTTCTCCCACGCCGTTTGAGAGGGAAAAGCCTTCTGCGCCTTTTATTGTAACAGATTTTTGCAATCCACCGCCCAATAGCACGCGAATATTTTCAGGAACAACATCCTTTTGAATTACAGCTCCCATAATTGTATCATCCAAAACATAGAAATCTGCCAAGTCAGTGCCGCAGATGAGGGCATTTTGATTGAGGCATGATAAATCCTGTCCATAAACACGGAAGTTCTCTGACCACTGCATGTTTCCTTTGGTACTTAAGTATATTTCTTTATTATCTACTCTTTTTATCACTTCGCCGCTAAGTTTTGTGCCTTCTCTTACTGTTGCTTTACCGTTTTCAATGGTCACATTACAAAGTCCTGGTTCAAAATCCGTTCCTTCGAAAATATATGCTTTTTCTCCGGCACCGGTTACAATAATTTGATTGCCTTCTTTTCTGCAATAAATATTTTGTATGGTGGGGGTAACCTCATCCACGGAGAGAAGACCTATGATTTCACCATCTTTTTGCCAAAATGAAATTTTCTCGTCTAAATAAGCTGATAAGTCGTAGCCATCTGCCCCATAAATCCCTCCATCAAAAAGATTCTCTTGTCCATTTGTGAATAAGACCTGGGTTTCTTTTTTGATTCCATAGGAATATATGCTATCTTCACCCCGCCTTGACATCAATGCCTTTTCGAAAAGTTGTGTCCATAGGCTATAGGCAACTGCCATTTCTTTATTATCGTCTGTTAAAACCATTCGTTTTTCATAATCAGGTGCCACACGATCCATCAAGATTTGAGCTTCCCAAAGTAATAAATCATCATCGGGGCGGAACCCTTCTCCGTCGCCGGAAAAAAATTTAAGCTCCACGGCGGCATTAATATAAGGATATGCCCAATCATCCTTTGCTACATCGGGAAAGGATGTATCTTGCGGTAAATTTTTAATTTCTTGGGGTGTGTAAAAGGCCAAAGCAAGCATTTTTGCAGCCTGCCCTCTAGTGATGGGGATATCATCCCCAATGGCTCCTTGAGCCGCTTGACCTTTCGGCTCGTTAGGAGGTGCCCCGCTGCATCCTCCTAATAAAAGACCTATTGCTAGTATCCATATCAATAACCGTTTCATTGGTATCACGCTCCCGTCAGACTTTGTACAAGTTTATGCTTTTAAAACAAAAAAAGAACAGGCTGTTTTTTCTTATAATTTCATTTAGATACAAAAGCTATAAAGAAAGAATGGTTTTTTCTTTCTCTTTCTGAAAAATAATAATTATTTTTAGTCTTTTTTATATATCTAAATCATTCTTTTGGAATGGTTAATCATATTTTTTAAATTAGAATTCTCAGAAAAATATAAGATTTTGAAATAATTAGAAGAAAATGGATGGAAAATAAAGTAAGTTCTGAGTTAAATAATAAAAAAATTGAATTTAATTTCGTGGAATGTATAGGAATTAGTGCACAAAGAAAAATGTATGAATATAAAAACATACAGCACATTAACAAAAATTCTTTCTCGTGAAAAAAAGATCAAAAATTTGTATTGACAAAAATACAATTAAGCTTTAAACTTCCAATAACAAATTTAAACGGAAGGGAGATCATCGTATGCATAACTATAGTCAGTTTGTTAACTACATTATTATTAGCCTCATTAACCTCGTCCTTGTCATTCTCGGTGAGGTTCTTTGTGCTGGTAAAAAGTGGTTGACTGCTGATAAAGTTCATTTGATTAAGATTGCATGAGATGAATCCTAAATCAAAGGCTGTACAGTGTATCCACTGTACAGCCTTTTTGTTTGATAAATATTTGTTTAAAAATCTATGTAAGGAGGAATTAGAATGGAGCTAAGCGGCTGCCAGATATTAATAGAAACCCTTATTGAACAGGGTGTTACTACGCTATTCGGTTATCCGGGAGGGACAGTGCTCAGTATTTACGATGAGCTCTATAAAAATAGACATCGTATCAATCATGTACTGACCGCCCATGAGCAAGGTGCAGCCCATGCAGCAGACGGTTATAGTCGTGCCAGCGGTCAGGTTGGCGTCTGTGTCGCGACCTCAGGGCCAGGAGCCACAAACTTGATGACAGGCCTTGCTACAGCAAAAGCGGATTCCATTCCCATGGTTGCAATTACAGGAAATGTACCAATGGAGCTAATCGGTTCCGATAGTTTCCAAGAAGTAGACACTTTTGGCTTATCCATTCCTGTAACAAAGCATAGCTTTCGCGTTGATAACGTGGAAACCCTTGCAGAAACAGTTAGAGAGGCATTTCGACTTGCAAAAAGCGGGCGTCCCGGTCCTGTACTGGTGGACATTCCGAAAAATATACAGTTAGATAAAACCGAATACGCACCTAAAGGTATTGCGGAAAAATTAACAGACTCTAAACCTGATACAGCTTTATTAGATCAGGCGGTAAAGTTGATCAACGAAAGTAAAAGCCCTGTAATATATTGCGGTGGTGGCGTAATAAACGCAAACTGCTCAGAAATTATAACGAAGCTGATTGAAAAAACTGACGCCTTTATGGTTTGCAGTATGATGGGATTGACGGCAATGGATAACAGCCATCCCAAGTATCTAGGAATGAGTGGGATGCACGGTAGGTTTGCGGCAACGAAAGCGATCAGCGAATGTGATTTGGTGATTGCGGCAGGGGTTCGCTTTACAGATAGAGCCACGGGAAACAGAAGCAAGTTTGCTCCAAAAGCCCGAATTATACATCTGGACGTTGACTCGGCTGAGCATGGCAAAAATATTGACGCTGCACTACAAATTTCAGGAGACTTATATTTTGCACTGTGCTACATAAACTCAAAGCTGGAGCCTCAAAGGCACCCAGAGTGGGAAGAAGAAGTAAGAGGCTATAAAAACAAAACAAAAGAAGTTTCTGTGCCAAAGGGGTATTTATTGCCCTGGCAGGTGATTGGTGCTGTGAATTCCAGAGCTACGCCTGAAACAAATATCGCTACCGATGTTGGTCAACATCAAATGTGGGTTGCCCAATATTATAACTTTAAGAAACCAAGAACCTTACAAACCAGCGGCGGTCTGGGCACAATGGGTTATGGAATGGGTGCTGCTATCGGTGCTGCCATGGCAACAGGAAATAAAACAGTACTTTTTACCGGGGATGGAAGCTTTGGCATGAACCTAAATGAATTGGCAACGGCTGTTTCGCAAGAACTTCCCCTTATCATTGTTATTCTGAACAACGGGGTGCTGGGAATGATAAGGCAATGGCAGAATCTTTTCTTCGAAAATCATTTTATGTCCAGTAATTTAGAGCGAAAGACTGATTTTGTAAAGCTGGCGGAAGCCTTTGGTGCAACAGGTTTACGTGCTGCAAACTTAGAGGAATTGGACGAAGCCATGGACAAAGCTTTTGCCTTAAACACACCTGTACTAATTGATTGCTTGATTCCCGACGAAGAAAATGTATTCCCTATGGTACCACCAAACGGTTCCATGGACAACATTATTTTGAAATGAGGTGATTTGAATGAGTAATGTCAATGATCTACAGTTTGCGGTTTCCATTATTGTATCAAATCAATCGGGGACCCTTACCAGGATATCGTCTCTCTTTAGTCAACGAAATTTTAATATCGACAGCTTCACCTGCGGTGAAACAATTAACCCTGAGGTTTCAAGGATGACCATAACCGCTACAGGTGATGCCAATAAAAAGGATCAGCTGCTCAAACAAATTTCCAAACTTTATGATGTGAAAAAGGTTGAGTTGATGTCCACAGATAACACAATTTTGCGAGAGCTTTTAATCGCAAAGGTCAATGCAACGGGTGAAAACCTTCAGACCATATTGGAAGCAGCAAATGTATTCCGCTCAAAAGTAGTGGATATGTCGCCCGGTTCGGTGTGCATTGAAATAACAGGAGAAAGTAGTAAGCTTAATGCTTTTCTTACTTATGTGGCCCCTTACGGCATACTTGAATACTGTCGTACCGGACTCATCGCTGTTGAACGCGGCAGCAAATGTTTATATGGTGTAGAGTAATATCAAAATATAATTACAAAGGAGAATGTAAAATGGCTAAAATGTATTATGAACAGGACGCAAAGAAAGAAATGTTGGCAGGAAAAAAGGTAGCAGTTGTTGGTTATGGTTCTCAGGGGCATGCACATGCACTGAACCTCAAAGATAGTGGCGCTGATGTGGTTGTTGCTCTTTACGAAGGTTCCAAGAGCAAGGCTCGTGCAGAGGCTGATGGTCTGACAGTTATGACAACACCAGAGGCAGTTAAGGCTGCGGATATCATCATGATTCTGGTAAATGATGAAACACAGGCAAAAATGTATCAGGCAGATATTAAGCCATATCTGAAATCTGGATCTACACTGGCTTTTGCCCATGGTTTCAATATCCACTATGGTCAGATTGTGCCTCCCAGTGATGTAGATGTTATTATGATCGCTCCTAAGGGTCCTGGACACGTTGTAAGAAGTACATATAAAGAAGGCTTCGGTG
The DNA here is from genome assembly GCA_023413275.1 of Bacillota bacterium. Taxonomy (GTDB): domain Bacteria; phylum Bacillota; class Clostridia; order Lachnospirales; family Anaerotignaceae; genus Chakrabartyella. The sequence goes on along the minus strand of JAEZPX010000211.1, from coordinate 4,371 downwards.
TTCCAGCTCTGATTGCTGTATTCCAGGATGCAAGCGGCAATGCAAAGGATGTAGCATTGGCTTATGCTGATGGCTTGGGTGCAACAAGAGCAGGGGTTTTGGAAACAACCTTTAGAGAAGAAACAGAGACAGATCTTTTCGGTGAGCAGGCAGTTCTTTGCGGTGGTGTTTCCGCTTTGATGAAAGCTGGTTTTGATACTTTGGTTGAAGCGGGATATCAGCCTGAAAATGCTTACTTTGAATGTATTCATGAAATGAAGCTGATCATCGACTTGGTTGTAAAAGAAGGTCTTTCCTTTATGCGCTATTCTTGCAGTGATACTGCTGAATATGGCGATTACACAGCAGGTCCTAAAATTATTACAGAACAGACAAGAGAAGCAATGCGCGGCATCTTGAAGGATATTCAGGATGGCTCCTTTGCAAGAGAATGGATTCTGGAAAATCAGGCAAACCGTCCTCATTTCAATGCTATGAGAAGAATGCAGAAGGCACATTTGAGCGAATCTGTTGGTGCTGAATTGAGAAGCCACATGAGACAACACTAATCTTTACCTATTATATATAATGCTATATTTTAAATGAAGCATGACGTATTTTTGCAGACCCACTGTCCTTTGGCAGTGGGAATTTGCAAGCAGCTTCTCCATTTATAATGGATGTGGTAATTCGTTTTATATTTTTATAATATATATGCTTTAAAATGTGGGGGGCTTCCCTAGGGAATTTTCCTTTAGGGAGTTAAAAAGGGTGCCGTAGATAGATGAAAAATCATTTATTTACAGCACCTTTTTGTATTGAATAGGCTGATTTTGAGAATGTGTTGGAAATTATTTATTTGGCTAAGATTGAACAAAAGGAGTGAAAAAAGAGTATCCCTTAAGCTATGCTGTAGTTTGGGATACTCTTTATTTATAATAATAATTAGATTAAAGAAACATATTTTTCGATAACATCAACGATTTTTTCTAAATCCATGCGAGAGGTATTTAAAATTAAGTCGTAATTACCAGCTGCACCCCATTTTAAACCTGTAAAATAGTTATAGTAGTTGGCACGGCGTTTATCTGTTTTGATTACAGCAGCTTCTGCATTTTTTTCTGGAAGGTCATATTGTGCCACTGCTCTATTGATACGATCCTTCAAGTCTGCTTGTAAAAAAACATTGATACAATTTTCTGTTTCAGAAAGGATATAATCGGCGGAACGACCAACAATGACACAGCTTCCTTTTTCAGCCACCTCTTTTATTACCTGAGATTGCACAAGAAATATTTTCTCGTTCAAAGGAAGGCCAAAGGATTCTACACTAGGGGTTAAGGTTGTAAGGGAGAGCAAAAGATTTCCAGTAGAGGTTTCTTCCGCATTGACAAAGCATTCCTTTGATAGCCCTGTTTTTTCTGCGGCAAGAGAAATGATTTCATTATCATAAAAAGGAATCCCTAAGCGTTCAGCCAATAGTTTACCTACGATACGCCCGCCACTGCCATACTGGCGGCTGATTGTTATTATTTTATGCTTATCCATATGAATCACTCCTATTTGTCAATTTTAAAATTTAATGATAAAATCAAAAGTACAAAAACCAATAATATTATAGGTGATAAATAAATAGCTAAAGAGGCAATACTTATCCTATACATTTAGTATATCACAATTACATAAAAAAGGAAATAACCCGTAATTGCTGGTTTGTTCATTTCACAATGTTTTGCAGACTAAAACTTGAAACTTTTTCGGGAAAACTTTACTTTTTTTAGAAAAATGGTATGATAGAGAAAGAAAATTTTGTATTTGAAGGAGAATTTAAAATGGGTGAAGCATTAGCAGGCTTGAAGAGAAGCTGTATGTGTTGTGATGTAAATGAGACCATGATTGGCAAAGAGGTTACAGTAATGGGCTGGGTTCAGCGTCGTCGTGACCTTGGACAGCTGATCTTTATTGCATTAAGAGATAAAACCGGTTTGGTGCAGATAGCTATTGATGGAAATGTAGCGGAAAAAGAACTGTTTGAGAAGGCAGAAAGTGTAAGAAGCGAATTTGTGTTGGCCGTTCGTGGACAAGTTGCCCCTAGAACTGAGGGGAATATTAACCCCAATATGAAAACAGGAACCATCGAAATTATTGCTTCCGAACTTCGCATCCTTTCTGAAGCTGAAACCACGCCGTTCCAGATTGAGGATAATATTACGGTTAAGGATGACTTAAGATTTAAATATCGTTATCTTGATTTGCGCCGTCCCAGTCAGCTGAATAATCTTGTATTAAGGCATAAAGTTGTTCAAGTGATGCGCAACTTTTTGGATCAGGAAAACTTTTTGGAAATAGAGACACCTATTTTGGGAATCAGTACACCAGAAGGTGCAAGAGACTACCTGGTGCCCAGCCGTGTGCATCCCGGCAGCTTTTATGGATTACCCCAATCCCCTCAGCAATACAAGCAGTTGTTAATGGTTTCAGGTATGGACCGTTACTATCAGATTGCAAAATGCTTCCGTGACGAAGATTTAAGAGCTGATCGACAGCCTGAGTTCACCCAAGTGGATATGGAGCTTTCCTTCATTGATGTAGAGGATATTCTGGATATTAATGAAAGAATGATGCAAAAGGTATTTAAGGATATTTTAAATATTGAAGTTCCATTACCATTGAAAAGAATGACATACAAAGAGGCAATGGAACGCTTTGGCTCCGATAAACCGGATATTCGATTTGGTATGGAGCTTGTAAATATCTCTGAGGTGGTTGGTGATACAGATTTTGTTGTATTTAAAACTGCCCTGGAAGCAGGCGGCAGTGTGCGTGCCATTAATGCAAAGGGCTGTGGTGCTTTCCCTAGAAAGAAAATTGACAGCTTGGTTGAGTTCGTAAAAACCTACCGCGCAAAGGGTCTGGCGTGGATTGCTATTAATGAGGATGGCAGTTTGAAAACCCAGATTGCAAAATTCTTTACAGATGAAAAATTAGCCCAAATCGTTGAAAAAATGGAAGGTAAACCCGGAGATCTGATCTTGATTTGCGCTGATCAGGACAAGGTCGTATTTGACTCCTTGGGAGCATTGCGTTTGGAGCTTTCTAAAATGCTGGAGTTAACGAAGGCGGATGATTTTAACTTCCTTTGGATTACCGAATTCCCTATGTTAGAGTGGGATGAGGAAGCAGGCAGATTTGTCGCAGTACACCATCCGTTTACAGCTCCTATGGATGAGGATATTGATTTGCTGGAGACAGACCCAGGCAAGGTTCGTGCAAAAGCCTATGATATTGTATTAAATGGTTATGAATTGGGTGGTGGTTCCATCAGAATTCATCGTAGAGATGTTCAACAGAAAATGTTTGGACTTTTGGGCTTTACAATGGAAGATGCCCAGCAGCGTTTTGGCTATTTCCTAGATGCATTTAAATATGGTGCACCTCCTCATGGTGGTCTTGCCTTTGGTCTGGATAGAATTATTATGCTTATGTGCGGTGCAAGCAGTATTCGTGATGTGATTGCTTTCCCTAAGGTGAAGGATGCATCTTGCCCTATGACCAATGCTCCTACTGTTGTAGACGAAAAACAGTTGGATGAATTGGCAATTTGTATAAATAAAGAAATATTGGAAGAGGAAGATGCTGAATAATTTTATGAGAACTACGAGGCAATGAATAAAACAAGCTGATTCGAAGATGCGATTTCTTAGAAGATATGCCTCATACTGAATGTGAAAATATGATATAAAATGAAGGCAGAGGGATTACGTTTACCTCTGTCTTTATTTTTTGAATCAATTTAATTGATCATACAAGGGGCTCCATTTTGCTGGTAGAATAGATTTGGATTTTGTGTGAAAAAGTAAGTATTTTGAAATCAATTAATTGTGAATAGCTTATAGAGACAAGAGAGTGCTTCATATTTGTTTTTAGGTGCTTCCGAGTAGTGTTATTTATAGAAGTAAAAGAAAATTTCAGCGGGCAATTTTGAGTAAAAGGACATTATTTGTAGTCTAAAATTATAATATCATTCTTGACATTTATTTGAAAAAAGCGCAAAATAAAACTATTGATATTCCGATGCGTGGCTCAGTTTGGTAGAGCGCGGCGTTCGGGACGCCGAGGTCGCAGGTTCAAATCCTGTCGCATCGATGGGTATAAAAAGGTGCTGAAAACCTTGATTTTACAGGGTTTTGGCACTTTTTTATTTCATGCAAAAAATTCACAAAATTATCGGGTTTTTAATTATGTGGAAAGGGATGATGAAGTGGGAACAAGAGAAAAGATTATTGTGGATGGAAAAGAGTATGAAGTGGATATGATTCGTAAGAATGAACAACGTTTATTAAAACTAGGGAAGCTAGGGAGTTGTTGGGGTTAAAAGTGGGGAGCAAGGGA
>JAEZPX010000146.1 GCA_023413275.1 Bacillota bacterium | reverse complement strand
TTTTTGATAAGAAAATTATTTCCAGTAGAATAGTAAAATTGTTTAGACGTTATAAATAGACCTTTGTTCCTATTAAATACAATTTTTAGAATTTGCCAACTCATTTTTACCTTTTACTTTGCAAAATATTAAAATATTAGAACTCTAGTAAAGCCTTTTGAAACCATCTTTGTAGTAAAACACCAATTTTATAAAGTTAAAAAAGGCGAACCTTTTTGAGTCCGCCATAAAAATTTATACTTCTTGGTATTCACTGTCATCCAGATGAAAAGCCTCCCAAAGCTCAATATCAGGATTTTTCTGCATAAAATTATTCAAAGTGTATTGATTTGCGAAAAGCAAAATGGGTCGTTCAAAACGGTCATAAACCAATGTGCTTCTAGCCACCAAGTAGTCTCGAATATCGCCAACTGTCGCTGGATTTACCCACCGAGCAACACTGTAATCCAAGGATTCCATGCGTATCTCGGAGTTGTATTCATTATTTAGGCGGTATTCAAAAACTTCAAACTGCAATTGACCAACTGCGCCTAAAATAATATCATTAAAATCATTACGATAAACCTGAATGGCACCTTCTTGCGCCAACTGCTGCACCCCTTTTTGAAATTGCTTCGCCTTCAAGGAGTTTACAGGGTGAACACGCATAAATAATTCCGGAGGGAACGTTGGTAATGGTTCAAAAAACAGCTTTTCCTTTGTATCCGTCAAAGTATCACCAATTTGGTAATTACCACTGTCATAAATACCAATAATATCCCCCACAACAGCAGTCTCCACAGTCTCCCGTTCATTGGCCATCAGCTGTGTGGACTGACTCAGCTTCATCTGCTTACCCGTTCTGGATAAGGTTACTGTCATCCCTCTTGTAAAAGTTCCGGAGCAAATACGTAAAAATGCCAATCTATCTCGATGGGCAGGGTTCATATTTGCCTGAATTTTGAAAATAAAACCACTGAAAAATTCGTCAGTAGGCTTCACTTCCCCTTTCGTTGTTTTTCTGACCCCGGGAGCCGGTGCCCATTGCAAGAAATGCTCCAAAAATGGTGTAATACCAAAATCCGCTAGGGCAGACCCAAAAAATACCGGAGAAAGCTTTCCTTCCATAATGGCCTGCAGATCAAAAGAATTGCCTGCTCCATCCAAAAGCTCCATTTCATCTCGCAATATATCTAAATTTGCTTGAGATATAATGCCATCCAGGGCACTTCCAAAAACCCCCTGAGGCCCAAGGTCAACCACTCCGTTTTGTTTACGATACAGAAAAACTTTATTTTCCAATCTATCATAAATTCCTTCAAAGGTAAGACCATTCCCGATGGGCCAAGTCACAGCCGTTGAAGGTAAACCTAAAGCATCCTCTAAATCCGCCATACACTCCAAAGGATCCTTGGATTGACGATCCAACTTATTTATAAACGTAAAAATAGGAATCTGGCGCATACTGCAAACCTTGAACAGCTTCACAGTTTGAGCCTCCACACCTTTTGCCGCATCAATTACCATAACCGCACTGTCAACAGAGGTTAGAATACGATAGGTATCCTCACCAAAATCATTATGGCCCGGTGTATCCATAATAGATACGACCTTTCCATTGTATTCAAACTGCATTACGGAAGAAGTAACGGAAATACCACGCTGTTTTTCAATCTCCATCCAATCGCTTTTTGCAAATTTTGCATTTCTTCTTGCCTTTACAGTACCTGCCTCACGAATTGCCCCGCCGTGAAGCAAAAGCTTTTCCGTTAATGTTGTTTTTCCGGCATCAGGGTGAGAAATAATCCCGAAAATCCGCCTTCTTTGGATTTCTTCCAAAATACTCATTTCTGTAAATTCCTTTCTATCCGTTGTTGATTCATATTCTTTCCAATAAAAATACGCATTATTTTTATTTTACCCGAAGTTTTAAAAAAAGGAAACATAAAATTATACAAATTGAAAAAATGTACAAACTATATGTATGTGATAAAAACACATTGACGAGAAAATGTCTTTGATATAAAATATAGTTAGACGCAATAGCGGTTGAGGGAGACATCAATTTTACGAATCCCGTGGGGCTTTATCAAAGCCCTTTGAACCCATAAAATTAAAAATTTGGAGGTATGAAATTATGATTAAAGTTACAAGCACAGACAAAGCACCCGCAGCAATCGGCCCTTATTCCCAGGCTATTTCTGCAAATGGTTTCCTTTTCACAAGTGGTCAGATTGCCATTGATCCCGCTGTTGGCGATGTCGTTGCAACTACAATTGAAGCACAGACAGAACAGGTTATGAAAAACCTCAGCGCAGTGCTGGAAGCAAACGGCTTAACCTTTGCAGATTCTATTAAAACAACCTGTTTCTTGGCAGATATGGGGGATTTCGCAGCCTTCAACGAAATTTATGGTAAATATTTTACAAGTAAACCAGCTCGTTCTTGTGTTGCAGTCAAAACTCTTCCTAAAAACGTTTTATGCGAAGTTGAAGTAATTGCATTGTTAAAGTAATTCATCTTTAGCCATTATGCTTTGGTTTAAATGCATAAGCCAATTTGCTTTTCTACTATATAAATAAAGAGTATTTTAGAAAGCCATAAAACCTACCCCGTATTGGAGAGACCTCTGATACGGGTTTTTTATTGCCACATTCTAAAAGAATGCCATCAACAAACCGTTTCAACAGATAATCAAGCATTCTAAGTTTCAACTGGAGAATTAATTACAATATTTCTTCACACAAAAAAAGCTAAGTAACTTTTTAGGAAACTTAGCCAATAATGATTCTTAAATTCTTCGGAAAAATATCCCGAAGTGCCGTTCTTACCGCTTGACACCTAGCCTAAGCCAGGTGGGTAACCGCAGCCAAAGTCTCTGCCTTCCCCTGCCCAAAGGGAATTATCTTGGGGCCTGACATAACTTCTGCATATAGGAATCCCGAGTCAGTATTGTAGGTTCAAATATAGTAAGCTCTCGAACACTTCAGGATTTTGTATTTACATTATACAACGTATTCCGTCATTCATCAATAGGGAATCTTCTACATATTTGATTTATCTTTTAGAGACATTATTCCCACTAAACAAGCTCCAAAGAGCAGTGCTACATCAGCAATATTAAAAATTGGTGGATTTTTACCCCTATCAATGAATATAAAGTCTGTTACCCTTCCCTTTTTCCATCTTTCCAAAAAATTTCCGTAGGCACCGCCAAGGGTTATTGCCAAAGGAATACCATACCGTTTTACTTCCTCATTGCCGCAGCATGCCCGCAAGAAGAAAAAGCTATAAACGGCGGTTAGACTGCCTGTAATCCAGAGAATTACATTTTTCTTTCCTTCAAGCTTATGATATGCCATTCCGGAATTCTTTATGTGCTGGAAATATAGTAGATTTTTGGCTATTCTTTTTCGCTTACCAAGAGGCAGCATTGCATCTGCCCATTTTTTGGTTCCCAAATCCAAACCCAAAACACTCAAAAAAACCAATATATTTTTCAAAACCCATCACCTTTCTTTTAAATTGTTGTGCTTTTTTTCCAAAAGGAGCCGTTGTCAATGAAATTTCCTTGCCACAACACAAGTACCGTATTATAATTTTATTACAGGTTACAATGATTTGCAAATAAAAAGAAAGAGGTGTAAATAAAATGGCGTTGGTTACAACAAAAAAAATGTTTGAAAAAGCTTTTCAGGGCGGCTATGCCATTGGCGCATTTAATATTAATAATATGGAGATTATCCAAGGGGTTGTGGAGGCCGCAAAGGCACAAAATTCAGCCGTTATTCTTCAGGTTTCCAAAAGTGCATTAAAATATGCCCATCCTAAATATTTAAAGGCTATGGTAGATGCGGCTGTTGAAGAAACAGGCTTAGATATAGCGTTGCACCTGGATCACGGTTCTGATTTTCAAGTTTGCAAGAACTGCATTGAATATGGTTTCACCTCAGTCATGTTTGATGGTTCTCACTTGGAATATGAAGAAAACGTGGCACAGACAAAAGAAATCGTTGAATATGCCCATGCAAGAGGGGTTGTTGTTGAAGCAGAATTAGGCAAGCTTGCAGGTGTTGAGGACGATGTTAAGGTAGACTCTGCAAATGCTACTTACACAGACCCTGATCAGGCAGTTGATTTTGTAAAACGTACCGGTGTTGACTCTCTTGCCATTGCCATTGGCACAAGCCATGGTGCATATAAATTTAAAGGGGATGCAAAGCTGGATTTTGACCGTTTGGAATCCATCACAAAAAAATTAGAAGCAGAAGGCATTCATAATTTCCCTATTGTTTTACACGGTGCTTCCTCTGTTGATGAAACCAGCGTGGATACTTGCAATAAATTTGGAGGAAATATTTCCGGTGCCAAAGGCATTCCTGCAGAAATGCTAAGAAAAGCCTCCGCTATGGCAGTTTGCAAAATTAACATGGATACAGACATCCGCTTGGCAATGACTGCAGCAATTCGTAAATCTTTTGGCGAAAACCCTTCTGCTTTTGACCCCCGTGGCTATTTGGGTGACGCAAGAGAATTGATTCAAAAACTGGTAGAAGAAAAAATTAAGAATGTCATTGGCTCTACAAATTCTATGGAATAAAAGTTCAAACATCATTGTAAATTTAGTTTCTGCTATACTTACAACGATTTAGAGGAAAAACAGGGTCTTATTGTTCTTTGTTTTCCTCCATTAGGCAAAGCCCATACTGCGGATTACCTTTGGAAAATACTTTGTTTTAAATTCATCCGCTTCGTAAAATAACCTTGTCTATCATCCAAGCTGTTCCGATAAACGGAACAGCTTTTATAAGAAGGAGGCATTCTATATGTACGAATTAATGCAAGCCGGAGAAAATACTTTTTACATTAACTGCCCCTCAAAAATTGGAGTATACCGCACCTCTTCGGAGGAAGTTTGGTTGATTGATAGCGGTAACGATAAAGATGCAGGGCGCAAAATACAAAAAATCTTAGATCAACAGGGTTGGAAGCTCAAGGGAATCATCAACACCCATTCCAACGCCGATCATATTGGCGGAAACACCCTATTGCAGGACAGGCTGAATTGCCCTGTGTATTCT
>JAEZPX010000056.1 GCA_023413275.1 Bacillota bacterium | reverse complement strand
ATCGAGAGATGATTTGATTCCTTTGTCTTTACGCAATTCATGGAACAGTGGGGATTTGGTTGTAGATTTTGAGAAAGGGCTTCTTTTAAAGAAGAATGTTTCGGCTGTTCTGACACCAACAGAAATGAAAATTTTGTCTGCGCTGTTGAAATATCCCGGTAAGGTTTTTACCAGAGATGAGTTAATAATAATTGCCTTAGGGGACGATTTTAATGGGTACGATCGGGCCATTGACAGCCATATAAAAAACATTCGGCAGAAGATTGAGGATGATCCTAAAAACCCTGTATATATATTGACGGTTCATGGCTTGGGTTATAAGTTTGGAGGGGAATAATTTGGGGAAAAGTCTACGTTCTCAAATTTCATTATATATTTTGACCATCGTTTTGGTGGTGGTCACCATTGTCAGTTTTCTTGCCAATGCCGCTGTCAATCAGCAGTTTGAGGAGTATATGATCAATCAGGAACGCGGGCAAAGAGAAAAAATTGTGAACGATTTGCAAAGTCTATATAACGGTATGACGAGAAGCTGGAATTTAGATTATATACATGCCATAGGAATGTATTCTTTATATGATGGTTATGTTTTGACCGTATATGACACCGAAGGGAAGATGATTTGGGATGCAGCAAGTCACGATATGGCTCTTTGTAAGCAAATTATGAGGGATATTACAGAACGGATGAGCTCAAAGAGCAATAGTGGGTTTACAACGTATTCTTATGATTTGATGCAGGGGGACAGAAAGGTTGGTACTGCTTCTATTCAAGCGTATGGCCCCTATTTTTTGAATGAAAACGAGTATCAATTTATAGATGATCTTTCTGAAATTTTGCTGATAATTGGTTTGCTATCCTGCGTTGTTTCTATTGTTGCGGGAACAATATTAGCTCATAGAATTGCCCGCCCAATTACCAAAACTGCTGAAATTGCCCAGCGGATATCTAATGGTGACTATAATATAAGACTTGAAAATGAAACAAATTCAAGAGAATTGAATATGCTTTTTTCCTCTATGAATCACATGGCGAATTCTCTTAGCAGGCAAGAGCAATATCGAAAACAGCTTACAACCGATGTTGCGCACGAGCTTCGAACCCCCCTTACTGCCCTTCGTTCTCATTTGGAAGCCATGGCAGAGGGACTTTGGGAGCCCACTGTTGAAAGATTGAATGGTTGTGTTGAGGAAGTGAAGCGGCTAAGCAGTTTGGTGGTTGATTTAGATGGTTTGGCAAAATTGGAACAGGAAAATCTTCAGCTAAAAAAAATAGAAGTAAATCTACTTGAAATTGTGGAAAATGTTTGCGGTAATTTTGAAAAAGAAGCTGACAATAAGAATATAAGCATTCTTGTAAATGGGGTTCCGTCTAATATTTTGGCAGACAAAGATAGAATTGTTCAGGTGATAACCAACTTGTTATCCAATGCTATTAAATACACACTAGAAGGTGGAAAAATAAATGTTTGGGTAAAGGATGAATTCGACAAGGGAGTAATGCTAATAGAAGATAATGGCATTGGCATTTCTCAAAAAGACTTACCCTATATTTTTGAAAGATTCTATCGCACAGACCAATCCCGCAATCGGAAAACCGGGGGTGCAGGCATTGGGTTGACCATTGCTAGGTCTATCGTTGAAGCCCATGGCGGAAAAATTACGGTGGAAAGCAATGTGGGGACTGGAAGCAAATTCACTATTGTTCTCCCCAAAAGGGAAGAGAAATAAGTTACCAATCTATTGAGGTAATTCCTTTAAAGTAATTCATTATCAATATTAGGCGAAATAATTATTTTTGTATCTAGTTTCTAAAAACTGAAGATAATGCTAATTTGAATAAAAAAGTGCCAAAAGGACATTAGAAGGAAGGCTTCTGATGTCTTTTTTATTATCTTGTATACTATGAAACAGTTTAGTCAAAGTGAGATAAGTAAACAATATGAAAATTATGTGTTAGCAAATTTTTAGAATTTTACGATTAGTTGAAAGATAAGTAATGAGAAAAAGGCTTTATTTCTTGGTAAATGAACTTAGTATAGCCTGCAAACTGTTTTGGAAGGGGATGAGAAATAGATTGTAAAATTTCTTGAAATCTTGAAATTCTCCAAGCGGAGACGAATTTTGGAGTTTTTTGAAGGTTTTTTTGTTATTGAAAATGAGTGTCTCAATTTGCAGCATTAGTTTGTATCATTTATTCACAAATTTTTGACTTGATTTTGAGACAAAAACTATAAGAAACTAATAAAAAATAAAGGTTTCTGGGGAATATTGACGCAATACTGACTCTTTGGCATGATAGTTGCTTTAATATTGTGTGAAGAGATAAGCAAAGTAGAAAAGAAAATATGTATTCATATTTTCGTTATCATTTGTCTAGCGTGTTTCGTGAAAAGCAATAAGAGACGAGGCAAATTGATTATGAGGAGTTTCCAGTGTAGTACGCATGAAAAAACCTAGAAAAACAGCTAAACAAGAGGATCTTTTACTTTCTACTTTTTTTGTGTTTGCAATCGTATAATTTGTTCTTCTATATTTTAAGAGAATGTGCTACGATAAAACACGAAAGATATTTGTATAAAAAGAGAGAAAAAAGTCTAAAAATGGAGACGTTGTCGCAAAATGGAGAATTAATTCTCCAAACGGAAACAATCTTGCATGTTGAGATTCATAATTACGTTTTGAACAAGGCATACTATAGATGGAAAGTAGTCAATTATTTTATTGCAAATTTATAAGAAGCGCCATTCAATTTCATGGAAAGGAAGAACTTTTATGGAAACCAATCATAACAGATATAAGTACATATTTGACGAAATACTTAGTCTCTCGGATGATGGATTTATTGTGGTTGACACGAAAGGGATGATTACTGATATCAATGATCAGTATTGTAAGTATCTGAAAACCACAAAGGAAGAAGCAGTTGGAAGATGCATCAAAGAAATAATACCAAACACAAAAATGCTTGATATTATTAAAAATGCATACAAAGAAGAGGGGGCGATTTTGCGGCTTCAGGAACAAAGAGACGATGTGGAGGATGCAACTTTTTTGGTAAACCGTTCATGTGTTTACGATGATAACAAAAAGGTTATTGCTGGGGTTGCTCAAGTAAAATTTAGACTTCAAACTTTAGATTCTGCGAAGAAGTTAATTCAAGAGTATGCGGAGTTTGAATTTTATAAAGAAGAATACCGTAAAAAGAATACAGCAGGCTATTGCTCTTTCGATACGGTGTTGGGAGAAAGCCAAAAGTTCAGAGAATTGAAAAAACGTGGTATAAAAGCCGCAAGGACATCATTTTCTGTACTTCTTACCGGTGAAACAGGAACCGGTAAGGAGGTATTTGCCACAGCGATTCATTATAGCAGTGACCGTAGAGAAAAACCTATGGTTAGCATAAACTGCGCAGCTATCCCTGCAGAGCTTCTTGAAAGTGAACTCTTTGGATATGAGGAAGGTGCATTTACTGGAGCTAAAAAAGGTGGAAAAAAAGGTAAATTTGAACTTGCCAACAAAGGGACATTGTTCCTCGATGAAATTGGAGATATGCCTTTAGGAATGCAGGCAAAGCTCTTAAGAGTTTTGCAGGAACGGGAAGTCGAGAAAATAGGAAGCTACAAACCTGTTCCCGTTGATGTGCGAATTATTGCGGCTACCAGAAAGAATCTTTATGAAATGATGCAAAACGGTGAATTTCGTGAAGATTTATATTACAGATTAAATGTAATTAATATCGAGATGATTCCCCTCAGGGAACGTCGTGAGGATATCCTTGAGTTGGCAAATCATTTTCTAAAACGGTTGAATAATGATTACAAAACTACAATTGCCATTTCGAAAGAGGTAAAGGAGTGCTTTAAAAATTATTCATGGCCAGGCAATGTTAGAGAACTGGATAATGTGATAAAAAGTGCATACGCTGCATGTGAAAATTTCACCATTCAGCTTTCAGATTTACCAAGTAAAATGGTTTCAAGACATCGATTTGGTTCTTTTGAAGAAAGCGATGGAAAGAAACTAAGTCAGATGATGGATGAGTATGAAAAGAACTTGATTACAGAGGCATTAGTAAGCAATGAGTGGAACTGCCAAAGTGCTGCGGAGGAGTTAGGTATTCATCGCAGTGCAATTTACAAAAAAATTACAAAATATGAAATTAAGCAATTTTCAAGAAAAACACAAGAGTGATATAAGCTAACAAAATAACAAAAATTTACATTAAAATTATGCAGATTGCCATGCCGTAATTTTGGTGTTATTTTTGCACACTTTTTCAGGGTGTATGTAGAAAAATACTAAAATAAAAGCTGAAATTTATGCAAGATATACAAAAACCGTTCAATTTATATTTGTTTTGAAAAAGGGCCTAGAAACATTTTACAGGAACTTTTAACAATACTTGATTGCATGATTTTAGCATGATCGGTGGATTGAAAAGATACAAAAGACTTAGATCTTTGCTGCTACTAAAGAAGCGAAGATAATAATTAGAATACATACATTTTAAAAAACGGAAGCACCTGAATTTAGATAATTATTTATTTGGCTTATGCTTGTTTTAAGCGGAGTCACTGAAAAATGAAATGATTCGAGGTATAAAAATGAAAAAAATTAAGATTTACAGTGCAGAAGAAGCTGCTCTGCTGGTGAAAGACCAAGATACCATAAGTGTAAGCGGGTTTGTAGCTTGCGGTTTGCCGGAAACTTTGAACACAGCTTTAGAGAAAAGATTTATTGAAACGGGCTCTCCTAAAAATTTGACACTGTTTTATGCCGCAGGTTTAGGTAACCGCGATGGCAGCGGAGCAGATCACTTTGCCCATGAGGGTATGACAAAAAGAGTAATCGGCGGCCATTGGAATTTGGCTCCTAAACTTGGTCAATTAGCGATTGATAATAAAATCGAGGCATATAACTTTCCCCAAGGTACCCTTTGTCAGCTATATCGAGATATTGCAGCACATAAGATGGGAACCATAACCCATGTAGGCTTAAACACCTTTGTAGATCCCAGAAATCAAGGTGGTAAGCTGAATGCAATCACCACAGAGGATATGGTGAAGTTGCTTGAAATTGATGGGAAAGAACAACTTCTCTACAAAGCCATTCCTATCAATATTTGCTTTATTCGTGGTACATATGCAGATGAATATGGAAACATTTCTCTGGAAAAGGAAGTTGCACCATTTGAAGTTACTTCTTTGGCACAGGCGACAAAGAATAGCGGCGGAAAGGTCATTGTTCAAGTAGAAACCGTTGTTCGTGGGGGCACACTGGATCCTAAGCTTGTAAAAATCCCTGGTATTTATGTGGATGGTATCGTCTTATCCAAAGAGGAGGAGCATCAACAATGTCTGAATGGCAAATATGATGCTAGCCTTTCTGGTGAGATTCGTATTCTAACAGATAGCATCAGCACTTTGAAATTAGATGCAAAAAAAATAATTGCAAGACGTGCGGCGATGGAACTGCAAAAAGACACTGTTGTAAATTTGGGAATTGGTGCTCCTGAGTATGTATCAGCCGTTGCAAATGAAGAGGGAATTGGCGATTTTATGACACTTACCGTTGAAGTTGGTCCAGTTGGTGGTATTCCCCAAGGCGGTACACGTTTCGGTGGCAGTATCAATGCTGATTGTGTTTTGGATCAACCATATCAATTTGACTTTTATGATGGTGGTGGCGTAGACCTTGCGTTCCTTGGTCTTGCACAAACTGATGGTGACGGAAATGTAAATGTAAGTAAGTTTGGTCCAAGAATTGCAGGCTGTGGCGGATTTATTAATATCACACAGAATGCAAAAAAAGTATTTTTCTGCGGGACATTTACAGCAGGTGGTTTAAAAACAGCAGTAGAAAATGGGAAAATGCTCATTACAAAAGAAGGGGCTGAAAGAAAGTTTGTAAATGCCGTAGAGCATATCACTTTTAGCGGTAAATATGCAAACAAAACGAATCAGCCTGTTATGTACATAACGGAAAGAGCTGTTTTTGAACTAAAACAAGATGGTGTGCATCTGATAGAAGTTGCCCCCGGAATTGATATTCAGACACAGATTATTGATCTGATGGGATTTGTCCCTAAAATGGAAAAGGAAGTTCAGCTTATGGACGAAAGAATTTTCAAGGACGAGCCAATGGGGCTTGCTAAATAACTATAAAACTTAAGTACTTTAACATTAAACAAAGGAGATGTCATAATTGAAATTAGCAGAACTGAAAGACAGCATTAAAAACATTATTATCGAGATTGAGGGCGAGGTAGCTATTTTAACAATGAATAGACCCAAAGCACTGAATGCACTCAACGCTGAAACCATGCAGGAAATGATTAAAATTATGGAATGCATTGGTTTAGATGATTCCATTAACGGTGTAATTATTACAGCGGAAGGCAAGGGCTTTATTGCAGGAGCGGATATTACACAGTTTGTTCCTCTGGATGCTTTGGGCGGAAGAGATTGTTCCGAGCTTGGACAGATGTGCTGTAGTTCTATTGAAAGACTTGAAAAACCCGTTATTGCCGCTGTAAACGGCTATGCTCTCGGTGGTGGAAACGAAGTTGCTATGGCATGTGATATTAGAATTGCTAGTACAAATGCAGTTTTTGGACAGCCAGAAGTAAACCTTGGAATTATGCCTTGTTTTGGCGGTACACAGCGCTTAACAAGATTGGTGGCTTATGGTGTTGCAAAAGAACTTATTTTTACAGCTAGACAGGTTAAAGCTGATGAAGCTCTTTCCATTGGACTTGTAAACAAAGTGGTTGCTCCTGAGGAATTGCTATCTTCTGCAAAAGAAATGATGGCTACTATTCTTACAAAGGCACCAAAAGCAATTTCCATGTGTAAGGTTGCAATCAACAGAGGTAAGGAAATGGATATGGTCAACGCTCTTGAGCTGGAAAGAGATGTTACAGGCCTTCTGTTCTCCACAGCTGATAAGGTTGAAGGCGTTGCTGCTTTTCTTGAAAAAAGACCTGCTAAGTTTATTGGTAAATAAACAATTCGCTTAACTTCTTTTTTGCGCAGGATAACCCGGGATTCTTGCGCATTAAAATCTTCATAATAAAACATAATTGCTAATGAACTCATATTAAATTATTGCGCAAAACTCAGAACTTGCGTATTTAAATAAATAACAGACAGAATAGAAAATATTCTAAAAGGAGTGGTAGGGAAGAGGAGAATTTTTTGGGGTTTGTGGTTTTCTAACATAATTTAGGAGGATTAAAAATGATTGGATTTATAGGTATTTTATTATCATTGTGCCTTTTGATTTATCTGGCGTATAGAGGTTGGTCAGTTATTCTTTTGGCACCAATTTTAGCTCTGCTTGCAACATGCTTTTCCCTTTTTGATGGTGGGGAAGTTCATCTTTTGGCTACATACACAGAAACATTTATGACTAATGCCGCAAACTACGTAAAGAATTACTATCCTGTATTCTTATTAGGTGCATTGTTTGGTAAGGTAATGGATGATACGGGAACAGCGAATTCCATCGCTATGTTCATTGCAAAAAAAGTTGGTAAAGGTAAAGAAATTTGGGCAATCGTAATTGCTGGTGGGATCATCGTTTATGGTGGTGTTTCTATGTTCGTTGCAGCTTTTGCCCTTTATCCAATTGGTGCTGCTTTATTTAGAGAAGCTAATATTCCAAAGAGATTGTTGCCAGCTACCATTGGTATGTGTACACTTACTTTCTCTATGTCAGCACTACCTGGTTCACCACAGATTCAGAATGCTATTCCTATGAAATATCTAGGTACTGACCTTTTTGCTGCACCTGTTTTGGGTATTGTAGCTGCGCTGATCATGTTCTTTGGTGGTACTCTTTATATCATTTCAAGAGCTTCAAAAGCGAAAAAAGCTGGAGAAGGTTATGGGAATCATCCAAATGAAAACTTAAACACTGTAGATTCAAGTGATTTGCCTAGTTTTGGGACAGCAATTATTCCTATTTTAATTGTGTTAATTGGAAACTTTGTTCTTTCTAAGATTGTTTTCCCAGGTATGGATTTTAGCTATTTGCAGGACAAGTATAATATCGCTCCTTCTGCAGTTCTTGGAAACTGGAGTTTGATTTTATCTTTAATTGTAGCAATCGCTTTCGCAATTTCATTAAATGTTAAGAGATTCAAAAAAGGTATTATGTCCACTTTAAAAGAGGGTGTTCAGGGATCATTCCTTGCTATTATGAACACTGCCAGTGAAGTTGGTTATGGTAATGTTATCAAAACCCTTGCGGCCTTTGGTATTGTTGGTGGTGCATTGATGGGTATATCTTCAAACCCTCTTGTTACAACAGCTATTTCAAGTTCTGTGCTTGCAGGTATCACAGGTTCTGCTTCCGGTGGTGTAAGTATTGCCCTTGAAGCATTTGGACAAACCTTTATGGATCAGGCTATGGCAAGAGGTATTGACATTCAAGTTCTCCATAGAGTTGCTGCTGTTGCCTGCGGTGGTTTGGATAGTTTGCCTCATAATGGTGCGGTAATAACACTTCTTGGCATCACAGGTATGACACATAAGGAAAGCTATGCTCATCTTGGTATGGTTACAGTAGTTATTCCTACCATTGCAGCAATTGTAATAGTTACCTTAGGATCATTTGGTATTGTATAATTTAATATGATATGAGCTTTATAAGCCGCCTGAAAATCAATCAGATTTGTCAGGCGGCTTTTTTACTATTATTCTGATTTTTTATATTAATTGGAATAGTCTACCTTCAATTTGGAAAACTAATTTAGATTAGAATAAAGACGAGGAGGTTAATTTATGGATAATTCAATGTTTTGTTATCAATGTGAACAAACATTAGGTGGAAAAGGCTGTGTGAAATCGGGTGTATGTGGGAAAAATCCCACTGTTGCAAATCTGCAAGATGTTTTGATTCACGAATTAAAGGGAATTGGGTTTTACGGTCAGAAAAATTTGGAGAAAGGGTTAAAGATCCGAAGTGAAATTAATAAGTTCGTCGTTGATGGCATGTTTTCAACCCTAACAAATGTAAATTTTGATCCAACACGATTTGTAGAATATGTGAAAAAGGCTGAGGAAATAAAAGAAGAACTGAAAAAAGCAGTTGGCGAAATAATGAATGTTCCAGAGGCCGCAAAATACAAAGCTCCGGCTACCATGGAAGGAATGCTGGAAGATGCGAAGAAGTTAGGTATTATGGCTGATGAGAAGCTGGATATGGATATTCGTGCATTAAGAGAGCTATTGATTTATGGTTTTAAAGGAATGGCGGCTTATGCTCATCATGCATATATTCTGGGCAAATTTGATGATGAAGTGAATAATTTCTTTTATAAAGGTTTATCTGGGACAATTGATGATAGCCTAAGTGTTGATGATCTGTTTAACTTAAATATGGAACTGGGGAAAACAAATATTAAGTGTATGGAAGTGTTAGACTCAGCAGTTACAGGGGCATATGGCAACCCTGAACCTACACAGGTTTTGATTACAAAGAAAAAAGGCCCCTTTATTATTGTTTCGGGTCATGATTTTAAGGATTTAAAAGAATTGCTGGAGCAAACAGAAGGGAAGGGCATTCATGTTTATACCCATTGTGAGATGCTTCCTGCAAATGCATATCCAGAATTAAAGAAATATAAACATCTAGTGGGAAATTACGGCGGAGCTTGGCAGAAACAGCAGGAAGAGTTTGATGGAATACCCGGATGTATTTTAATGACTACCAACTGCGTACAAAAGCCAAAGGATAGTTATAAAGATAGATTGTTTACAACAAGCATTGTGGGAATGCCCGATTGTCCCCATATAGATGAGGTCAATGGCAAAAAAGATTTTACCCCTATCATTAAGAAGGCCTTAGAGTTGAAGGGCTGGCAGGAAGATGAGCCTGAAAAAAGAATTACCATTGGTTTTGCTCATCATGCGATTTTAAGCCATGCAGGCGAAATTGTTGATGCAGTAAAGAGCGGAAAAATCAAACATTTCTTCTTAATTGGTGGTTGTGACGGAGCAAGACCAGGAAGAAACTATTATACCGAATTCGCAGAAAAAACACCAAAGGATACAATTATTTTAACATTGGCCTGCGGCAAATTCCGTTTCAACAAGCTGGATTTGGGAACAGTGGCAGGTTTTCCTAGGGTGCTGGATTGTGGACAATGCAGTGATTCCTATTCTGCAGTAAAGGTAGCTATGGCTTTGGCTGAAGCATTTGAATGTGGTGTGAATGATTTACCCCTTTCCTTAGTGCTTTCTTGGTATGAACAAAAGGCGGTGGGAATCCTTCTAGCACTGCTTTCCTTGGGAATAAAAGATATTCGTCTTGGACCATCCTTGCCAGCATTTATTACACCAAATATCATGCAAGTTTTGGTGGATAAATTTGATTTAAAACCGATTTCATCTCCCGATGATGACTTGAAAGCCATTTGGGCAAAATAAGAGATGAAAGACATGGAAGTGATTACGTTTTATACTATATATTAATTAGGAAGAAACAGGATACTATTTAATAGCAGAAACGAAACTTGCACTAGAAGAATGAAAGCTGTTGAATCATTGAAAATCAATAATTCAACAGCTTTTTCATTTATAATTATTAAATATCAACTTTTGCTTTTTGGATGGAAATCTAAAAAAAATAGACTATGAAATCATCAGCGAAAAAATTGCAATTTTTCGTTGCAATCTGTACTATCTTATGGCAGTATTAAAACAAACAGAGTTCAATTTAATGGTTCATTATTATTAAAACAGAATTATTCTTATTTTATTTTTTAAAGACTGTTGGAGGCCAGCAAAGAAAAACACATTTTGAACATAGGTAGAATTATATTTCTTAGGATTTTTATCAACAAAAAAGTATAAAGGAGAGATGAATTAATATGAAGTTTTTATGGACAACATTACATGTGAAAAATCTGGAAGAATCCATCGCTTTCTATACCCAAGTGATTGGTCTTCAGGTTGTGAACCGTTTTAAAGCAGGAAAAGGAGTGGAAATAGCATTCGTGGGGAATGGGGTTGATGGAGAAACTCTGGTAGAACTTTTAGAAGATGAGAATCACGATGATGTCACTTTTGGTGGAGCTGTCTCAATAGGTTTTGCCATTACATCTGCGAAAGACATGATGAAATCTTTAGAAGAGAAAAATATAAAAATATATGGAGGTCCTTTTGACACCCCTGATGCAATATTCTTTTTCATAAAAGATCCAAGCGGTTTCAGTGTTCAGCTATTTCAATATAAATAAGTAATATATTTGGGTTATGAGTCCGAACATTGATTTTTCTTTTTTCACTGCATAGAGGCTTTAGGAAATCCGAAAGCATAAGAAAAATGTTCTTTTGGTTAAAAAAGTATATTTAAATTTGCAAATATGCCTTTATAGGTATAGAAAAGTTGTTTACTTTAATAAAGTAAACAGCTTTTTTTTGTAATCACTTTTTAGATTAATTAAAAAACGTGGAGTAGAAA
>JAEZPX010000046.1 GCA_023413275.1 Bacillota bacterium | reverse complement strand
CTTCAATAACACCATCCTGCTCCATATAAAAGGCGGCAACCTCTTTCATAAGTTGCTCAATTTCCTCTTGCTTTTCAATCTTTGCCTCATAGATACAAATTTCATTAAACATTTATTGCACCACCTCACACATTATATAAATTATATAAAACTTGCTCACCGAGCGTTAATTTCCCATGCTACCGTTTCACAAAAGTTTTACACGGCAGATATATAAAGTGAGTTTACCATAGTAAAGCGGAACTTTCAATTAAACAAATATGAACAATGGAAAGGACACAGATACTATGAAAAAGTCCGTTCGCCATCCTTTTGCAAGGATACTCTGGACGATTTTGGGGATGTAGACAAAGCAGGAGCCGTTGCATCAAGATAAAGATGCAACGGCTTAATTTCATAATCTAAAATAAGGGTAAAGCTTCTTAAGAAAAATACCATGGCTCACTGATAAATTTGATATATATTTTTTTGTTTGCAATCTCAATTAAGCCTTCGTCCTTCATTCGTTTCAGTTCCCTGAAAAGTGAGGGGCGTTGTACACCGAAGTAGTCAGCAAGCTGCTTTTTTGTGATAGGTAGCAAAACAGATTCCGATTTTTGCTGGGTAGAAAGTGCCAGAAGGTAATGAAGCAAAGTTTTTAGGTCCCAAGTTCATGGCCATTCGTTGGGCGCTCACTGTACTTGCCATAATCATCTTCTCATGGATTTCGGCAAAAATTATTCGGGATGAGGATCTACCGGGAGAAATGCTGGCTAAGCCCGGCCTCCATATTAACAAGGATGCCTGTATGGGCTGTACCCTTTGTGCAAAGAACTATCCCACACTGTTTATAATGCAAGGGAAAAAAGCTGTTGTCAAAGCATATGATAAACAGGCTCTTGATTATGAAAAACTCCAAAGTGTAATAAAGGCATGTCCGGTTCATGCAATAGAATATTCGGAACAATAAAGATAAGGAGTTATATCACAACGTGATGTAGCTCCTTATTTACTTTATTAAAAAGGTTGTAAGCCTATCTTTGTATCCAGGATTAATATCATCGAGAGGGGTTTAAGTGTAATTACCCTCAGGATTCAATCACCCTATTAATCCAATCGCATAAGATATATAAGGGTAATGCTATGCAATTTATAATTTTGTGATGTTACCTAAGCTGAAAAAGGAGGTGTTTTTTTGTGAGTCGATATAATGAAAACAGAAGGGGTTGCGGAAATCAGACCGTAGAGTCATGCCAACAAGACCATGGGCCTTATCCCTATGTTACCAACATTTCGCAAGCAACTGGGCGGAATCAGAACTATCGCACGACATTGTGGACTGGATGTCACCTGCAGTTAACTCTGATGAGTATTCCCGTATGCGGTGAAATTGGGTTAGAGATACATCCAGATACTGATCAGTTTTTGCGTATCGAACAAGGAAACGGTGTTGCTTTGATGGGAAACCGCAAAGAGCAATTGGATTTCCAGCAATGTATAGCAGCAGATGATGTTATTTTTGTCCCTGCCGGAACATGGCATAATGTTGTTAATAAAGGGCGATGCCCTTTAAAACTCTATTCAATTTATGCACCACCACATCATCCGCATGGCACAGTGCACAAAACTAAGGCAGATGCCGATAGATTGGGGGATTGAAACCACAATACATGTAAAAAAAGTAAGAGCCACGTGAGAATTCACGCAGCTCTTATTTTTATTGCATTGAACCATTTTTCAGTTTTTGTCGTTTTACCAGTTTCACTAACTCAAACCAAAACACTGCGATAAATGCAATAATAACAGCCTTTAATAACAGAGAAGCAGAAAGTGGTGCCAACTTTAATAAGCCATTGAGTGGCGAATACAAAATAATGCCAAGCATAGCCAGTGTACCAAGGTTAACTGCCCACATCACTTTGTCTTTCACAAGGCGCTTTACCGATTGAAAGGTAAAATCGTGATCAGAACTATTGACCTGTACAAGAAACAAGTTGGATAGCATGATAATTGCAAGCCCCATTGCCCGGGCAACTGGTGCATTATCAACATTTCCATCGAGGATTACGTAATACGTTCCAAAGGAGGCCGCAAAAATGATAAGTCCCTGCAAAATGCTTTTGGCTAGAGTTTTTGCGGTCAACAGTTTTTCCTTTGGATCTCGAGGGCTTCGCTCCATAATGTCTGCTTCGGCAGGCTGACGCTCTAGTACAATCGAGCAGGTAGGGTCAATGAGTAGCTCGAGCAGAACAACGTGGAGAGGAAGTAAAAGCAGTGCTGAGGGGGCAATGCCAAGGATTGGTGCAAGTAAGGAGGCAAAGGCAATGGGAATATGAATGGTGAACACATAGCCCACAGCCTTGCGAATGTTATCATAAATACGGCGACCGTCTTTTACCGTTTCTACAATAGTAGTAAAATTGTCGTCCATTAGAATGAGATCTGCTGCTTCACGGGAAACTTCACTGCCGCGTTTACCCATTGCAATGCCAATATCGGCATATTTGAGAGCGGGTGCATCATTCACGCCATCACCGGTCATCGCGACAATTTCACCGTTATCTTTGAATGCTTTTACAATACGCATTTTATGTTCAGGAATGACACGAGAAAAAATGCTGACATCCTTCACTTTTTCACGCAGTTCTTCATCGGTCATTTCGCTTAGCATATCGCCTGTAATGATATGGTCGCTGTTTTGCATACCGATTTTCTTTGCGATAGACGCGGCGGTGATGCCATTATCACCTGTAATCATAACAACACGAATACCCGCTTTATTGCAAACGGCGATGTCTGCTTTTACACCTTCACGGGGTGGGTCGGCAAGCCCGATCAGTCCGCAAAGCGTTAAATGGCAGTCTGTGATCTGTGCAGGAATTTCTGCTTCACTTTGTAGCTTTGCAGTGGCAACTGCAATTACACGCAAACCTTGTTTGGACATTTCGGTGATCTTCTGTTCTGCTGTTTGTTTTTCTAAATCTGTAAGCTTACAAATAGTTAAGATACGCTCAGGGGACCCTTTTGCGGCAACGGTAATTCCGTCATCTCTGCGCCAAATATGCCCCATCATCTTCAACTCATTTGTAAAGGCATATTCGCTGATTAGTTCTCCAGCAAAAAGATCTTCCTTTAAAATTCCAAGGGTTTCGCAATGCTTGAGCATTGCCTTTTCCATTGGGTCATAGGCATCGGTCTCGCAGCCCATACCCATTACTTCACAAAGTGCTATGGTGTTGCCATCAGTAGCCCACGTATCCTGCACGGTCATCTGATTCATCGTGATGGTACCTGTTTTATCTACGCATAGCACAGATACGGCGCCAAGCGTTTCCACTGAAGGCAACTTGCGCACCAGTGACTGCTTTTTGGCAAGTCGCCAAGCTCCCATTGATAAAAATACCGTGAGGATGACAGGAAACTCTTCTGGAATCATTGCCATGGCAAGGGTGATGCCCGACAAAATGCTTTCAATCAGCCTGTCGCCAAAGCTGTGGTCAGGAATATTTAGCCATGTGAATATTCCTACAAGGGCAAACAAGACTGCAGCAATTCCTGCGCATAGTTTAACAAGACTTCCGGTTTGCTTTTGTAGGGGTGTGGGTTCCTCTGGTGCAGATGCAACATTAGCACCGATTTTTCCATATTCGGTGCTGCCACCAATTTTATCTACCAGTACCGTTGCTGTGCCCTGTGTAACCAGCGTGCCAGCATAACAATAATCACGCCGCCAATAGTCGCTTGTTGAATCTGCACTCTCAGTGTTGATTTTCCACACACCTTCCGCTTCGCCGGTCAACGAAGATTCATCGACACACAGGTCGTTACATTTTATTATAATGCCGTCTGCCGGGATTTTAACCCCCTCATAAATCATCATTAAGTCGCTGGGCACAAGGTCAGCACTTGCAATGGTCTGCTCCTTGCCATCACGAATAACAGTGACATGCGGGGCAGATAAATCTTTCAGGGCATTTAGGGCTTTATCGGTTTTCCATTCTTGAATTACATCAATGCTAATGATGCCCACCACAAAAATGAGCATAATCGCACCATCCCTGGATTCTCCCAGAATAAAATAAATGGTCGCAGCAACAATGAGCAGTAAGAACATTGGTTCGCAGATAATATGCAGGATTTTTTTGAAAAAGCTTTCTTTTTTCCGTGCGGTCAATTCATTCTTACCATATTGCTCCTGCAATCGTTTTGCTTCGGTGGCGGTTAAGCCAGCCATGTTTTGCTTTTTGTCTGTCATAAAAGTTACCTCCGTTTTAGCCTTTCGGCAGTCGTTTGATAGCTCTATGGCACTCCATTTCGGGGTCATGTGTTCCATCAGGGTATAAAAAATAGCACACCTATGGAACATACTACTGTCCCACAGATGTGCTCAAATTGCAATCTGTTGCCGCTCATTGGGCGGCCCGGCCCCATGACCTTTACAAAAAGGTTCATCGCCTGCTCAGTTTGTACTGTTGATCTCGCATTCATGCTGAATGTAATGCAGTGCAAAGAGATTCTATATATTATATGCAAGATTGCAATCATTGTCAACCAGAATATTATAGAAGATGTAAGGAGAATTAAAATGAAAACAAAAATCCGTTCACCGTCTTTATGCAAGGATTGTCTGGACTATTCTTGGCATGTAGTAATAATGAGTAGGTCCAGTTCTGCAAGGAGCTGGGTCTGCTCATTTAGGTTCTCATTATGCTCATAATAAGAAATTCTGGTTATTCCTAACTGTTCATTAATATGCCAACACCTCATAACCAGTTTCGGTTACTAACACCTGTTTTTCCCATTGCGCAGAAGGCTTCCCATCAGCAGTGCGAATAGTCCAATTATCGCATTTATCTGTTACTATATTGGATTTTCCCATATTTATCATAGGCTCTACAGTAAAAACAAGTCCTGGGACTAAGAGCATTCCTGTTCCTTGCTTTGTCACATAACCGACCCAAGGATCTTCATGAAATTGTAGACCAATACCGTGGCCTCCGATTTCTCGAACGACAGAATATCCATTTTCCCTTGCATGGTCTTGAACAGCTTGCCCAACATCACCAAGAAATCCCCACGGTTTTACCTGTTCAATGCCCAGCTCCACACACTCTTTCGCAACATCAACCAGTTTTTGTTTCTCAGCGGAAACAGCACCAATGCAAAACATGCGTGAAGAATCTGAAAAAAATCCGTTATAAATTGTAGACACATCAATATTTACAATATCGCCGTTTCGCAGGAATATACGATCAGAGGGGATACCATGACATACAACATCATTAATTGAGATACACACGCTCTTAGGGTATCCGTCAAAATTGAGTGTTGCTGGAACGCCTCCCAGTTCCTTGGTTTTTTCGAAGATAAGCCGGTCAAGCTCTTCCGTGGTGATTCCATCAACCGCATAATTTGCAATGAAATCCAGTAAAGCGATGTTTCGTTTGCTGCTTTCCCGAATACCTTCAATCTGTTGTTTTGTTTTAAGCAATTTTCGATAAGGCACTTCATATCCCTTTAAGCGGTAGATTTCAATTTGCTCATCAATAGGGCCATGACATTTCTTATATTTTCGACCGCTGCCACACCAGCAGAGATCATTTCTTCCAAACTTGTCAGACATTTTATCTCCTCGCATTTACAAATTCGGAGGGAGCAATACGCCCTATAGACTAAGGTGAGCTAAGAGAAACACCGGAAGTTTTCCGATATTGGCGTGGCGAGCATTGAAACGCTTGTGAAAAAGCTCTTGCAAACGCTTCAGATGACGAGTACCCATATCGAAAAGCAATATCGGTTATTCTGTCATTGGTTATGCAAAGATCATTAGCAGCAGCTTTTAATTTACATTGGGCAAGAAATTGTTTATATGTCATACCCATGTGCTCCCGAAACTTTGTAGAGCAGTAATACGGTGAATAACCAACATATGATGACATATCTTGCAGGCTTGGGCTTTCTGTTATGTTATTTTCTACCCACTTTGCCATTGTTTCTATTGTTTGAACAGACATTTGCTTCACTCCTTTCTCCAGTATATCAATTCTCACAGACAATTACCTGATATAAGTTGCACATATGAGATAAAGTGCTTGCCGATAATCTCCGTAATTTGGCTGCAGCAGGAGTTTACGGATGCCTTTAATTACTGTACAGATTATAAATAATTAGCAATTCAAATACTTGTTAAAAGTTATCGTACCATATGTTGCCGCAAATTTCCACTGTCCTTATGCAAGTATTGACTGGACGATACTGGGGATGTAACGGAGAATAGGAAAACGAGGCTGACAAACGCCAGCCTCGTTCTTTATAGTTTGTTGTCAGCGATTCGCTCTCTCAAATTCTCAATTTTAGAGCGGATTGCTTTTATAGTACGTTCAAAGTCCACATCGCTTTTGCCGGTTGGGTCATCTAACCCCCAATCCTCCCTGTGCATACAGGGCAAAAAAGGACACTGCACATTGCAGCCCATGGTCACCACGATATCCACTGGGGGAATCTCCTCCAGCAGCTTACTGCGCTGAGTTCGCTCCATGTCGATGCCATAAATCTGCTTCATCAGCCGCACAGCATCCTGATTGATTTGCGGCTTTACTTCCGTTCCGGCAGAATAGCTTTCAAAGACATCAGACGCAAGGTACTTGCCCAGTGCTTCGGCAATTTGGCTGCGGCAGGAGTTGTGTACGCAGATAAATGCTACTTTAGGTTTGCTCATACTGGAAACCATCCTTTCGTTTTGTTGGCGATTTTTACAAGCAACAGCATCACCGGCACCTCGGTCAGCACGCCAACTACGGTGGCAAGAGCCGCCGGTGAAGTAGTACCAAACAATGCAATCGCCACAGCGACCGACAGTTCAAAGAAGTTGGACGCGCCAATCATCCCCGCAGGGGCGGCAATATCATGGGGCAGCTTCAGCCATTTGCAAGCAAAATAAGCGATGAAGAAAATAAGGAAAGTTTGCAAAACAAGCGGCACAGCAATGAGTAGAATGTGCAGCGGATTATTCAAAATCACATCACCTTGGAAGGAAAACAGCAATACCAAAGTGAGCAGCAGACCAATGCTGGTGGCATTATCAAATTTATGGACAAAGGTGTTTTCAAAATACTCTGTGCCCTTGCGATTTGTCACCAGCACACGGGTCAGAATACCGCCCGCAAGCGGAATGACTACAAATAAAATGACCGATAAAATCAGCGTGTCCCATGGCACGGACACGTTGGAAACGCCCAGTAGGAATTTCACAATCGGCACAAAGGCAACCAGAATAATCAAATCGTTGGTTGCTACCTGTACTACGGTGTAGGCAGGGTTTCCTTTGGTGAGCGTGCTCCAGACGAACACCATCGCTGTGCAGGGTGCCGCACCCAAGAGTACTGCACCCGCCAGATACTCCTTGGCGAGGTCAGGGGCAATCAAGCCCTTAAAAACCACATAGAAAAATAGCGCGGCGATACCGTACATGGTGAACGGCTTGATGAGCCAGTTTGTCACCCATGTGACGAATAACCCCTTTGGGTTTTTCCCCACATTTTTGACGCTCTGGAAATTCACCTTCATCATCATGGGATAAATCATCACCCAAATGAGGATGGCGACCGGAATAGAAACTCTGGCATACTCAAAACGGCCTAAAAATGCAGGAACGGCAGGTAAAAGTTTACCAATTAAAACACCTGCCGTCATACAGAGAGCAACCCACACGGTCAGGTATTTTTGAAAGAAGCCAATGCTTTGTGATTTTTCCTTTGCCATAAATTTACCCCCGTACTTTTTGCAGGATTTTAACGACCTCGTCCTTTTTTAAAACCTTTCCAAAGGAAACGACCTTGCCGTCCACAACCAATGCAGGAGTTGTCATCACACCGTAAGCAGCGATCTGTGTAAAGTCTGTCACATGGTCAATGGTGGCATCCATGCCAAGCTCTTTGAGCGCTTCCAAGGTAGCCGCTTCCAGTTGATTGCACTTTGCACAGCCCGAGCCAAGCACCTTGACGGATGAACCGCTCACTTTTGCTTTTTCGGCTTCCGCAATCGTTTCTGTATTGCAGTCACCGCCACAGCAGCAACCGGAGTTTTTTGCTTTTGCTTCTTCGTCAGCTTTCTTTGCGGCAATTTCGGAGGGCTTGCACATTTCCCCGCAACCACACTGCACCAATTCTTCCTCTGCATTTTTCTTTTTACCAAAACCAAACAATGCCATAATAAAAACCTCCTTAAATTCATGATTAGAAACCTGAATATAACAAATAGAAACCGATGAGCAGGATCACCGCGCCCATGACGATTTTCAAAATAGCGCTGGCTTTTCCATACTTCTCGCTTTGGGAGAGCTTTTGGGCAAAGCCCATGGAAGGCTCCGCAATCACGGCGAGAATGCCGTGCCCAATGAAATAGAGCAGCAGTAGCAAAACACTCCATACAAGGCTGCCCGCCGTGGCCGCAAGGATACCCAAAACCGTAAAGGTCAATCTCGGCAATGACGGCGAAAATCAAAAGTGGAATAACTGTTTTTATATCCTTTGTTTACTCATCCGCAAGTACCTTCAGGGCAGCAACCGGTCTTCACAGCTTTTCCCTCAAAGAAGTTTTTGAGATTTTCTGGAAGTGAATACTCGCCGCAGTCACAAACGGGCTGCACCATGCCGAGCACAGCTCTTAGAATTCCTTCGGCCAGCATGGCTTTGGGCGGTACTTCATAGGCTTGACCTTTGTATGCAAAGGTACGACAGGTCACATCGGTTCCGCTGATTTCACCATAGCAGCCGCAGGTGTTTTCCGCAACAGGTCCGCAGATATCCTGCCCATTTACACGAATGGTGGGCGACGCAAGGAATCGGTAGTGCTCCGCCAGTTCTTTTGTGGCGATCTGTACCTTTTGAAGCCGCATGGTATATCCGGCAGCCTCCAGAGCGGGCGCGATACTGCCCAAAACTTCTTCCAGTACCGCATCGGCGCCGATACAGCGGTCACAGGTATTGAGATCAAGATAGAGATATTCCACAAGCACAGCCTTGGAGGAATCCTCCTCACAAGCCCCGCCGCGGCAGCAATCTACGCTTTTTTTTGCACTGCATTCGCCGTTTGGCGGTGTCCAGCCAGTATCGTCGCCTACATAGGAGATGGCGCCTGCCGGACACTTGTTGCCGCAGCCGTGGCAACGGTCAATGCAGTTTCCGGGTTGCATCACCACAGGGGACGGGGCTTTTGCTTTGTTATAAACACTGTGGGAGCAAAAATCCACGCAGGTTCCGCATTCAGTGCAAGCAAGATAATCGATGACTGGATACCAGTTTTTAGCCATTCTCTTTCCCTCCCATTAAACCAGTAGATACTGGAAAATATTAAACAGATAGCCAACAATGATAATGCCGATGGTGCAGATGGCAATAAATGTGCCCAACAGCTTCGGCTTTACCGCCTTGCGCAGCATGATGATGGAGGGCAGGGAAAGCGTTGTGACTGCCATCATAAAGGAGAGAACCGTACCAAGCTGCGCGCCTTTGTAGAGCAGCGCTTCGGCCACCGGAATCGTGCCGAAAATGTCAGCGTACATGGGAACGCCAAGCAGAGTTGCCAGCACTACCCCAAAAGGATTATTGCTGCCAAGCACCATCTCAATCCAGCTTTCAGGAATCCAGTTGTGGATGATAGCTCCGATGCCCACGCCAACCAGAATGTACGGCAGAACTTTTTTGAAGGTTGACACCACCTGATCCTTGGCGTAAATGACACGCTCTTTGCGGGTTAAGTCAGGCGATTCAAAATCTACGCCGCTTGCCGAGCGAATGAATTCTTCCACATAGTTTTCCATGTGAAGTTTTTCAATCAGCGTACCGCCAACGACCGCGATAACCAGGCCCACAACGACATAGACGATAGCGACCTTTGTGCCAAAGATGCTCATGAGCAGAACGAGCGACCCGAGGTCTACCATGGGTGAGGAAATCAGAAAGGAAAAAGTCACGCCAAGGGGCAGTCCGGCACTGGTAAATCCAATGAACAGAGGTATGGAGGAGCAAGAGCAAAAAGGCGTTACCGTGCCAAGCAGTGCTGCCATGATATTTGCCCACACGCCGTGAAAGCGGCTCATAATTTTCTTGCTTCGTTCCGGCGGGAAGTAGCTTTGAATGTACGAGATGATGAAAATCAGCACGCAGAGCAGTACGGTGATTTTTAGTACATCATAGATAAAGAATTGAACGCTGCCACCAATTCGTCCTGTTACATCAAGACCGAACAACGAGAGCAGATTACCGATTAGGGCGTTGAGCCATTTCATTCCAAGCACTTGGTCTTGAAAGAACAGCCACGTATTTTGAAGGATCTCCATAGGGTAAGCGCCTCTCTTTCTTAAATTCAATAGTCATATCAAAAAAACTTGATATGTTGTGCCGAATAAAAGCCATCTTCCATCAGATGGCCGTTATTGATTGCAACAACGAGTATCTTCAGCGGTTGCATTGGGGGTGGTAATTGCTTTTAACAGGAGCATGGCCTCGTGGCTGCCCTGTTCACTGATTTTATAATGTGTCCATTTGCCTTCCTGTCTGCTTTCGACAATACCCGATTCACATAAAATCTTCATGTGATAGGACAAGGAGGACTGACCGATTTCCATTTGATCAATGAGCACGCAGGCGCATTTTTCACCGCTGCGCAGCAGTTCCAAAATGGCAAGCCGCTTTTCATCGCAAAATGCCTTAAATACATTAGCGTTCTTCTCCGGAGTAAGCTCCAACGTTTATCACCTCACATCAAATTATCTTGATATGATATAGTATATGCTTCACATCAAAAAATGTCAATATGAAAGGAAGCGCTGTTTATGAAAATTAAAATCCGTTCACCGACCTAATGCAAGGATACTCTGGACTATACTCGGGATGTGACTGTAAAACAAAAAGTAGGCAACCCGAGCTTGATAGCAAGGTTTGCCCATATTTTCATAGTAATCGTGATTAGTTTTGGTAGAACCGATTTAGTCTCAATAAGCTGTCTGCTCATTTGGTTCATACAGAATATTTGTTAAACAAAATAGGCAATAATGCTTTACCCCATTGATTTGATCAGAACAACCTTTTCCCATCTGAAATATCAATATCGAGCTCTTTTGCCACACTGTTTTGCTTAAATGGATTTATTTTTTCCACTACACCGTCACGTTTGAAAAGTGAGCCTGTATTCTTGAACCAAAAGGTTACATCTGCTGTTACGCATTGTTCACGGATATTAAGTACCCAATCATAATCGCACATACGGGCTTCTCGTCCTGTTTCGCCGCCAACGGTAACATGGTCTATGCCATCAAGATATGGTGTTAAATCTATCGCTTCTAAAAGTGGGGCGCAGGCAATAAAGCGCCGCTTTATCGGATAGGATAAAAAGAGCGGAAGCCTGTAATCGGCGAGTGTTTGATTTTCGGCAGTACAGCCAATATTCACATTGTCATAGCCTGTACCCCAATCAGACGGAAGCGATTGGGGGAAACGGTCAATTCGCTTTGTTAAAATCAAGAAATCAATATCTGTTCTTTCCTTGATGATAGCCCAAATGTCTTTACGCCACTCGTCTGCTTCTGGCAGGAAAAAGTCAGTCGCAAAACAGGTTGGAAGAATTTTGTTGCCTTTGATATTGTATTCTCCCTTTGCATTTTTCCTTGCGGGCCAATCAAATTTATCTGTTTTTTGTATTGTGCTTTGACCATAGCGTTTTGCATACGGCCCATAAAAATAGCAATTTGTACAGCCATCACTTATCTTGTAACAGCCTGTCCATGGCTCCCAGTTCATAGTATTCCTCCTCTTGGATGGGTGAAGCCGATGATGGCAGAAACGCACCGCTTGTCAAGTGCAGCGTTTGAACGTCACCGTCTGTGCCTTCATGGAGATCTTATCCACCTCATAGCCGTAGACGGGCAGCTCCTTCTTGAAGGTTAAAAAGGCGTG
Organism: Bacillota bacterium; assembly: GCA_023413275.1. GTDB lineage: Bacteria > Bacillota > Clostridia > Lachnospirales > Anaerotignaceae > Chakrabartyella. The sequence goes on along the minus strand of JAEZPX010000046.1, from coordinate 21,023 downwards.
GTCGATGGGAAAGCCCAGAATCTGTTCAATCTCGGCATAGGTCAGCGCGAAGCTGTTCTCCGTGCGTTGACCTATCGCCTTCCAAAGCGGCTCATATTTACTCATTGTCCGTCTCCTCCAATCTTGTTTGGAATAAAATAGCGGCTTTGGTTTACCAAAGCCGCCGTGTATCACATACTAAAGCCTAACGCATACTGTTTTACAACCTCAAGAGGGAACATTGTGCGTGTAGCAACTTCTTCTGCCGACATGCCTTGATTAAAAAAGCGTTTGATAACCGTGGTCATATCCTCTGCAATTTCTACAATGTGCTTGTCGGGGTCATATACCCGAATATCACGCTGCCCCCACGGGTATTCTTTGATTTCGTGTACCCACTGCAAACTGGATATGCTTTTTAGTTTGGCGTATACCTTGTCTAAATCTTCCACTTCAAAATAAACTTGAAAGTTGTGCGATTGCTCTTCCACGCTATCGACCGATATGCCAACGAGTTCGGCATATCCTTGTTGCAGAGAAAACCCCTCAAAGGTCACATGTACGCCAATATCCATTACCGCGTTTTGATGAAGCACCTTTTCATAAAAATGTTTCGATGCGGCTATATCCTTAACCGCTAAAAGACAACCTTGATATTTCATTTTTCAATCCCCCTTTGAGGATAGTGTATCGTATATCTCTGTGCCGTCATAGTAAAAATCCGACATTGTTTTCAGATACTTTTGTGGGGTAACGCCACTGATAGCCTTGAAATCTTTATCAAAATGGGCTTGGTCGAAATATCCAGCTTGTTGCGACAATGCCGCAAAAAAGCAAGGCGATTTTTGAATGTGCTTTAATACATAATTAAAGCGAGTTAAGCGTATAAAGTCCTTAACATTCATTCCAATTTGCACAAGGAACAAGCGGTTTAGCTGTCGCCCACTATAATGGGATTGTCTGGCAACTTCTTTCACTTGTATTTGTCCATAATTATCAGAAATCACTTTGGTTGCCAACACCAAAGAGTCCGAAACAACATGCTTTTCCATGCGTCGGTATAAAATTTCCTCACAAGTATTCACCAAATCGGATACAGTTTTTGATGCTACAAAAGCCTGATGCAGCGAATAAAACAGCTCATTGTCAATATCCTCAAGCGTCAGTCGTTTATCTGCAAACTCCGCTTGGCTTTGACGAGTAATTTGATACAAACCATAGGGAGAAAGTTGTACAAGCAATAGGACATGATAACTATTTGGTTCCATTCCTAACAATACCGGGGTTAAAGATGCTCCCCACAGTTCAGCAATGACTGCGTTTCCGTCAAAAGCAAGCGACAATGTTCCGCAAGCGTTAGGCATAAGCGTATATTGTGCGGTAAATGTATTATTCGATGGAAATACGACGTTGTAATATTGAATATATTTTCTCAGCCCCACATGCGAGGGGAATATATTGAATTGCTTGTTATCTTTTATAATCAAATTATTCCCCCTCATCTTCAAAGTAAAGTTTTCATTATGTTTATCCGCCTAATGCGAATCAAGCAAATATAAATACACCCCTTCGGGGCAAATTTTTCCTCACTACCGTTTCAAAAAAGTTTTACTCGGTAAATATATAAAATAAGTTTACCATAGCAAAATGGAAGTTTCAATTAATTAAATATAGACAACAGGGAGGGGTTCGGTGCTATGAAAATTAAAATCCGTTCACCGTCTATATGCAAGCATTGACTGGACGATTTTGGGAATATAGCAAGCACCAACCACTGAAAAGTGACTGGTGTAAATGATTACGTATATTGTTTGCTGATCTCAATGAAGCTAAGTACATCCGTAGGAGCATCCTTTGCATACAAAATTCCGTATGGAATACTATAATCCCACTTCACAGGAATGGTGACAAGTGCAGGATGAACATCCTGCCAACATTCGATGGTCAGTAAAACCTTATCCGTTTCAGCACAGCGGTTAAAAACCGATAAGTCATAGAAAGGCTGAGTATCCTCTATCTTAATTTGTGGGTGACACTTTTCTAAATCGTTGCGAAGAAAATCATTGACACCCGAATCACCCTTCTTTACCATCATCAAAGTATAGCCATATAAATCCGAAATTTTTAATCTGTCTTTGGTTGCCAGAGGGTGTTCTCGCCTGACGGCAACCATTTTTTTATATCTACCAAGGGGCAAGAAATTACAGAGAGAAAGCCAAACCTTGGAGTCGCATACACCAATGAGAAAGTCGAACTTCTTGCCTAGTTTTCCAATTTCCGATAATATTCCGTCACAATTATCCTCAAAAGGAACTAGGTGCAACTTATAGTCAGGAAAGTTTTGATTGACCTTATACCAAATATCCATAAACGGTTTTGCAGGGTTTAGCAGTGATGTTCCGACGCAAAAGGTTGTTTCTGAGGTGGTTTCTATTGCTCTCGCCGATAATATAGACTTTTGGGAATAGTCTACCATAAATTTTGCGTCTTTGTAAATTTGCTCACCTACTTCAGTTAATGTTACCCCGATTTGCGCCCGCTTAATAAGAGTTAATTTCAAATGCTCCTCCAAGCTGTTCATCTGCTTCATCACGGCGGTAGGTGAAATGTAAAGCATTTCTGCCGCTTTATTAAAACTACCACAGTCAGCGACAGCAATAAAAGTATCAAGTAATGGATTATACAAATTCAAAACCTCCTCTTCTATAAACCACAGGTTAATACTATTATAACCATTTTGAAATTCAAAATCAATGTTTTACTTGCTATAATATAAATATAGGTGAAGGAGGCTTAAAGGAATGTCAAGTTTAATCGTCTTTTTCTCTCGCAAAGATGAAAACTATGTGGGAGGTATTCTTAAAAATTTAGAAATCGGTAACACCTGCAGAGTAGCAGGTATAATCAAAGGGTTAACAGAAAGCCAAATCTTCGAGATTGAAATGAAAGAGCCATATTCAAAGCATTACAACGAATGTATTGCAGAAGCACAGAGAGATCAGCAAGGTAATGCACGTCCAAGGCTAGTGTCCTATCCAAAAAGCATTTCCGAATATGATGTCATCTATCTTGGATTTCCAAACTACTGGGGAACAATGCCTATGGCTGTTTTTACCTTCTTTTTGGAACATTTTGATTTCACAGGCAAAACCATACGCCCTTTTTGTACCCACGAAGGCAGTGGCTTTGGCAGCAGCAAAAATGACATTCAAAAAACGTGCCCTACCGCAAAGGTGGCACAAGGCCTGGCAATTCACGGTAGTCGCATTGACAGAGCAGAAATTGAAATTAAAAAATGGCTGGAGGTGATACGTTGAAAAGCATCTTGTTAACATCACTAGTTGCCTTCTGCCTGCTGTTCACCACAGCCTGTGGAAATGAAACACAAATACATCAAGAAGAATATAATACTCCGATTGCCAGCATTTCAGCAAGCATACAAGAGGAAAGCGAGGATAGTGAAGGTAGTAGCGGGATATATGAACAAGAAGAAACAGTTAGTCTTATTATTGGTGAAGACATATTTTCTGTAATACTTGTAGATAATTCCTCTGCCAAGGCACTTAAGGTACTACTTTCCAAAGGTGATATTACTATAAATATGAGTGATTATGGTGGCTTTTAAAAGGTTGGTTCTTTGGGAGAAAGCTTACCTACCAATGATGAACAAATTACTACAAGACTTGGTGATGTAATTCTATATCAAGGAAATCAGTTAGTCATTTATTATGACACCAATTCTTGGAGCTTTACAAGGCTTGGGATAATCAATAATACAGATAGATTAAAAGAAGCTTTGGGTACAGGAAATGTAACCATTACCCTATCACTACAAAAACAGGAGGCATAGTTATGCAAAAGCAAACAGCAGGCAGAGATGCCCTCGGGGACTTTGCTCCCAAATTCGCAGAACTAAATGACGATGTTCTCTTTGGAGAGGTTTGGTCGAGAGAAGATAAACTCTCCCCTCGTGACAGAAGTATTATCACCGTAATCGCAATTATGTCTAAGGGAATTTTGGATAGCTCACTGCAATACCACATTATGAACGCAAAAAACAATGGGGTGACCAAGGAAGAGATGGCGGAAATCTTAACACATGCCGCATTTTACGCAGGCTGGCCCAATGCTTGGGCAGCAATGAGAATGGCGAAGGAGGTTTATAGCAATGATTAAGGATTTTGAAAAAGCAGGACTATTTGGCTTGGGACAGCCAAACGAGACGTTTGCACAGTACTTTATCGGAAAAAGCTACCTAAACCCTATCTGTATGGAGAGCATTGGCATTTTAAATGTGACTTTTGAACCGAAATGCCGCAACAACTGGCATATCCACCACGCAACTAAAGGCGGCGGACAAGTTCTTCTCTGCACCTCCGGTGAGGGTTGGTATCAGGAATGGGGCAAAGAACCTCGTAAGCTTACAGTAGGTGACAGTGTCATCATTCCACCCGAGGTCAAGCATTGGCACGGTGCATCCAAGGACAGTTGGTTTGCCCATGTTGCCATTGAGGTCCCTGGTGAAAACACCACCAATGAGTGGTGCGAAGCAGTAACCGATGAAGAATATGACAAATTATAATTGGAGGAAAAACACATGGAGCAGAAATTAAATTTAACAACTGAATGGGATAAGGTATTTCCCAAAAGCGATAAGATTAATCACAAGAAAGTAACCTTTCATAGCCGTTACGGCATTACTCTTGCTGCTGATATGTATACACCTAAAAATGCAGTGGGCAAGTTATCAGCTCTTGCAGTGAGCGGACCTTTCGGTGCAGTAAAGGAGCAATCCGCTGGTCTGTACGCACAGACTATGGCAGAAAAGGGTTATTTGACCATAGCTTTTGACCCCTCTTACACAGGAGAAAGCGGTGGTGAGCCTCGATATGTTGCTTCCCCTGACATTAACACTGAGGACTTTTCTGCGGCTGTGGATTTTATTTCGGTACAGGAGAATGTAGATGCTGACAAAATCGGTATTATAGGCATCTGCGGTTGGGGTGGTATGGCAATCAATGCCGCAGCGATCGATACTCGTATCAAAGCAACTGTTGCATCCACAATGTATGATATGACTCGTGTCACCGCAAAGGGGTATTTTGATTCCGATGACAGCGAGAAACAGAGATATGAAAAACGCAAGGCAATGAACGCACAGCGTACACTAGACTATAAAAACGATAGCTATGCTCTCGCAGGAGGACTTCCCGATGCTGTTCCAGAGGAAGCCCCTCAATTCTTAAAAGACTATTTTGACTACTATAAGAAAGGGCGTGGCTATCATTCTCGTTCCCTTAACTCCAATGGTGGCTGGAATATTACCTCTCCTTTGTCCCTTCTCAATACGCCGATTTTGCAGTACAGCGATGAAATCCGAAGTGCTGTAATGATTGTTCACGGTGAACAGGCACACTCCTGTTATTTTGGCAAGGACGCTTTTGCAAAGCTCAAAGGTAATAATAAGAAACTTTTACTCATTCCTAATGCGGTGCATACCGACCTATACGACAAAATGGACATTATTCCCTTTGATACGATTGACACATTTTTGAAGGCAAATTTGAAATAAGAAGGAGAACATAGAATGAGTAAAAAAGTAGTGGTGTTATCCACCAGTATCAGACCCAACAGCAACAGCGATATCTTGGCTGATGAATTTGCACGAGGCGCAAAGGATAGCGGCAACGAGGTAGAAAAGGTAAGCCTTGTAGGTAAGGAGCTAAACTTTTGCCGTGGTTGTCTTGCCTGTCAAAAAACAGGGAAATGTATTATCCAGGACGATGCAATCGAGATTGCAGAAAAAGTGAAAAACGCTGATGTAGTTGTATTTGCCACCCCTGTTTACTACTACGCAATGAGTGGACAGATGAAAACTCTCATTGACAGAATGAATTGCCTATTTTCTGCAGATTACAAATTCCGTGAGGCTTACCTAATCGCCTCTGCCGCAGATACTGACAAACCTGCACTTGATGGTACGATTAAAGAGGTCGAAGGATGGGTAGCTTGCTTCCCAAAGGTTAAGCTCAAGGACATTATCCACGGTGTCGGCTTAGAGGCTTCGGGAGAAGCGAAAAACAAAAGCAAGCTTTTAAAGCAAACTTACAATATGGGAAAAACAGTATAATAAAACAATGCTCTTATCATAATGGTAGGAGCATTGTTTTACTATCCTTTTGCAGATACTCTGGACTATACTTGGGTTATGATGGTGAAATAAAAAGTGGGCGACCCAGCCAATGGCGGCGAGGTTGCCCACACTTTCGATATAATCAAGATTAACTTTGGTAAGGCTTCATAACTAAGGTATGTCATTTTTTTATTGCGATTGTACGGTTATTAATTTCAATAATACCTTCCACTTTCAATTTTTTAAGCTCTCTAAATAGAGAAGGTCTTTGTACACCAAAATAATCTGCCAGTTGTCTTTTACTCATTGGAAGAAGAATTACCGAAGATTTCTGTATGATAGTTTGCTGTTTAAAATAATCCATAATATTTTCACGAAGTGTTCTTTGAGTAAACATTGCTATCTTCTGATTTATTCCTTGCGAATTTTGGGAGATTGACCTTATATAATGCAATGTAAAATTATAGTCGTGCAAGAGTTCTAATACAGCATTTGTGTCAATGTGGAGAATTTCACAATCTGTAAGACAATAGATATTAAGAGGATAACTGTGGTTTTCACCAAATAATAAATTTGCTCCTATCACACTTCCCTGACTAAATTCAAACATCGTAGTTGCTGAACCGTTCGTGGATAAAGAATACGCAACCAAACTTCCTGACAATACAATATCTAATGTACGGCAAGTTTCATTTGCATTATGAACGGTTGCACTTTTCATATAGTGTTTTTGATAAATATGATTACCTGCCAATAGTTTTTCTAAGTCAGATTCCTTTACAGCTGAAAATAATGAAATATTTCGTAAAAAGTCAATATTCATGTGAATTACTCCTCCATCTAAAAACATTATATCAAAAAGAAACATTGGTGTCTATTTGAGAATGATAAACTACTTTATAATTGTATTATTACAAAAAGAAATGGAGGATTTGCATGGATATTTTTACAGTAGCAATGTGGATAGGAACGATCGCATTCCTTTTGATTTCCTTAAAAAAGGATAAAGTTAAGACATTGAAAGCACTTAAAATGGCATTTGGTATGGGCAAGGGTATGTTGGGGAGCATCTTATCAATTATTTTTTTGATTGGTTTAATTCTAACAATATTACCGCCAGAGAATATTGCCAAATTTGTGGGAAGTCAATCATTGTTCATAGCAACAGTGGGTTCAGCGGCATTTGGAACAGTAACTCTGATTCCTGCCTTTATTGCTTTTCCCCTTGTCGGCACACTGGTTGATGCCGGGGTTAGTATTGTTCCTTCCGTAGCATTTTTAACTACACTTACCATGGTAGGGGTCGTAACATTCCCGCTTGAAAAGCGAGAATTTGGGTTTAAATTTACTGCTATCAGAAATGGGTTAAGCTTTTTATTTGCCATAATTATCGCTATGGTAATGGGGGTGATTGTATGAAAATCTTAAAAAAAGCAAAAGATAATGCTTTCTTAATAGTGGTAGCTGTTGCCTATACCTTGATATTTGTAATTAAACCAGGTATGGGTGTTACATCAATTAAAAACAGTGCTTATTACATTAAAGAAATGTTTATGATAATGCCGGTGATATTTGTTCTTACGGCGCTTTTGGATACATGGGTTGCAAAAGAAAAAATCACCAAGTACTTAGGAAAAGAATCCAAAATTAAAGGTATCGTATTGTCGTTTGTTCTCGGTAGCATATCTGCTGGACCCATATATGCAGCATTTCCCATGTGTGTCATGCTCCACAAAAAGGAGGCTTCTGTACGAAACTTAGTTATTATTTTAAGTTCCTGGGCGGTAATAAAGGTTCCCATGCTTTTAAACGAAGCAAAATTTTTGGGCATGAAGTTTATGGCAATCCGTTGGGTATTAACTGTAATTGCTATCGTAGTATTTTCGTGGATTGCTGCAAAAATTGTTAAGGACGAGAATATAGTACAGAAAGAAGAAAAAACAAGTGGACTTACATTAAACAGGGAATCATGTATGGGCTGCACATTGTGTACTAAGAAATATTCTGAGATTTTTGGTATGCAAGGTAAAAAAGCATATATAAAATCTTTTGATGCTGAAATAGACAAAGAAAGGCTTAGTCAAACAATATTGGCTTGCCCTGTCAGAGCCATTGATTATATTGAATAAAATTTAAATAGTTTGATTTTGTTGTAAATGCAACATACAAACCAATTTTATAAAGATATAATCGAAATAACAAATTTGATGGGATTATCTGGTTATGCTATCTAATATGTAGGCACAAATTTATGGAGGTGTATAAAATGATTGAGCAAATTTTTAAAATGTCAACTGGAGATGAAAAAGCGGTTGAAAGAGTTATTCAGGATGAAAATATTCATTATATTCATATGGTCTTTAATAAGGATGAAGGCCTCCCAGAACATTTTTCGAACTCGAACGTTTACATGACAGTGGTAAGAGGGACTTTATCTATTGGGCTAAATGACCAAGAGGTTCACCAATATGATAAAGGAACTCTTTTAAAAATTCCTGTTAATACGAAGATGAATGTAAAAAATTCATCTAATAACATATTAGAGTTAATAGTTGTAAAAGCACCTGCACCTCTAAAATAGTAAAATATTGTATAAAAATGTTGAAAGGAGAAACGCAGAATGGTAAAATATATATGTATCCCATGCGGATATATCTATGACCCACAAACAGGTGATCCAGATAGTGGAATAGCCCCGGGAACTGCTTTTGAAGATATCCCTGATGATTGGGTTTGTCCAATTTGTTTTGTGGGTAAAGATGAATTCGAACCCGTTAAGGAATAATCTGAAGGAGGGAACGATTATGAGTATGTTTTGTTATCAATGTCAAGAAACTGCAAAAGGTACCGGTTGTGAGGTAAGAGGCGTATGTGGCAAAAATGAAGAAGTTGCAAAATTGCAAGACTTACTGATTTATGTTACAAAAGGGATTTCTGAAATTGTTATAAAAGGCAAACTGGATGTTAAATCCATAAGCGAAGTAAATCATCAAGTCCTAAAAAGCCTTTTTATCACCATTACAAATGCTAATTTTGATGATGGTGCAATTGAAAATCAAATCTATAAAATGATTGGCTTAAGAAACGAGCTAAAAAAACAGGTTTCCGGTGTTAATCTTGGTGATGCAGCGGAGTTTGAAGTAAGCGATAGAGTATCTATGTTAGACAAAGCATCAAAAGTAGGTGTTCTTTCAACCGAAAATGAAGATGTCCGTTCTCTTAGAGAAATGATTATCTATGGTTTGAAAGGTATGGCGGCATATACACATCATGCCCTTAATATCGGCAAAGAAGATCTTGCTATTAATGCATTTATCTATGAAGCACTTGCTTCAACCCTTGATGATTCATTGTCGGCAGATGATCTCGTAGCTTTAACATTAAGGACAGGTGAGTTTGGTGTTAAAGCCATGGCACTGTTAGATGAAGCCAATACTTCTAAATATGGAAATCCTGAAATCACTAGTGTTAATATTGGTGTAAGAAACAATCCCGGAATACTGATTTCAGGTCATGACCTCACTGATTTAGAGCAACTACTGGAGCAAACAAAAGGTACAGGCGTTGATGTTTATACCCATAGTGAAATGCTTCCTGCACATTATTATCCTTTCTTCAAGAAGTATGACAATTTTGCGGGAAATTACGGCGGTTCATGGTGGCAGCAAGTTACTGAATTTGTAACTTTCAATGGACCAATTCTGTTTACTACAAACTGTATCGTACCTCCAAGAAGCGAGGAAATCAGAAAAAGAATCTTTACTTCCGGTGCATCAGGCTATCCCGGATGTCCTCACATCACAGCTGATGAAAATGGCAAAAAAGATTTTTCTGAAATTATTACGATGGCAAAGCAGTGTAAGCCTCCTGTAGAAATTGAATCAGGCAATATTGTTGGTGGTTTTGCTCACAACCAAGTGTTTGCTCTTGCAGACAAAGTAGTTGATGCAGTAAAATCAGGTGCAATTAAGAAGTTTTTCGTCATGGCAGGCTGTGATGGCAGAATGAAATCTCGTGAGTATTACACTGAGTTTGCAGAAAAACTACCTAAGGATACGGTTATCCTTACTGCAGGATGTGCCAAGTACCGTTACAATAAACTTGAGTTAGGAGATATTGGTGGTATTCCAAGAGTTCTTGATGCTGGCCAATGTAATGATTCCTACTCTCTTGCAGTAATCGCATTGAAGCTGAAAGAGATATTTGAACTTGAGGACGTTAACGATCTGCCGATTGCATTTAACATCGCATGGTATGAGCAAAAAGCGGTAATTGTCTTACTTGCGTTACTTTATTTAGGTGTGAAGAATGTTCATCTTGGTCCTACCTTACCAGGATTTTTATCTCCGAACGTTGCAAAGGTCCTTGTTGAAAAGTTTGGCATTGCAGGTATCGGACAAGTTGATGATGATATTAAGTTATTCATGGGCGAATAATTCGTTTTGATATTTTAAATAAAAGTAAAGATTCTGATTAACATTCGGAATCTTTACTTTTTTATATTTAGGAATAAATTTGTCACCACCCATATGCAAGGATACTCTGGACGATTTTGGGTCTATAGCGAGCCAAGAGCCGTTGCATCAAGTCAAATGCAACGGCTCAATTTCATGAATAGCGAGATTTTATTGGGTGGTGGATTCAAGACAGCTTCGGATGTTGCGCTCATTCATTTCATTAATTATAATCGAATCATTTCAATGCCTAATTATTGACAAACGATAATTTGTGACGTATGATGCAAATATAGATTATCAAAAAACAATAATTATAGTTTAACGAGGAATGGTGATTATAATGAAGAATAAAGCTTTGCCTGTAGTACTGCTTATAACTGCGGCAATATCTACCATTGTAGTGATATTAAAGCTTTCATTTGCTGAAGTATTTGGCAGCATTGTTTGTTTCCCTTTTGAGCAAATCGGGATATTATTGAGAGTGCTATCGCTAAAAGGCGGCATACAGAACATCTTTGCAATAGTGTTTTATGCTATTTTAAGCATTACTCCACTTTTGGTGCTCCTGCAAAAAACTAAGAGAAAAAGCATGAAAGTTGAAGACTATATTCTGATTTTACTCTCATTTCTTTTGTTTTATGTACTATACATGATGGTTAATCCCGGACTCATTCCTATGCAAGGTGCATTAGGCATGGGCAGCACCATAGCGAAATCCTTACTTTGTGGAACGGTTTATTCACTAATTGTCACATATTTGGTGCTCAAAGCAATAAAAGTTTTCTTTGAAACCCAAACAACAGCACTGTATAGATTTATGATTTTACTTTTGTCGATGACGGCAATGCTTATCACAATATCAATATTCGGTAGTGGGTTAAACGATGTTGTAACACAGATAGAGTCCATAAAAGTTGCTAACACCGGAAACGAAAGTGGCCTTATGCCTACTTATTTTTTTGTAGTAATTAAATTTGTTTTAAACAGTATACCATCAGCCATTAGCATTCTTGTTATTTTTAAAGGAATAAAGCTTGCACATGAGTTTTTTGTTGACCCCTATTCAGAAGTAGCTGCAATAGTATCAGAAAGCCTTTCAAGTATTTGCAAAATTGGGCTTATCATTACAGTTTGCTCAAATACAGCCTTTAATCTATTACAGCTTTTATTTATGAATAATTTACGGAGTATAGATAGCCTCATACAAATACCCCTCTTTTCTATTATCTTTGTTTTAGGAGCACTTATCTTTTCCCGAATGATTACGGAAAATAAAACACTAAAAGAAGATAATGACAGTATCATATAAAGGGGTGGTTGTATGGCAATACTTGTTCACCTTGAGGATATATTGAAAGATCGTGGCATGACAAGCAAGGAGCTGTGTGCTCTTGTAGGTATTACCGAGGCTAACTTATCAATACTTCGCAGCGGAAAAGCGAAAGGGGTTCGCTTTTCAACAATCAACAAAATTTGTTGGCATCTTAAATGCGATGTGGGTGACATATTAAAATTCGATGGTAATTTGGAGGTCGAAGATGAGTAGAAAACTATTTGCGATTATAACTGCTTTATTAATAATATTTACACTATCTGGCTGTCAGCTTGCTCGTGAGGACGGGGTAGCAAATATAAGCATGGATAAGCTTATTGGGGTGTATGTTTCCTATGATCATGTTGATTTATTCGACTTTGAGGGTTACATTAATGACAATTTAAACTTCTCCGGAGGAGAAATAAAGATTGAAGGTGAAACAAAAAAATACGAGGGCCGAATGTATGCTACCCAAAAGGATGGGGTGAGTACATCATCGGAGGGTGAAAAGTATACCAATACGCAGTTTGTTTTTGAAGAGCTCCTCGGGATTGGTATGTTTGCTCCTACTGTAGTCGATCCCCGTTTAGAGGATATGACATATATTTCTGCCGGTGGAGATTGCTTTACAGATACAAAATTCCATGTAAAAAGTGGTGATAACGAAGACGGGCTTGAGCTTTCTGGAACATTATATATCTCTTCAGGTGCTATGTCTGACGCAATATATATTAACCCTGTCTATCAAAGTGAGGATGGAAGGGTTTATCTTGTGTCAGGGCAAGGCTTTGCTGCAACAGGTGACAACGGTGAGGGTGGCGTCTATTCACAAAAGCTTGAAGATAAAGTTATTGTGAATGAAAATGGTAAAAGCAAATCTTATAGCTCGACGATTGAAGTATCTATTGCAACTATGAATCCCACCATTAAGGTTAACATACTGCAAATGGACAAAGATAGTAATGTTGTTAAGAAAGCAGAATATAATCCCGATAATGTCCCAAGTGAGCTTAAGACCGAATCTGGCACATAATATATTATTGCAGAAAGTACAAAAGAAGCCTTTAATGGAGAAATCAAAATAGAACGAATGTTGTTTTCAAAAAGTGATGAAACATTATGGTTTTTCAAAAAGGTAATGACAAGATATTTATAAAAGAGTATACCACAATTCTCTGGGAGTGAGAAAAATGTTTGCCACCATCCTTTTGCAAGGATACTCTGGACGATTTTGAGGATATAGGAAAAACTAAGAGCCGCTACACTCCTATGATGTAGCGGCTCAACCTGTTCTTAGAGGAAATTTAAGTAGAGAAAAAATCAATATCCTTGATCTATCAATTCCCAAGCGGAATCTCTTGAAATTCTTGCAACACTGGCAGTGCGTTCGGGGTTATGGTCCTTTTTATCTTTACCGGTGAGCACCTTATAAATGATGATGTTGCCCGCCTCATATTCTCCCTCAATACCTGTATTTTGATACATTTCAGAATCATCGGGCATAAGCTCAATAGACACGACACCCTCATAATATGGGGCTTCAACGGTAAAATAATTTCGGACAATCTCTTCTGTTCGTACAAGTTCTTCGGCACTAAGGCTTTGGCTGTAATTTGTGTTCTTGTCTATTTGAGCATTGTCATCTGTATTAGGATAAGTTACGTATTTTACAAGTGATTCGTATAGCTCCTCAGAAAGAACGCTATACCGTCCCTTTATGCCTGTCTGCAACACCGCAGTACCATCGGGCAGACGATAGACATAATAGTCATGCACCTCATCCGTTTCAGGGAAGGTCTGGCGAATAAGAAAGTATTCCTTTAGTGTAGCAACGTCTACGCCCTCCCACGCCTCTGATTTTACTAAGGCATTCATTAAGATATCTTGTGCAAGCTGTAAATTTGTCGCTGTACCTCAAGAAAGCACACCGTTTTTATCAAGCCTTGCAATGGCGTAATCGGCGGTTGGAGTGTCCTGTTTCTCTAGTTCAAAGATAATCCACTTTCCATCTATGTTCACTTGGACAAAACCAGCACCAATCACATACTCACTACCAACAAATCCAAAGTTTGATTGCTCATGCTCTGCTGGTTTTTTGTTTGGAGAAACATTGCTCTTGATGGTGCCGTCAACTTGAGTGGCAGCTCCCATTGGGCTTTCCTTTCCTGTGTCCAAATACAAAGCTCCATTGATCATTATCATAGGGTGCAAATCATTAAGCCCGCTCATTCCATTTGGCTGCAGTTGAATGCTGTTGGCCGTTGCTCTTGTGGGGTAAGATTCTTGAACCTCACCTATAAACAACACGACAGAATCTCCAACTGAAAAATCATCTATGGAAAGCTGCGTTGGCTTACTGCTTGTGGCAAGGGTAATCAGTGCATCCTTTTCCCATGTTATGATACACCTGTCGCCTATCACACTATTCTCATCAATACCCTCGACAGTCATGGTTTGGGCATTCTTGTCTATTTCAAGAATCACAGCATGGACACCTGCAAAAACGATATCCTCATCCTTTGGGTTCGAGATTAACCCTACAATGACGCATATTACAGCTACCGCCGCTACTAAAATCACCCAAAATGCAGGTTTTCTATAGCTTAGCACATTTTTAATGCGTCCCTTGGTATCACCCTCACCGAAAGCGAGCGGTGCACCACCTACCATGCGTTTGCCGGTGGTAAGGGTTAGTAGTGAGGTTGAATAGTCCTTTTTGATGTTGCTTCCAAGTCTTTTTATGACAGATTCATCGCAGGACATCTCCATATCCTTTCCGCTGACAAAAAAGGCAATCCATACAAGGGGATTAAACCAGTGAAAACAGAGGGCAAAAAAGCTTAGCAGTTTTACCAGATGGTCAAATCGTTCGATATGTGTCTGTTCATGAAGCAGGATATGCTCACGCTGTCCATCAGTCAAGTGGTTAGGCAGATAAATCTTCGGATGCAAAGCGCCAAGGACAAAGGCGGTATCGATTTTATCAGATAGAAAGATATTATCCCGAAAGGGTGTGGCGGGTTTCAGCCGTTTTTTTAATTGCAGCAGGGTTACAAAGCTATAGCTGAGCAGAAAAACAATGCCGATTATCCAAATTATACTGCCAATAAGCACCCAAATCTGCAAAGGGTTCACGCTTGCGACTGGAGTAGCTGACGGAAAAATATCATTAACAGTATTGTTAATGATGGCAAGCCCTGTATTAATCCGGGGTGTTTGCATAGAGACAATATTCTGTGGTATTGGATTTGCTTTGGTTGGTAGTAAGCTGAACATGCTCTCAAAGGAAAAGGGAGAGATAAGCCGAAACAGTACCACCGACCAGAGGACATAGGAGAATATTTTGGGTGCTTTTTTGAGTAATAGTCGTACCATCAATACAAAAAGGATGACGATGCTGCCTGTGAAGCTCATGTTGAGTGTCTCTAAAAATAAATTTTCAAGCATTCCTACCCCTCCTTATGTTCATCAATCAGCCGTTGTATTTCGCTGATCTCCTTTGAAGTGAGCTTGTTGCGGCGGGTAAATGCCACTAGAAATTGTGGCAGTGAGCCGCCAAATGCATCACTTAATAATTGCTCACCCTGCGCCGCTCCAAATTCGTGCTTAGACATGAGTGAGGTCACTGTACCTCCATTATTCTGAAAAATACCACGCTCGCACAGGCGCTTAAGCATGGTATAGGTGGTTGTGCGTTTCCAAACAAATTCGTTTTCGCAAAGCTCAGTTAAGGTGCGAGAGGTGAGAGGTTCGTTTGCCCAAATCAAATCGGCAAAACGCTGCTCCATCTCGCCCAATCTATATTTCTCCATAGTGCAACCTCCTGTCGTATGCCGTTAGACAAATATAGTCTAGCACCGTTAGACAGGAGAGTCAATAAGGAATCCATCATTTTGTAAAGAGCCTGAAAGGAACTTGAAATGTGAAAATTAAAATTTGCTCACCAGCTTTATGCAAGGATTGACTGGAGTACATTGGGCTTATAACGAGCAGAGGCACTACACTTATAAAAAGTGTAGTGCCTCTTTTGAGCTCATTGAGAGGATAGCACATTGGCAAGCAATTCAAGTCTTTCACCTAAATTAGCATATCCATGATAGCGAATATAAACTACCTGCTTGCCACACTGAACAAATAGATGTGTCATATACTCGTCTTGTGCAATTACAGTACGGTCAAAGACATCAGGCTCGTAGATTGTGTATTCCTCATTCTTCCATAAATGCAATTTCATCAATTCGTCAAACAGTGCCGGTGCGAATACAGAAAATGCCAAACAATAATATTCTGTATTTGCACTTGGAGAATAATAACCACTGCCATCAGGCCATTTGTGTGACTGGTCTGCTCCTTCTTGATGAATTTCATAATGCTCAGGTATCAAGGGTGTCCATGAGTAGTCCACATAGTTATTGTAATCAATATTCGAGTCAAACATGAATGCTGGCTGTGCCCAATCAAACTCTTTGCTTTGTTCAATCATATCCAGTGAGAGATATGGCAAAGGTTCTGTCACATCTACGGTACTTTTTCTCCAGTCAGTTGTCAGGGTTAAAAGAGCTGTAACCAAAATTGCGATTGAGAACAGCAGTGACAGAATATTCATAATGCGATAGACACGATATTCTTTGTGGTAGTGTTTTTTGTGGCTGAGAGAAAATCCATCTGCAAGCATTTTCTTTATCCTCAAGGTATTTCTTGCCTGTTGTACTGCCTGAACAACGATAAACAGTTCGAATATTCCTAAGAAAATGTAGACCGGATTTGTCAAAAACAGTGTTACAGGTCTATCAGAAACAAGAAATCCGTAAAGTATCATTGCAAAGATGATAATAACGCAAAGTCCTGTGGAGACTGCAGAGCGTGTTAATTTTTTGCACAGCCTGTGATAGCTTTCGCTTTGCACGATGGGGTCGGTGTGCAGTTCTGTTGCGTTAGGTCGTATGGACTTCCAAATAAAGAATTGATTTCCTTGATGTGCGACGAACTCCCATCCGGCATCGTTGTAAGCAGACAGTATTTCAGCAGAAAGCTCTATTTCATCGTTTGTTGTGGGTTCTACACGATAGTAGATATTCTGTGGCTCAGCCTTCAAAAACCGAAAAAATGCAAAATTGTTGCCTGAGTAAAGCAAGCCTCTTTTTGCCATATCCGAAAGCCAACACTCCATGGCAACGGTATCATAAAAATCAAAGGACGGTCGTTTATAACAGAATTTCATTTAGTTTCCACCTCCCAAGCAGCACTATCTGCAAGGCACTGTGCCAATCGTTTACGCTCATCATGATATATTTGAATTCCTTTATCGGTGATGCGGTAGATGCGCTTACGTCCATCAGTGCGAGTTTCTGTTAGAATCTGTTCTTCTTCAAAGCGGCCTAAGATGGTATAAAGTGTCGCTGGACCCAATCGCACACGGCCTTTTGTTAATTTTTCTACCATACTTGCAATTTCAGCACCACTATGATCGCCATACAAAAATGCCATAAGCGTGTAGAACATACTTTCACTGACAACTTCTATACGTTTATTTCCCATGTCTTATCCTCCTGACTATCGAGGGTTGATAATATATATTGTAAGTGTATCATCGAGGGTTGATATTGTCAATGGAGATTACCGTATGAAATTAAGGACAGCTTGCAATATTAGCAAGGCTGTCCTTAATTTCATACGGATTTAATAACTGTTCGGTTTAAGACAAGGCTGTATCAATTTTCATTGTTAGATGGCAAAGTCTGCATAAGGGCAAAAAAATATTCAGGCTCACCGGTACTCAAATAATTATACCAGGCTTCCACTGTGTTCGATTGAAATACGTCTAACTGTTTAATGATTTGCTTTGCCCACAGTAAGCCTCCTGTTGAACTGGCAGTAATAAGGTTGTTATCGGCTACAGAGGGCTTATCTATATAAAAACTTTGCCCTTTATAATCAGGAGAAACTATTTCAAGAAATCCCACGCCATTACTGGTATGTGGACGGCTATTCAAAACCCCAACATTGGCAAGTGCAGCAGTGGCACCACAGATTGCACCCACCAGGGCACCAGCAGAAAGAAAATCGCTTGATTTTTCGATAATAGCTCTATGCTTTGCGTCGCTCCAAGTATTTGCACCCGGCAATAGCAATACATTTGTTTCGTTCACAACCATATCATTAATCAAGCAATCAGGCACAATCGTCAGTCCGCCCATTGTACGGATTGGCTCCTTAGAGCAACTAACTGTTTTAAGAGATATATGGGGTGCATCTTTTTTAAAAAAACGGCGAGAATTCAGCTCTGAAGTAACATATCCCAATTCCCAGTCAGCTAAAGTATCAAGGATATAAACATAGATTGTAATCATAAATTTCCTCCCAAGGATGTGTAATATTGTTTTGTTTACTTTATTATTGTATCATTTGATTATTGACAGCAGTGTGGCAACAATCCAAAAGGGGGAATGGTGATTCAATGAAAATAGACAGAATTGTTAGTATGATTATGATACTTTTGGAAAAAGAACGGATAGGTGCACAGGAATTAGCGGAAATGTTTGAAGTTTCACCTCGCACAATTTACCGTGATATAGATACCATTAATATGGCAGGTATTCCTGTCCGCTCCATATCGGGAGTGGGTGGGGGTTTTGAAATTATGCCAGACTATAAAATGGATAAAAAGGTTTTTTCCACAGCGGATCTTTCGGCTCTCTTAATGGGGCTTTCCAGCCTCTCAAACATGGTAAGGGGGGATGAATTGGTAAACGTCCTTGCAAAAGTCAAGAGCTTTATTCCTGCTGATCAAGCAAAAAACATAGAATTAAAAGTAAATCAAATTTGTATCGATTTAAGCCCGTGGACAGGAAATAGAAATATGCAGCCGTATTTGGAAATTATCAAAACAGCCTTACAGGAAAGCCACTTGGTTTCGTTCCAATACTTAGCTCACCATGGAACTAAGACGGAACGGGTCGTCGAGCCATATCAGCTTGTATTAAAAAATAGTCATTGGTATTTTCAGGGCTACTGCCGTAAGAAGAGTGATTATCGCTTATTCAAACTATCCCGCATATCAAAGCTACAAATAAAAGAGGAATTTTTTATACCACGAGAGTATCAAAAACCGATTTTAGAATTTGAGGATATTTTGGAAAAAAGGCAGACAAAAATTAAAATTCGCATTCATAAATCTGTGATGGATCGGGTGCTTGATTATTGTGTTTATGAAGAATTTGTACCAGATGGCGATGAGTATTACATTGTTGATTTCCCTTTTATAGAGAACGATTACTATTTTGATATTCTTCTTAGTTTCGGAAAAAAATGTGAGTGTTTAGAGCCACTACATATTCGCACAGAAATGAAACGTAGAATATATGATTTAGTTACCTTGTATGAAAACTAAATTATGGAAAGTTCATGAAAAAAAAGAGAGTAAGGTACATAAGCCATGCCATTTTGAAAGGATACTCTGGATGATTTTTATAATTATCGGACATTTATGTAAATAGGTAGGTAGAAAGAGAGTCATTGTGTCAAAATAACACTGACTTATTGTTTTTATACAATGGCAATAATAAATATGTAAGGATAAAATATGTTAGATTTAGTATTGACATTAAATTCTACATGATGTAGAATAAAGTAAAACTACAAGACGTAGAACAAGTGGAGTGATTTATATGCGTAAGATGTCAGAATCTGAAATGGAAGTAATGCAAGTGGTTTGGGGACACAAAAACCCATTAACGAATAAAGAAATTATATCATTGATTCCTAATAATCAATGGAAGGTTACAACTGTATTGACTTTGATTTCACGACTTATTGATAAAGGCTTTTTAAAAGTTGCGAAAGAAGGAAGAGTCAGTCTATATAGTTATATTGTTTCGGAAGATGAATACAGAAGAATGTGCTCCAAAAATTTTCTTGATGAGTTTTATCAAGGATCGTTTAAAAATTTCTTTGCTGCCTTATATTCAGCTGATGAACTCAGTCAAGAGGATTTTGATGAATTGAGGGAAATCCTAGATAAAAGGGAGGATGTGGAATAAAATTGAACACGTTACTGTCACTAACGGTGCTGGGTAGTATTGGAACGCTTATTCTAACTCGATTTAAAACAACGCTGATTCTTAAATATGGAGGGAGTTGGTATTATTATATTTGGATATTGGTATTGATTTCATTTTGTTTTCCTTACAAGGTGGATATTTTACAATATATATCCCTCCTTTTTAACAACACAGAACAAGCTGTAAATGCGAATACAACAATGCTTACTGAAAATTTTATGCATACAACATTTGTGTGGAGTAGTGAATTTGCACAGCAAGTAGGGGGGGCATCAAAACAAGCTTTACACGGTATGACGTTAGGAAAAATGTTATGTGCAATTTATTTTATAGGGGTTTTTGTTTTTTCTATGTACTATAGTGTATCTTTTCTGATTTTTTATAAAAAAATAAACACAAAAACAACAATTGTAACAAACAAAGTCTACCAACGGTGCTTACAGGAAGTCTGCTTTGATATGAAAGTTTCAAGGCCTATCATTTTGAAAGAAAGCTTATTGATTGGTTCACCAATGATAACGGGTATCTTGAAACCGACAATTATTTTACCTGTAAAAGAGTTTAAAGCTGCTGATTTGGCACTAATATTGAAACATGAGTTGACACATTACAAAAGGTGTGACATGGCCTATAAATTTATTGTTTTGATCATCCATATCATTCACTGGTTTAATCCGATTTCCTTTTTGGCTATGAGCAACATCAATGAAGCGTGTGAATATTCTTGTGATGAAATATTGACAAAAGGTATGGATAAGGAGAGTAAACGAAAGTACGGATATGTACTGTTGAATCAAGTTCAAGCGAGTAAAGAAAATTATCTGTTTTCTATGAACTTACTAAGGCACAGCAAAAATAAAAATATTTTGAAAAGGAGATTGAAAGTTATTATGAATGATAAGAAATATAAATATAGTCACATAACAGTGTGTGCCATTTTGTCGCTGGTAGTGTGTTCTAACTTTTTTACACTACAATCCGTTAAGGCGGATATCATATCTTTAAAAGGTGTTCAGCAAAATAACAGAACAGAGAGCTTGAGTACACAATTAAATACGAACGACAAGTATGCTATGAAT
>JAEZPX010000039.1 GCA_023413275.1 Bacillota bacterium | reverse complement strand
ATAAAGGTTTTGCAGACCTCTGCCTTACCACTTGGCTATGGCGCCATCAATATTGAGGCAGACCACATAAGCAATCTGCCTCATTTGTTTGGAGCGGGTTAAGAGATTCGAACTCTCGACTTTCACCTTGGCAAGGTGACACTCTACCGCTGAGTTAAACCCGCATGTTAAATTGAAAAGTCTTTGCACTTATCAATTTAATTTGGTGCCCAGAGCCGGAATCGAACCAGCGACACGAGGATTTTCAGTCCTCTGCTGTACCGACTGAGCTATCTGGGCGCATTTTTCTGACGCCATATTAGTATATCCAATAAAACCCCATAAGTCAACAATTATTTTACTTTTTTATTACAAAATATTCTATTTCATTAGTATCTGTGAAAATGCAGAAAAACATTCATAGCTTTTTAATTCTTGAAAAATATTAAACTTTGGCTAAATTGAAAGGGCACTACCCCATCATACTACATACCAAAAGTTCAATAGTAGGCTTTTGCTCCATATGATGGAGTGATGATGGGGTGATGCCGCTAATTTATTCCTTCCCTAGATTTCTGGCCCGTTCGTCCCAGTAATCACATGAGATTCCTACAACCTCTGAGGTAAAAGGTTCCCCTTTTTTTGTTTTATAGTGCCTTGTGGCACGAAATGCATATTTAGCACCAAAAAATAAAATTGGTAAGTTGCAATACACAATGATGATATTTCCCAAATCAGAGATATACCAAAGATTATCCAATTCCAATCCTGCAAGCACGGAAACAGCCCCGAAAGGAATAAACACCAGCGCACCTAATATACGAATAAAATTGATAAAACTTTTGTTCTTACTGATTCGATTTGCTGCGATTTCCGAAAAAATGATAAATCCGATGACACATGTATAGGCAAACAGACCATAACACAGGCTGACCAAAAGGGTTATAAAGCTATCAGCCCCAGTTCCCGGAGTAAGGGAGGTAATGGAGGCCAAATATAATGGAAGTTTCTGACCATGTAGTTCTTCCCACACAGTTGGATTATTCCAAAGCTGAGCCATAACGACAATAAAGCCGGAGAGAGTACAGATGATAATGGTATCTAAAAAAACTCCAAGCGCCTGCACACAACCCTGTTCACAAGGATGCTCTGCATTGGATGCGGCGGCAGACATGGTAATGGTACCCTGACCTGCCTCGTTAGACATAAGACCACGTTTAACCCCTTGCACCAAAGCCGTACCAAAGAAACCGCCAAACACAGCCTCGGGGGTAAATGCACCTTTAAACACAGCTCCAAAGAAAAAGGGAATGGTACGGAAATTCAACAAAGCAATAATTACCACGGTTAGGCAATAAATAACCGCCATAATGGGAACCATTTTATCCGTCACCTTTGTGATTTTTTTAATGCCGCCAAAGGCGAGGATGCCTGTTCCACCAATTAATACAACGGCAATCAGATAATAAAGAGCCGATGTTCTATCATATGTAGTTCCCGTTACTACCTGAGCAATGGAGCCCACGGAAGAAAACACATTAAACGCTTGGGCAGGCAAACAGAACATGGCATAAAGGATAAAAATAGAGGATAGCGCTACGCCCACCCATGCACGGTCTCCCATGATTTTTTTGCCATAAAAGGGCAATCCCCCTACAAATTCATCTCCCTTTTTCTCCTTAAATATCTGTGCCAATGTTGCTTCCATATAGGCTGTGGCCATGCCGAAAAAGGCACTTACCCACATCCAAAACAGTGCGCCCGGACCACCAACGGAAATAGCACCTGTAACACCAAGAATATTTCCTGGGCCAACCCGCATAGCGGAACTTAGAAAAAAGGCTGCCAACGGCGTTATACCAATCGCCGCCGCCCTTTGCTTTGTCAGAATACGAAGGCCTTCTTTAAAATGGGTTACTTGGATAAATCCTGTTTTAATGGTAAAGAAAATCCCCGAACCGATCAACAGAACCACTGCAAAACTTAATTTACCTAGAATGGGGATGGCTGCATACCATTCAAAGTTTGTGGGAAAGTCCCACATAAAATCAGCAATTGGCACGACAAATTGAAACACTCCGTTTACTGCATCAAATACTTCTTTCAAAAATATCCCTCCCAATTTTTAATTTTCCCAGCAAAGGTCTGGAGACTCTGTCCCCAATCCTGCAAGCCTAAGGCCTGTGCAAAACTTTTATAGCAAAAATTCTATTTTTTCCGTTCTATTTTTTAAGAATTTTGGTTGCAAACCCCATGATGTTGGGTTTCAAGAAAAGATTTACCTTTCCTTTTTCAAAAAGCAAGTGGGGCTGGGCAACATCCACGGTCTTAAAGCACCCATGGCCTACCTCCCCATGATATCAATAATAGTTCTATCCATAGCAAACATGCCCTCTGCTGAAATCCGCCCCAGATTCTTAACTGTATCCTCCGCTGAAGAGCCTATAATACCAAAATTGTTGGGAATAGCAGTGTGATTCATGGCAAGCATAGCTGAAAGAAAAGCAGAATATACCCCCGCCGAAGCCTTGAGGGAACAACCAATACTTCCACCGTCGCAAATCATACCCGTTAAATTTGCCGCCATATGATTGATTGCATTGGAAACCTCTGTGACATTGCCTCCCATAAGAAAGACCAGTCCAGCGGCAGCACCACTCCCACCACCTAATACACAACCACAAAGAGGGGACAACCTACCTGTATAATGCTTACTATAAATTGTTACTAAGCAACTCAGTGCAACAGCCCGTAAAATCGTCTCTTCCTTTGCTTTTATGCCTCTACCATAAGAAGCAACGGGCAAGGAACACAAAATACCATGGGAACCACTGCCCACAATACTCATAGCAGGATCAGAAAGACCTGATAGCCTTGCATCCATTGCAGAACAAGTGAGCCTTTGGGCATCATAAATCATATCATTGCCTAAAACACCTTTTTCACGGAAAGCATCTAAGGTAGAGCTGATTGCTAAGCCAACACCAACTCCTCCCACTTTAGAAAGCTTGCAGTTCATTGCAATCATCTCTTTGATTACATCAAGCTCCCCTGTAGACACTGAAGCTGCGTATTCCACCATGTCCCCAATGGTAATGGAATCAAAGGGAACAACTTCTTTCTTTTCCGTCTCCACACCCTTGTTCGTTTGAAAAAGGATCTCATCATTTTTTGCCACAAATGTAATATTATCGTGGATATCCTCAATACGGGCAATACCTACGCCCCTTGTGGTTGTAATTTCACCTTGGACATAAATGGCTTCCTGATCCTGAACGATGACAATTTCAACAGGAAGCTGTTTTGCCTTTTCCACGTGCTCTTGTGTTATCCCTTTTAAACACTCCAAGCCCAACTCCCAATTGCCCCCAATTGCACCCAAAGCCGCCGCCATTTTACACCCCAGCTCTTTCGTGCCGGGAATTCCACAAGAGAAGGAATTCTTATACAAACCTCCGTTCATTTGAACCTCGATATGCACTATCTCTCCTCCCACTGCGCTATAGGCTCTTGCCGTGGCAAGGGCGATGGCACCAACCTCTGTCACTCCTAAGGCAGGGCGAATTTCAGATTTTAGAAGCTTCGTAAAGTCCACTATCTATCCTCCTCCTTATGTTTTTCCTAATTGTTTTCAGTATAGCGTTTCAGCTAAAAAAATTCCACTTTTTTCTATGGTTTTTCTAATAAATCTCCTTAAGTACACATGTATACTGCATAGTTCCCTATTTTTACTTGTTTTTCATTTCGAACTTCTTTATAATAAAACAGCTATTATATTTTATGCAGTAAAATAACTGCTTACTTTAGGAGGGTATTATGGATCAGCAAAGAGAAAAATTCTCATCCCGACTGGGCTTCATCCTCATTTCTGCAGGCTGTGCAATCGGTCTGGGTAATGTTTGGAAATTCCCATATATTACAGGGCAATATGGCGGAGCCGCTTTCGTACTCATTTACATTTTATTTTTGCTCATACTAGGCATCCCTATTATGGTTACAGAGCTTTCCGTGGGTCGTGCCAGCCAAAAAAGCGTGGCAATGTCCATGGATGTCTTAGAGCCGAAGGGAACCAAATGGCATATATTCAAGTATTTCGCAATGGCAGGCAATTACATTTTAATGATGTTTTATACCACAGTTGCAGGATGGATGCTTTATTATTTCATTAAAATGTCAGCCGGCCACTTTGTTGGGTTAGACAAGGATGGCGTTGCCGGGGTCTTTGGCTCTATGCTGCAAAATCCAACTTTAATGGCAGGCTTTATGATCGCAGTTGTTTTAATCGGTTTTGGTATTTGTAGCCAAGGTTTGCAAAAAGGTGTAGAAAAAATTACGAAAGTAATGATGCTCTTACTTCTGCTTTTGATGGTAATTCTAGCATGCCGCTCCATTTTCCTGAAAGGAGGAGAGGAAGGCTTACGCTTCTACCTTACACCTGATTTCACCGCATTAAAGGAGTTTGGGATTGTTGAGGTTTTATTTGCTGCCTTAGGACAAGCATTCTTTACCCTTAGCATTGGTATGGGTGCCATTGCCATCTTCGGCAGTTATATCGATCGCTCCCGTTCTTTAACAGGGGAAGCTATTTTTATTACTTTCTTGGATACCATGGTTGCTTTAATGGCAGGCTTAATTATTTTTCCTGCCTGCTTTGCTTACGGAATCAATCCCGACGCAGGCCCCAGCTTAATTTTTATCACTCTGCCAAATGTGTTTAATGCAATGCCGGGTGGGCGCTTGTGGGGTTCCTTATTCTTTTTGTTTATGTGCTTTGCAGCACTGTCCACGGTCATTGCCGTATTCCAAAACATTATCTCCTTCGGCACAGACTTAACAAAGGCAAGCAGAAAAAAGGTGGTTACAATCAATCTTTTGGCAATCATTCTTCTTTCCCTGCCTTGTGTATTGGGCTTTAACATCTTAAGCGGGATACAACCCCTTGGAGAAGGTTCCTCTATTTTGGATTTCGAGGACTTTATTGTCAGCAACAATATTTTGCCTTTGGGCAGTGTGGTTTATGTTTTATTCTGTTCTATGAAAATGGGATGGGGTTGGGATAGTTTTATGGCTGAAGCCAACAGTGGCAAAGGCTTAAAATTTCCTAAATCTATCCGCTTTTATATTCAATGGATATTGCCTTTGATCGTATTGTTTGTATTTGTAATGGGATATAAATCATTATTCTTTAGCTAAGACAGTATTAATGAATAAGTCTAATCAGGTAATTGAAGCAGCACCTTTATATGGGAAATTAACCACTTTTGTTTCTAAAGAGAAAGTTAGGCGTTATTCTTAGGCAGTTCAGTCACGAAGAAATATTCAAACTATGCGTGCATATATATGAAAAATTAAAAACTACCCCAATAGGGGTAGTTTTTTGTGTTTATAGGCTTATCATATAAAACACAAAACACAAGTAGTCGCCCATTTGAAAACTATTATTATTTGCAGATGTTTCTACTTTTTTCCTTTCTCAATCCATGCTATACTCAAATCAAAAAGAGCGGAGGAGATATTCCATGAAATTAGCCTTAATTCAGATGCAAGTGAAAGGTACCCCTGAAGAAAACCTAGCAAAAGCAAAAACCCTTCTGGCAAAAGCTACGAAAGAGAAATTTGACATTGCCGTTTTTCCAGAGATGTTTGCCTGCCCCTATGACAACAGCTGTTTTCCTCGTTTCGCCATGGATAAGGACGACCCCTTTCTTTTGGAAATAGGCGCATTGGCTAAGGAATATGGAATCTATATTATAGCCGGTTCTGTTCCAGAAAAATTTAAGGATAACATATATAACACCTCTTTTGTGTTTGACTCAAAAGGCCGTAGAATTGAAAAGCACCGCAAAATGCATTTATTTGATATTGATGTGGAGGG
>JAEZPX010000226.1 GCA_023413275.1 Bacillota bacterium | reverse complement strand
GGCCTTTATGATGTAAAATATAAAGCAAGTGTACTTATAAGTTGAAAATTGTCGAAGTATTTTATTTTAAAAATATTTAATGGCGTGGACTTTAAAAAAGGAGAGATATTAAAAACTAAAAAAGACCGATGAGATTCTCACAGATATAAAATTGTTGGAGTAAGAATCAATTGTGTGGGGCATGGAAAAAAATCAGGATCCAAAGAGAAGGTAGATCAATATTTCTTGAGAATTGTTTTAGAGAAGGCATTAGAGTAAAAGTATGAATGAAATGATTTTATGGAACATTTAAAAAGAGGGGAGTTATTTATATGAAGCAGTGGTATGAAAATTTAAAAATTTCTAGTAAATTGAGAACAGGATTTTTATTTACATCCTTTCTTGGCGTCATCATCGGCATTGTTGGTATCATCAGCATAGCAGGCATGATTCAAGGTCAGCAGAAAACATATGATCAAACCACAATGGGAATGGTACATTCCTTAGAGGCGGAAAGTTCATTTAAAGACCTGAGAAGATCCATTGTTTATCTTTATGTTTATTATGACACAGAGAGAGAAAAGCGTTGCCAACAAATTTCAAGTGACTTGGATAGTACCCAAGGGCATTTAAATTCATATACCAAAACCATTTCCAACAGTCACGATCAGCAAAATTACGATAAGACCCAGGAAGCCTTTGATGGCTACAAGAAGGTGGCTGATGAAATTTTAAGAGAAGCACAGGCAGGTGAAACAAAGGAAAATTTGTTGATCTTAATTGAAGAAGCGGCATCTGCTTCAAAAAATGCATCCGATGCGTTTCAATCCTTATCTGAATACAACGATACTATGGCAAAAGAAAAACTTGCAGAGAATAAATCTATGGCTTGGGTAGAACTGCTTATTATGCTTGCTGTAATGATTGTATCCTTTATTCTTTCAGTTTTCTTGAGCAAATACATAGCCAATAGCATCGGAAAGCCCATGCAAAAGTATGCAACCATTGCCGGTATGGTTGCAGTAGGTGATTTAGGTGTGAAAAAGGTTGCAGGGGAAGATGGGATAAAATGGGCATCACGGAAGGATGAAGTTGGCGAGTTTGCTAGAGCATTTGACCAGTTGGTACTTAGCACGGACGAGCAGGCGCAGAAAACAAGAATGATTGCAAATGGTGATTTAACTACTAAAATTACCATTCGCTCAGAAGCAGATATTATGGGGAAAGCGTTGACAGACTTGGTTGATAAGCTGCACGGGCTGATTTCCTCAGTATCAATCACTGCAGAGCAAGTGGGTATTGGTGCGGGGCAGGTTTCTGATGGTGCTCAGGCATTAGCTTCCGGTTCAACGGAGCAGGCGGCGACAGTTGAGGAGTTGACAGCTTCTGCAATCAGTGTTTCTGAACAAGCCGTCTTGAATTCTTCCAGTGTGCAAAAAGCTGGAGAATATGTGCAACAAGCAGCCCAAGGGGTTTCATCCAGTAATGAGCATATGAATAGATTGAATAATGCCATGCAGGAAATTGGTCAGTCTTCCCAGGAGATTTCTAAAATTTCCAAACTTGTAGAAGATATTGCTTTCCAAACCAATATTCTGGCATTAAATGCAGCAGTTGAGGCAGCTCGTGCGGGAAATGCAGGTAAAGGTTTTGCTGTGGTAGCGGATGAGGTGCGTAATCTTGCTGCGAAATCTGCGGAAGCGGCGAAGCAGACCTCTCATCTGATTGAGAAATCTGTATCTATAGTTTCTGAGGGAGAGCAGCTTGCGGAAGAGACACAGAAGCTTTTGACTGGGGTAGGCGAGAAAACCAACATGGTTGTAACGGCGATTAATGAAATCGAAACTGCATCAACAGAGCAAACGTTGGCCATCGAGCAAATCAATCAGGGGCTTTCTCAAGTTTCAGCAGTGGTGCAAACCAATGCTGCAACTGCAGAGGAGAGTTCTGCTTCCAGCGAAGAGCTTGCTGCACAGGCGCAAGTATTGCAGCAAGAGATTGGAAAATTTAAGTTACGCAATGATATAGAAAGTTATAAGGTGTTTGGGCGTGACAGTAACTTCTTACGAGAGGAAAAGCGTGGTGGTGATTCCTATTTCCATGAATCAGATTATTTTGAGAAATACTGATTAATAAAAAGAGCACAGAAAAAAGGGATACCAACGATTTATATTAAAATGCTTTGAAAACATGAGGACGACTCCAATATTTATAAGAGTCGTCCTTTTATACTGCCTTAAAGATCTTGAGAATTATGGGGAATTTTAACTAAGCATATTTTAACACGCATACATTAGATTATAAGTATTTATCAGATTTAAGGTTATTAATGATTTGGTCCAAAACTTCCAATTTGTTTTTCTTTGATAAACCAGATTGTTTTAGTTTTCTTTCAATGATTTCAGCATGAAATGCACTCATTTTGTCGGAAAGAAGTTGTATGTCACTTGGTGCCACTTTGTGAACCATGACATTCTTAATTTTACTTTTTCTCATGGGATCCTCTCCCTATTCTTATTTCATAGTAAAGAATATGAATTTGCTAACTTGACCTATACCCTGTTGTGAATACGCTTATTAATCAATTTTCAAATTAATGATTGTGATACATAATCAAAACATGAAAAAATAAAATCTCAAAAAGAGTTACTAAATTTATGCATCCAAGGTAAGAAACAAATTACACATGATTCAATTTCTTATGAAATATAATGATAGGAATATAGCAGGGAGAAACCGGAAAAAAGATTGGGGAGAAAATGATGATTAACAAAGAGCCTAATCAAGTTCAGAGTGTTGTGGAATACCTAGATATTCCGTGGGCAATAGATATTAGTGAAGATGGAAGGATATTTTTTACAGAGCGTGATGGAGAGCTGCGTGTTATTACAAATGGAACACTAAATCCTGTGCCGGTGCATACCTTTGTTGCACCATTTATCAGCAACGGAGAGGGTGGACTTATGGGAATTGCTCTGGACAAAGATTTTCTTACCAACGGGTATATTTATCTTATGTATACCTATGGAGAAAAAGGGACGTTCTACAACAGAGTGGTGCGAATGCGTGTAGAGGGCAATACTGCCTTCCAGGAAGATATTCTTGTCGATAGAATTCCAGGGGGGCGTGTTCATAATGGGGGTAGAATTAAAATCGGACCTGATGGATATTTATATATTACCACCGGTGATGCAGGAATTCGTGATCTTGCTCAGGATGTGAATAGTCTTGCTGGTAAAATATTGCGTATTGGGACTGATGGGAGCATCCCCCCCGACAATCCCTTTCCAGGTTCACCTGTTTATGCATTAGGATTTAGAAACCCTCAAGGGCTGGCTTGGAATGATAAAAATATGTTGTATGCCACAGATCATGGAGAGACAAATCATGATGAAATAAATCTGATAGTACCTGGTGGAAACTATGGGTGGCCTTTGACTATTGGGTATGAAGAACTGAAGGGATATGATTTAATTCAACCTATTTTACAGAGTGTGGATGAAACGTGGGCACCTGGAAGTGCCGCTTTTATTAGTAGCGGCCCGAGAAAGGGGCAGCTATTGGTATCTATGTTAAGAGGAAATGGACTTTTGGCAATTACCTTTGATGAAAGTGGAACACAAGTGGTTGATGTGGAGCCATTATTACTGGACACCTATGGACGACTAAGGGAAGTATATCAGGCGGATGACGGTTCTATTTACATTACAACAAGCAATAAGGATGGTAGAGGGGTTATACATTTTGGGGATGATAAGATAATTCAAATATCACCTGACATCTGAGATAAAATTGGGTAAAATGTTACTCATTCATGTTAGTATGGCATTGTATGATAACCAAGTCTTGTCTGGTAATGGACCATTATCTAATATAAATAAAGTAAAGAATTGATAAACCGACTATATTCTATTGGATGATATAGTCGGTATTTATTTGTATATGTATAAGTATTAAATTGCGGTTTTGCCCTATATTTGGTGTTTTCTCCCATATTATTTTTGATTACGTGTTATTTTGTTAAGCTGCTCGTTGCGTTATGTGGGGTAAACGTTGTATGATTAAATTAAGCAGTATTTCATCTTGACCAGAATTATAAGAAAACAAATACTGAAGCATTGTTCAGTTTTAATTCATACAGTTTAAAATGGGGAGCAAGTGTATGCATGGAATTGTAAAGAGAATATCTTTCATTATTTTAGGATTTATTCTAATTTTAACATCTACAGGGTGCAGTACCATTTCTTTTGCACCAAGAGCTGAACAAGGAGTTCTGGATTTGAGAAACTGGGATTTTGCCAAGTCAGGTATTATTTTACTGGATGGGGAATGGGATTTTTACTGGAATAGGTTGTTAAATTATAGTGATTTCAAAGATAATCAGGAGAATAATTTTGTTATTGTGCCAGAGACCTGGGATAACTATGCAATGAATCAAACAGAATTACCTGGCAAAGGCTTTGCCACATATCGGCTTAGGGTTCAAACAAATCTTGCCAAAGGAACTCTTTTAGCGTTGCGATTAAAAACAGTTTCCAGCGCCTATCAGATATTTATTGATGATACATATTTAATTGGTGCAGGAACAGTAAGCACTGATGCCAAAGGGGAAAAAGGCTCTTATCATCCCCAAAGCGGGATATTTCCCGTTCCAAATAAGGAGTTTGATATTATCATTCAGGTTTCTAATTTTCACTATGCAAGAGGTGGTCTATGGGACAGTCTTTCCCTTGGACAGGCAGAACAGATACATAATTATGAAAATTTGCTTGTGGGTAGAGAGACCTTCTTGATTGGGGTATTAATCATTATTGCTTTATTCTATATGGCAATCTTTTTTCTGATCAGAGAGCTGAAATATACTCTCTACTTCTCTCTCATGGCATTTTGGGCTGCAATCAGTGTAGATACAGTTGGAGAATTTCTTCTGTTTCATTCCAGTATTCCCTTTCGGTGTGTAATCAGTATTTGGTATGGGGCTACAGGTTGGCTTACTTTCTTTTTGCTTATGTTTATGCATGAATTGTTTCCGTCAGGATTCTCTAGAATAGCCACCAGAATATATTTATGTATCATGATTGTGTTCCAAACAATATATATTTTTGTAAATCCGGTGTACTATACAAAATTTGCTTTTGTTGCGAATTTGAGTGAATGTATTGCCATACTTATAGTTTTGGTTATTATTTTAATTGGTGCAGGGAAAGGTTATAAAAACTGGCAATTGAACATAATCAGTATTTCTTTCCTATTATTCGGTTATCTTCACGATGTTCTATACTTGACAAACAGCATAGATAGCCATATGAAGGAAATGTTTTATTGGAGTTCGTTGGTTGCCCTTATGATTCAAATGATAACCCAAGCCCAGAGAATAAAAACTTATTTTGACAGCAAAGCATCCGCCGAGATGATGCTTTTGCAAGCACAAATAAAGCCTCATTTCTTATATAATACAATTAATACTATCATTTCTGTCTCCCGCTTTGATGGCGAGCGGGCAAGAGATTTGCTAATAGATTTCGGTCAATATCTGCGAAAAAGCTTTGATTTCAAAAGCTCTGAACAATTAGTAACCCTAAATCATGAAATCGAACTGGCCAAAGCCTATATCGCAATAGAAAAGGCTCGATTTGGTAATCGCTTGCATGTGGAGTTTCATCTAAAGGGAGAGATAAATAATTTAAAAGTACCTATTTTAGTGTTACAGCCAATTATCGAAAATGCAATCATCCATGGTGTATTGCCAAAGGCAGAAGGTGGAACTGTAGATATTCAAATTTTCAGAGAAGGACAGACATTGTTTTTTTCGGTTAAGGATAATGGGGTGGGCATGGATAAAGCAAAGTATGAGGATATTCTTGGTGAAAACAAGAATCATATTGGATTGTCAAATATAGATTCTAGGCTCCGTAGACTCTATAAGCAGAGTCTGGAGATAATAAGCAAAGAAGATGAAGGCACAGAAATTAAGTGGTGTACCTATATTAAATAGGAGGGTGCAATGATAAATGTAATATTGATAGATGATGAAGAGCCAGCTTTACTGGAAATGGAATATCTGCTTGGGGCTTTTCCTCAGATTCAAATAGTAGGGAAATTTTTGAATCCTGTGGAAGGTATGGAGATGGTGGAAAGATTGAGACCCCATGCAGTGTTTATTGATATTAATATGCCCGGAATGGATGGAATGACCATAAGCAATAGGCTGAGGGAAAAAACCATTGAAATTAAGATCATTTTTGTCACTGCGTATGAGCAATATGCTTTTGAAGCTTTTCAGGTGGAAGCCATGGATTATCTGCTGAAACCTATTTCAAGAGAACGGCTGGAGAGGACAATTGGTAGGCTAGTAAAAGATAACGAAAAGAGACCTCATAATTTTGATAATATCTTAGAAATAAGGTGTATGGGTGGCCTTCGTTTAGGTTGGCGGGATAAGAAGCCAATAAAATGGCGTACAGAGAAAGAAAAAGAGCTTTTTGCATTTTTATTAAATCATGCTGGGGCCACACTGTCAAAAAGTCGGATTATTGATGAACTGTGGAATGACTATGCCTTTGATCGTGCCATTTCACAGCTACATAATTGTATTTATCATATTAAGAAAACATTGCGAGAGTATGGTGTAAGACCAGAACAGATTCATATTTCAGGTCACTACTGCCTGAATTTAGGGGACGTTTGGTTTGATCGTTTTTTGATAGAAGAGAAAATGAAAAAAAGAGGTAGCTCAGACACCATTGAAGCATTGGAAGAGATGCTCAAGTTATTTGAGGGAGAGTATCTCTCGCCTGAGGGCTGGTCTTGGGTAGAACAGGAACGGGAGATATTACAGCGTTGGGAGATTGATACGCTATTGCGTCTAACTGAAAAATATATCGAGGAGGGAATGCTGTACGAGGCAGAGCGTATGCTAAAGAAGGCTTACCGCAAAAATCCTTTTGAAGATTATGTAACATTTATGCTGATGACGTTATACAAGAAAACAGGAGAAGTTGTAAAAGCGGCAAAGCATTATATTGAGTATGAGAAAATATTACAGGAAGAATTGAAAATCAAGCCTCAAAAAAGCATTACAAAGCTATATGAATCCATAGAATTGGAATAAAAAGGTTTAAAGTGACATAGTAAATTGGTGTTGTTGGGCATGTCGTTTTTGCGAGATTTTTGCGAGAATCAGTCGATATAATATTCCTTAATGAAGAAGGTTTCACGACAAATGGGTAGGGGGATAAAATATGACTGAAAGAGTAACTAGAAGATTTACAGCAATTTTTCTTGCACTGGTAATGGCAATAGGGCTAATGCCTACGATGACACTAAGGGCATATGCTGATACACCTGCCAGCATATCATTGCTTGCCAATGATTTTACGTTTAATGCCGCCAATGAAGGATATGGTGCGCAAGCAATTTTTCAACCATGGATTCATAATAACGGTTTGGTGGAGACTGGAGATTTGACTGTGACCTTAGAAGGGGAGAATCCTGAAGCATTTGAGCTTTCTAAAACGAGTATTCCGAGTCTTCTTGTCGACGAAAGAACCAGTTTCAATGTAGCCCCTGTAACAGGGTTGACACAAGGAACATATACGGCTACAGTGACTGTTTCAGGCAGTCAAATTGAGTCTAAGGGATTTGATGTGAGCTTTACGGTGAATCCTCCGGGAGCAACCTATACTGCTACAATCCGTGCATATCTAAACGATACCCTTACGGATGTAGAAGGAACCGTGTCGCTGGGAATAGGTACTGCAAGAATTCCTATGCCCAAAACTGATGACGGTATTTATGAAGCTCCAGTAGAAAATGGAGACTATACCATTTATATTAACGGAAGCAATGCGGGAAGAGGCCTTAAGATTAGTGGTGACAATAATAGTGTAACTTTGAACTATTATACAGTGGAATTCTCGGCTTCCACAGAGGGAAATGCCTCTAACGGTAAAATAGGTGCCACTGTAAATAGCGCTACGATTAGCAGTGGAGCAAAGGTACTTAAAGGTGATATAGTTATCCTAACAGCATCTGCAACAGGAGCATCAACCTATGCTTATGCATGGAGTGGTTATGGGACAAACGGCCAAACTGAAGCAACACTGAGCATTAATGTGAAGGAAGCAATTCAAGCGGAGTGTGTGATTACAGGCAGTGGAGTTCCCATTGAATCTCCTGATTATGAAATCAATAACGAAGGTTATAACTGGACAGGTTCTGATCAGACTGTTTTATTATCGGGGGCTAATGATGTCCTTACCATACATAAGGCACCTGCTGCCGCTATCAAAATTGAGGTGCAATCGGCAGACGGCTCTGAGGTTACTCTTAAGAGTGATTTGATTGGCGATATGCCTATTGTTTGTACAAATACTACAGTGGTGGTATCCAACGAGATTAAGTTGAATCTAAAGAATATTGATATAGTAGCACCTACAGGCGATATGGAGGATTGGCGTTTATTTACGGCTCTTCTGTTGAAGGATACTGCGACAATTGATGTATCAGGTACATGCAATATCACTGGTAACTGTAACGCATCTAGATCTTGGTATGGACATGGAATTGCCTCAGAACAGGATAACACAACTCGAATTACTGGCAGTGGCACATTGAATGCAACAGGGGGAAGTGCCAGCAATGGAAATGGCGGCGAGGGTATTAGTATCAACACTCATACGTATGGTACTGAATCGGGGGCAAAGCTGTTTATTGAGGGTGACGTTACAGTTAATGCAAGAGGTGGCAATTCCGCCAATAGTCAAGCTGGTAATGGAATCACGATAGGCTGGGGGGATATAACCATTGACAATGCCACAGTCAATGCCTATGGCGGTGAAGCTACAGGAAGTGCTGGTGGCGGCGGAACGGGTATCTTGGCTTCTTTTTTCAGTGGTGTTTCAGCCAGCAGTGGAAATATTACAGTGATTGATAGCGAGGTAACCGCTGAAGGCGGTGCGTCAAAGTCATCCAGTGGAGGTAACGGTATTTCGGCTTCTTTTGGTAAAAACTCTTCAGAGGGAGGAAATATTGTTCTTACCAATAGTACGATTATGGCTATAGGTGGCAAATCAACTGCATCTCGTGGTGGAGGTGCAATATATGCCACCAATAATATTTCGATTTCGGGTGGTGCAATCACTGCTACAGGTGGGGATGCTTATACAAATGGCGCTCACGGAGTGTTCTCCGATTGCGGAGCAATTGTTGTAAAAGATAACACAAAGTTGTTAGCAAAAGGTGGTAACGGAACAACAGATGTTGGTGGAGTTGGTGTGCGCGCATATGGCAATGCTGATGGCGTAAATGCTACACCAGGGATTGTTACAATTGCAAATAATGCGGGGGGTGTTTATATCCGTGGTGGTCAAGGTGTGACAGCACAAAGGGCCTCTATTATGGGGAAGGGTGTATACATCGGAACAGGTAATATAGGCAATATAACGATGGAGGGTGTTGTATCACGCAGCATTAAAAATACTACCGACGGTGACGACCTTTATTTGGTAAAGGTTACAACCGATCCTGCCGATACTGTAGAGATTCGTTGCGAAGTGAATGGAGGCAGTTATACCTATCGTGCTGTGGCAGATAAAGATGGGACTGCTTGCCTTTGGTTACCTGTTGGAGCACAGAAAGTTAATGCCCTTGAATATGGTGATGGCACCTTAACTGTGGTTGCCGATGATATATCCAATGCAGTTTCATTGTCTAAGCAAGGCGTTGTTACGGCTTATAATACTGAGGAATTAAAGACCTATATGGCGGCATCCTATGTGAATACAATTAATCTGGTTTCAGGTACCACTTATTCCTATGATGGAGCAATTCTAAAACGGGATTTGACCATTCACGGAAATAAAGCAACAGTGATTGTTGGTACAGGGATTACCGATACTATCGTTAAAAAAGAAGGTAACTCGGTCAATGGGCCTGTATTCCTAGCAATTGAGAATGCAAGTTTGACCTTAGACCATGTTACACTACGAGATGAATCAAACAGGATTCTTGCTGC
>JAEZPX010000161.1 GCA_023413275.1 Bacillota bacterium | reverse complement strand
ATTTTGCAGTGGTTTCGGGAGTCACCTCATTTTCTGTCAGGCTGCTTACCACCATCGCAAGGGTGGTGGGACCACAACCAAAAACACCAATGATATTGTCGCCGCCATAAATTTCCGTTTTCCAGCGGGAATCGTTCTGGGAATAATAGACCAAGTCAATTGTGTCGGAATGCAGAATGGTTTCATCCGTTTCCTTTTCGTTAGCTTCTTTTTTTGAGGCTTCTTTTTTTTCAGCCTCTTTTTTCTCAGCGGCGAGAGCTTTTTCCAAAGCAGCCGCTTCCCGCTTTGCATCAAAAGCTGCTTTTTCTGTCTTCAGTGTTAAAACCAGTTGAGAGGCATGCTGAGAGACACTGCTTATAAAATAATCCATATCCCATGGGGTTACACGGGTAGCAAATAAATACAGAAAGAACAAAAAGCTGATATATGTTCCAACAAATACTGTACTAAAAAATTTTTTTCCATTATTTTTTTTCCGTTTTCGTTTTTTCATATAATCCAACCATATTTTCCTTTACTCACATCACCGAGAACTTTGCCATTTTGCATTGTGATCACGCGCTTTTTCATAATATCCACAAACTCTTTTGCATGGGTAGCAATAATGATTGTGATTCCCAATTGATTGATTTCATTAAATAATGACATGATATCAAGAGAAGAATCATAATCCAGATGGGCTGTGGGCTCGTCAGCAATTATAATTTTCGGATTATTAACCACAGCCCTTGCCATAAGAACTTTAAAGGTTTCACCGCCAGACAAATTACTGGGATAGTCATACATTTTTTTACTCATTCCAACCAGACCAAGGGCTAAAGGGATTGCCTCACGAATGGATTTGTTGGAATGACCTGTTGCTAGCATAGGTATTTCTAAATTTTGATAAATAGTTTTATGATCAATTAATAAACAATCATGATTAATGATACCCAAGATTCTTCTGTAATAGGGGAAATCTTTATGGTTCAAGTTGCCAAGCGAGAGATTGTTTACAGTAATATCTCCTTTTGTTGGCTTTAATTCCCCTGTTAAAAGGTTAATTAGAGTACTCTTTCCTGAGCCTGTTTGCCCCACAAGAAATACAAAATCCCCATCCTTTATTTCAAGAGAAACATTTTCCACACCAATTTCATTATTTGGATAGGTTTTTGACACATTATGGAATATAATCAAAATTCTCATGCCTTTCAAATAAGTTTGATTTAGACAAATAAAGCCCTATTTCTTCCTTTTAGTATAACACTGAAGCGAAAAATTGTATATACCGCTAAATGAGAGAAAAGAAAATATTTCAGTGCGATTTTTTATTTCATTATATCCAATTTGCCAGTATCTATAAGGTTTCATTGTTAAAAAACGCAAAAACCTAAAAATAAAATACAATTATTGGAAGTATTTTTGAGACAAAAAGCAAGGATGCGGGTTTTATTTGAAAAGTATTTGTATTTTCAATTGAGGGTTCCATAGCATATTTTATAATATGATTGCTATTTTTTGTAGAATATTGTATATTGAAAAGAAAATAAATTTGCTCTTTTATTTGGATATAAAAGGAGGTTGTTTTTATGCTTCAGGAATTTAAAAAGTTTGCGTTAAAAGGAAACGTGATTGATCTGGCTGTAGGTGTTATTATAGGTGGTGCTTTTGGCAAAATTGTTACTTCGTTGGTGAATGATATTTTGATGCCCATTCTTGGTTTGCTTTTGGGTGGAATCAATTTTACTGATTTGAAGTATGTCATTACCCCTAGTGTGGGAAATGTACCGGAGGTGGCAATCTTATATGGTTCTTTCATGCAGTCTATTATAGATTTCTTGATTATCTCATTTTCTATTTTTATTTTTATTAAGATAATTTCGGTAAGAAAAAAACAAGAAAAACCTGCGCCTCCACAACCTGCGGCAGAGGTTTTATTATTGGAAGAAATTAGAGATTTATTAAAAGAAAAATAATATATTAGTTCTTTTGAGACACGGGGATTTTTTCTCAGTGTCTTTTTTATTTATGATGGATTTTTAAAATTGTGAATCTTAAAATAATGTTTGGTGTGTCATTTGGGTAAAATAAAAAAAATCTACTCAGGATGAGTAGATTTAAATTCCAAGTGACAATATGAATCTTACTTTAAATTAACAATGATTTTAGGTTCAATCAAACCGCCCACTTATTACATATTTCCTTGTCATTACAAGGCTTCTTGATATTTTTATGAACTTTTTGGTAATACTGCAAAAAGCGGATGATGGGAGTCGAACCCACCTCTAAAGCTTGGGAAGCTTTCATTCTACCGATGAACTACATCCGCAAAGATATGTATCTATTATACCAGAAGATTGCCAACTGTAAAGCGTGAATTTAAACAAAAATTTTACAAATTCGGTGAATTTTTTATCGGTTGCTTTTGCTTCCGACGGACATAATAAAGTCGCAATCATTATTATTTTTTTAGAAATGCGAGGGATGGGTATGGAAAAGTTTGTAATTCATCATACAGACTTGCTTCAAGGGAAAGTTCGTATTAGTGGTGCAAAAAATGCGGCTTTACCAATTTTAGCAGCCTGTTTATTAACACAGGAGCCCTGCATTATTGAAAATGTTCCGCCTCTTACGGATGTTTTGAATATGCTGGAAATTTTAAAAGGCTTTGGTGCAGAAGTTTCCTATGACAAGGAAAAAGAAATGATTTCTATTTGTGCAAAGGAATTGATATCAATTGAAAGTTTTTATGAACAGGCAGGGAAGATGCGCGCCTCTTTTCTTGTGGCGGGACCATTGCTTTCCAGATATGGTCAAGCAAGATTGCCCCATCCCGGAGGCTGTCAAATAGGAAGCAGACCCATTGATTTGCATTTAAAAGGCTTTCATGCTATGGGAGCCAAGAGCAAGCAGGAACACGGAATCATAGAATTAACTGCAAAAAAGTTAAAGGGAGCAAATATTTATTTGGATTTTCCCAGTGTTGGAGCAACGGAAAATATTATGATGGCAGCAGTATTAGCAAAAGGCAAAACAGTCATTGAGAATGCAGCGGCTGAACCTGAAATTATTGATTTGGCGGATTTCTTAAGAGAATTGGGGGCTGATGTGCAGGGGGATGGTACTGATACGGTGGAGATTATTGGAGGGAAAGAACTTGGTGGTACGAAACATCAGGTGATTCCTGATCGAATTGAAGCGGGCACATTTATGGTAGGAGCGGCAATTACAGGTGGAGACATTATTCTGGAGAATGTAAGAGAAGAACATCTGAAACCGGTAATTGCAAAGCTTGCGGAATGCAATGTGAAGATTGAAACAATTCCAGAAGGGCTTCATGTTTATAGGAAAGGAAAGCTTCAACCATTACAATTAAAAACAATGCCTTTCCCCGGCTTTCCCACAGATATGCAAGCACCTTTTATGAGCTTAATGACAGTAGCAAAAGGAACCAGTGTCATTACCGAAACGGTATTTGAAAATCGATTTACCCACGCAGGTGAGCTTCAGCGAATGGGTGCAGACATTCGCATTGAGAGTCGTAACGCTGTGATTGAAGGGGTAGAAGAATTAACAGGCAGTAAGGTTCGTGCAACAGACTTAAGAGCAGGTGCGGCGTTAATTCTTTCAGCTTTGGCGGCAAAGGGAGAAACAGAAATCGGTGACATTCATCATATTGAGCGAGGATATTATAAAATAGACGAGAAATTAAGGGGCTTAGGTGCGGATATTCAACGTACCGAGGAAAATTAGCAATAATATAGGAAATCTTAACTGTATTTTAATTGCCTTACGATTGTTAGGATGTTATACTGTCAGCAACCTAACAATCGGAGGTGATTTTATGGGGTTTCAGTCGAAATTTTGTGTCGAATTAAAATCTATTGTCAATTCTATATGCAGACAAATTGCCCAGCAGCCAAGCAACAAAGAAGCAGAAAACTTAACTACAATGCAAATTTGGATTATGCACTATCTCTATGACAATCAGGATCGAGATGTTTTTCAAAGAGATTTGGAAGCCGATTTTAATATTAGAAGATCAACAGTATCGGGTATTCTTCAAATTTTAGAAAGAAAAGGATATATCAATAGACAAAGCGTTGCTCATGACGCGAGGTTAAAAAAAATAACCCTTACGGAAGAAGCAAATCATCTTTATCGGGATATCTTACAGCAGCTTTGCCTTATGGAACAGAAAATGACAAAAAATATTTTGGATGAAGAGTGGATGGTTTTTTATAAGGTACTTGAGAAGATTAAAGAAAATCTGGATGAATTATAAAAATTGAGATAGAAGATGGACAAAAAATACATAGCAAACATCGCTAGTGAGACTGGGAAAGAGAAGAAAGAGAGTGGACTTGTATGGAGAATAAAAAGAAACCGTTTATATATTATTGGATTTTAGCCCTATTGGCAATGTTTCTTTTCAATACTTTTTTATTGCCATTGTTTACAAAGGATGCAATGGAAAAAGTTAGCTATGATGTGTTTTTAGGTGATTTAAAAAATGAAAATGTCAGTGAAGTGCAGGTAAATGAAGATAATATATATTTTATTT
This sequence comes from Bacillota bacterium, assembly GCA_023413275.1. Taxonomy (GTDB): domain Bacteria; phylum Bacillota; class Clostridia; order Lachnospirales; family Anaerotignaceae; genus Chakrabartyella. Next base: position 2,274 of record JAEZPX010000161.1, on the reverse strand, counting down.
TAAAAGGAACCAAAGAGGGAGAGACTGGAGTTCAGCCGGAGAAGGTTTATGTAACCAGCCGTATGGATGATAGCATGCTTGTTGATCGGTTGGACAAAGCAGGGGTTAAGTTCAACGAAGTAAAGCCAAAACAATTTTCGCCACTCATTAGTACTGTGGTCATGTTAGTTGTGTTTGCATTGTTCTGGCGATTTGTTATGAGTAAAATGATGGGAAAAATGGGCGGCATGGGTGGTAACGCCATGTCCTTTGGAAAATCCAGTGCAAAAGTTTATGTGAAAGCACAAACAGGCAAAACCTTTGTAGATGTGGCAGGTCAAGATGAGGCAAAAGAAGCCCTCACTGAAATAGTTGATTTCCTTCACAACCCATTTAAATATACAGTGGTTGGGGCAAAAATGCCAAAGGGCGCTTTATTGGTGGGACCTCCGGGAACAGGAAAAACTCTTTTGGCACAAGCTGTGGCCGGAGAAGCAAATGTTCCATTTTTCTCTATATCCGGTTCTGAGTTTGTTGAAATGTTTGTTGGTATGGGTGCTGCCAAAGTGCGAGATTTATTTAAACAGGCTAACGAAAAAGCGCCTTGCATTGTATTTATTGATGAAATTGATACCATTGGTAAAAAGCGTGATGGCGGAAATGGCATGGGAGGCAATGATGAAAGAGAACAGACATTAAATCAGCTTTTAACGGAAATGGACGGGTTTGACGGGAAAAAAGGTGTTGTTATTTTGGCGGCTACAAACAGACCGGAAACATTGGATAAAGCATTGCTTCGTCCTGGTCGCTTTGATAGGCGTATTCCTGTGGAATTGCCTGATTTACAAGGGAGAGAGTCCATTCTTAAGGTTCATGCACAAAAAGTGACCATGGAAGATAATATTGATTTTGGCCCCATTGCAAGGGCCACTGCCGGAGCATCTGGTGCTGAACTTGCAAATATTATCAATGAGGGTGCCCTAAGAGCTGTTCGATTGGGACGTTCTAAAGTGAGTCAAAGCGATTTAGAGGAGAGCGTAGAGGTAATTTTAGCAGGCTATCAACGAAAAGGTGCAGTTGTTTCCAAGCACGAAAAGGAGATCATCGCCTTTCACGAAGTGGGACATGCATTGGTTGCAGCAAAGCAGAAAAATTCTGCTCCGGTTCACAAAATTACCATTATTCCAAGAACCTCAGGAGCCCTTGGCTACACTATGCAGGTGGACGAAGGTGAATTTTTCCTCATGGATCGGGAAAAAGCTTTTAATAAAATTGTAACTTTAACAGGGGGACGTGTAGCAGAGGAAATTTGCTTCAATTCCATTACCACTGGGGCTTCTAATGATATTGAGCAGGCAACCCGCATGGCTAGAGCCATGATTACTCGCTATGGTATGAGTGAAGAGTTTGGCATGGTAGCGCTGGAAACCATAAACAATCAATATTTGGGTGGAGATACAACCTTAGCGTGCTCCAACGAAACCGCCGCAAAAATTGATAAAGCTGTCATTGCAATGATTAAGGAAGCCCATGACAAGGCTTATGACATTATTTCTGAAAATAGAGAAAAGATGGACGAAATAGCAGCATATCTTCTTGAAAAAGAGACGATAACCGGGGATGAATTTATGGAGATTCTAAACGGTGAAAAGAATGGAAAAGAAGAAGAACTATAGGCCTTGGACTTCGCCCAAACGCACTTGCTTTTTGCAAATAGCAAGAACAAAAACTTTTATAATAGAAGATGGCAGGGTGTCGATAAATTCGACACCTTCTCTATTTTTTTAAGCTTTTATATATATTCCAGCATGGTTTAAAAGTATTTGACTCTTTGGGATAGTCAATGAGGCATGGTAAGTTTGTAACAAAGAGAGGGGTATCTACAAAGTAGGTACCCCTTTAAAGGCTCATTGTCATAGAAGTGCCATCGCTCCATAAATATTTTAGCAAGCAACTGCTCACCGAAAAGGCTTTGATTTAGCCCGCTAGGGGTTGTTTTTCATCTCCTGCATCCCCTAAAGTAACAGGATCGTTTGTTTGAAAGGAAAGGCTGTGCCCATCGGTTTTCATAACAATCGTACCACTGCGGAAGGTTCCGTAAACGGTGGCGCCGCTGTTAAAATAACGTTCCAAAACAGCCTTATGGGGATGACCATAGCTGTTTTCCTTTCCAGCAGAAATTACCACATATTCTGGCTTTAATACATCTAAAAATCTTTGGGTTGAAGAGGTTTTTGAGCCGTGGTGTCCCGCTTTTAATACGTTTACCTTACTAAATTTAGAAAGGGAAGCGGC
>JAEZPX010000140.1 GCA_023413275.1 Bacillota bacterium | reverse complement strand
ACAAATATTCTGTATGAACCAAATGAGCAGACAGCTTATTGAGACTAAATCGGTTCTACCAAAACTAATCACGATTACTATGAAAATATGGGCAAACCTTGCTATCAGGCTCGGGTTGCCTACTTTTTGTTTTACAGTCACATCCCGAGTATAGTCCAAATATACAGAGGGGCCGTTAATGTAAATACCAAACAGGCAAACAAAATTGCTGGGCCACTCCACTCAAATTGACCATGTTTTCGAAAATCAAAGTACGTCATCCCCAGCTTGGCAAAGAAAAACACCGCAAGAATGAGGTCAATTGCTGGAAAGATTACTTTATTCACCACAGTTTTGATTTGCACCGATGCCGTCGTCCATGTTCCTTCAATAGCTCCTGCAACATCTCCCGTCCCTGCTGCAAATGCCGTTATGTCGCAAAATATGCAAACAACCAATACCACTGCAAGTATGATTGACGATTGCTTATATCTTTTCATAAATTCTCTCCTTTCCTTATGGTTTTAAAGGTGCCACGTGCCAATCCTGCCATAAGTTTCCCTTTATTGTTAGGCTGTCGGTTAAACTCACGGATAGCATTCCCACCGGTGTCCAACTATCTGCTACCCAAGTATTCACTATATAAACTCCGTCTGGCATCCAAATTGGCGTGAAGTGAGTTCTATTTTTATAAGTAGAATACTTATTTTTCTGAAACTCAAAGCTAGCTGAGGAATCACCTTTCATTCTTTCCAAAAGTCTCCAATAGGTTTTGTATCCAAACTCAGGAAAATAGCTTACAGCAGTCTGGGGATATGTAATTGCAGAACTTTGGTTACTACTCACCGAAGCTGTTACGGTTTCATTAATTCCATATCCTGACTTCATTACTCCACCACTGGCAGTTGGATTTTTGCTGTCACATCTGATACTCATATTAGCTGAAAATCTTGCATAATACTTGTCCAGGTCGAACTCCCACCATCCATGGTCACACCAGTAGCCACTATCTTCACCTGTACTATGCCATACCCAATATTCTTGCCACCAAGGATCCCAAACGCTCCACTCTACTCTTGTCATTTCTGAACGTTTTGGAACAGATACTGGTAAAAACGAGTCATTTCTATCATCAGCAACAGGGTTCGGAGGAGTATTTTTATCAAGATCAACAATCTTACAGTGAATGGTGGTTTTATCTGTTCCACCTGGACCTTCCACTGATACATGAATCACCATGTCCTGCTCTGTATCTGGTGTTGTCCATTTTACCCAGGCAAGTTGACTATCGCCTTGGGGATAATAGACATTTCCAACATTATAAGTTTTTCCATCAATAGAATAACTAACTTTAGTTGGGTTATCTGGGTCACTCTGCCCTCCGCTGACAGTAACTGCCGTAATAACTTCAGTATTTACACGATACTCATAGTCTTGGGTTACAATTTCAGGTGATTGGGGCAATTCTGTAAAACGTACAACCCCAAGCCCTAGCGATGATTTGATATCTGCATTGGAGGCGGCTTTTGATGTACTTCCTTTCCATGCAGGATAGCCTAAATCTGAAACCTCCAAAAACATAGCCAGTGGTAAATTTTGATGAGAAAGTGCCACCATTCTTCGTCTAAGCAGTCCACTGATTTGCTCATCATACATCGCTGCCTCTGTTGCTGTAGTTGCAACCATTACACCCTCAAATTTGTAATAGGCAATTGGTTCGAGAAGTAGTTTATATTCTCCTCCAATAAGAATGTCATAGTTCATGCCCGTATGGTTGGCAATCATCTGCACAATGTATTCCGAACAAAAATATTTCTTGATTGCGTCGATATTGCTGTTGCCTTTGTCACTTATAATTGTGGGCATCGATTGAGATGGTTTAATGCATTTATAACCACCTTGTTGTGGTGCAAGATTTTTGCCATTATTATATTGTAACTTACTTATCTTTCCAAAATTATAGATTGATGATAACGGTGGCTTATTGGTGATATCAATTGGTGTTGTCACAACCGCATAATCACTTGCACGAACTACAGTTACCCGAACACCATCACTCCCAGGGGACCAAATATTTCCACTCGTTCCATTGTCCATACCTCCGCCTCCTCCATCAATATTTCCGTCACCAACAGCTAATACAGAAACAGATGTGCAACATAACATCACAAGTGATAGGCATACAACAGTTAATATTTTTTTCATTGATTTACCTTTCCGCAACAGAAAAACACCACATTCCTGTGGTGTCATTCTATTGCTATATTTATTTTAATCCATTGTACCTACTTGCTTATTAATATCTCCATCACTCACGCCTTGGGTTACTTGGTTTTCTCCTGCATTGGGAACATTGTCAAATCCGGGTAACCCGCCAGATGGTTGACTCTGTATTTGTGTCTCTGTAGGAGTTTCCACCTTATCGTGGTTAACTGGTTTATCATCTGCTGTTACTTCATCTCCATTAGGCTTTTTATCATGATTTGTAAGCTCTTCTTCGGTATAAGTTGGCTTTTCAGCATCGCCTTGAATAGTCTGCTCCGTTCCCTTATCCACAGCACCGTTTCCATCATCTGTTTGTTCAGAAACTTCAATTGGCGATACTATAATCTGGTTTTCTTTTTCTATATTATTAGATTCATCTACTACTATATCTTTCCCATCATCACTCTGTATTGGAAGTAATGCATCTTCCGCAGTTGGTTTGCTGAACCGCCCTGCAATCACCATTGCGAGCACAGCACAAAGAGCAAGGCCACCTGCCACTATGAGCCATTTCTTTGTTTTATCATTCATATTTTTCATAAGCTGTTTGCCTCCTTGTATATGTATCTACCGTTACAAGCCACACCCTACCACAAGAAATTATAAAAGTCTACTATAATTAAAATAGCTATTGGAAAGTTAAAATTTAGGAGTGTAACCGGCACTGTTTTTCACCTTTATCTTCATGGCAGGTAGTAATTTACCTCCAAAAGAAATGGGAACTTCCAGCATAACAGTGCTGTCAATCTCAAATCTTTCTTTCGCCCTGTCACTACTTGCAAAAGGTGCATTGCGAATCTCTACATCTAAATTCCATATCTTAAACTGTATTTCACTGCCAGAGGTATTTTTTTCGTGATACCCTCCGTCCTGAGTCAGACCAAGTATACTATCCATTTTATCATAAATATTTCCATAATCAATGGATTCCTCAAAGTCCTCGTCAGTAGGCTGATACCCTCCCGAATATCCCTCACGCACTCCATGATACACATCATCATAATTTTCTACCACAGTAGAAATGACTGCATCCTGCAACGCATCTCTCACACCTTGTGCAACAATCATCAAGCGAAAATATTCCGAAGCACCTGTAAAAATCATAACAAGGCATAGGGTAATGACAACAGCGAAGGGATAGCCGTTGCCACAGTTGTTTTTGAGATGTTTTAATCGTTTATTTATCTTTTTTTTCCTCTCAGCTAATCTTAATTCGATCATTTCCAATACACCTCGCTTTTTCCCATTGCTTCACCTCTTAAAGTAATAGGAAAAGAACCAAAACCATTGAACATTCCAATATTCACTTCATAGGAAACAACCACAGAAATTTCCTCATTAAGCTGAATTTTACCAGTTTTTGACCATACAACAGTTGGAATGATTCCCGTTTTTTCAGCGAGAAGCTGTTCTCGCCTTGAGGTCTCCCTCCCCACCTGCCCTGCAATCTCTGCTTCTCTCACAAGCTCAGTTGCAAAGGTGTCCACCTGTTGTTTAACGATATAGGCAGGAAACACCTTAACCGCCACAGCAATCACCAGCATGGCACAAAGAACAAGCACCACCACATCGATATATCCCTCGCCACGATTGTTTTTGAAGGCCTTAATCATTTTTTTCATATTCTTTATGTGCCCCCTTTACAGCATTCCGCCAAGGGAACGAATAATTTCATAGACAATAATCACGATATAGGTCATCAGAAAGCATATTAACATCATAAAACTGAATACCCTTATTTTCGGCGGTATCTTCATTGCTTGCGCCTTAAGTCGTTGCAACTCTAACTGCTTCATATCGTGGCTCAGCATTTGAAAATACATGGCACCATCATCCCCACGCAGCACACCAATGAGCCCTCTTGTAATGTCCGAAAGCATGGAAGAGTTAATCCTTGCTTCAAACCTCGTGAGGGCTGCCTCATAGGATGAGGAACGCATATCGGCTGTTAAAATATCCAGTTCCTTAGCAAAGTCTTCACCTGCATTTTTCTTAAAATTCTCCAAGATAGAAAGAACATCTCGGCTTGCCTTTAACTCCTGGGTAATCGTTGCCACAAACCTTGGCAGTTCAACCTCAATCTTTTCTCGTTTTGCTAACAGCTTTTCATCTGCCTTACGGATTTCTTTGAAATAAATAATCACTGCAAGAAATAGCAAAACAGGGGTAATCAGCGGAAAAATCATCAGCGCAGGAATCGTCATAAATACAATGAGCCCCGATTTTATAATTGCATTTGCCATAAATACTTCTGGTGTTTCTTTCATGCCTGCGGCAGTTAAGGTATTCTGCAAACGGATTTTCTTATATTCGTCCATTGGTAAGAACTTTGCCAACCTGACCGCCCATCCAGTAATTAGAGCATCCATGGTTTTTGCTTTCTCTTTACTAGGCTTCGTTGCCGAGAGCATGGCTTTCCCTGTGGCAAGGCTTGGCAGTTTCAAAATATCCGCAAAAATGAAAAATAAACCTGCTGCAAGTAAACTGCCAAACAGTATCATCATCAGTTGCATTCCTTCACCTCTCTTACCATTATTTTATTTTTCATACAGTTACCTCCGATATTCTATAGGCTGGGTAAGCTTAATTACAAATGCCATAGAAATAAACATTGCTGTAAAGCAAATTGCTAGGACAATCTGCCCCACAATCGTGTGCATCAGTGTTTGATACCACTCCTTATTGAGGAAATACAAAAGTGGTATATTAGCTATTACCAACACCTGCATAGTAATAAATTCTTTTCTCGGCTCAAACACCATATTTTCCAGTTCACCGTTTACTACCCTCATATCACTAAGCTTTGAAACAATAGGTGTTAAGGTGCTTTTCAGACCTCGGTCAAACTGGCAAGCTATCAAGGCATCACACCATTCACGGAAAACGGCATTCTCTATCTGCCCACGCATAGCCTGCAATCCTGCCGTCACATCAGGATTAATCATCTTAATGCGATTAATAAATCCTTTGAATACCGATAAAACAGGTGGATTTAAGTACGCAATATTTTCCTCCACTGCTGTTAATAGATCTTCATTTCGCAGATATGCCGTTGTAATAATACTGAGGGCTGTTTCAAGCTCTGCCGCAATATCTTTTTTGAAGTGAGTCTGGGTTAATCTGATATACCAAAATGGCAGGAACATAAAACCTACGGCAAGAACAGGAACCAGAAAAAAGTTACTCATCATAATGGCTATGGAAACCCCCACTGCAAACAGTGCCAAAGAAATCATACATAACATAGGAAATCGTTTCTCACGACCTGTGATTTTTAGAATTTCCTGTGCCTCAGTAATCTCCCTTTTCATAAACCCGACCTTTTTTCGGTTGGTGACCTCATTAATTTCATCCTTAATGCTTTTGGGGTTGCTTAAAAATCCTTTGAATATCCCATCAGTAAACTCTGTGGGAGAAAGGGAAAGCAAAATAAAAAAGCCTGTAATCATTCCCATACAGGCAACTAAAAGTATGATATTCACGCTGTTTTCACCGTCCTTTCCTTGAGGCTTTTAATCATTTCAATGGGCATGCCATTTTCCAAAAGCCGTTTTGACAGGCTTTCGGAAATAGATTCTTTCTGTTCATGGTGACCAATAATCGTAAATGCTCCGTTTTCTTCCATGCAATTTTCTGTAATGATATATTGGAACAACGTGCGGTAATTTCTTGAGCCATCAGGCAGAATTTCGCATTCCATAATCTCCATCATGCGTCTTTCCTTGTTTTCAAGCTGTTTACAGAACACAATAATAGGATATGCCTCCGTTACATAGCCATACAGGGTTTCATCACTCATATCCACTGCGCGTTTGCAAAGGGATACCATTCGGCGGTAGGTGGCTTCACAGGAATTTGCATGAATGGTTGTAAGCACAGCAATACCTGTTCGTGCCGCCTCCTGTGCCGCATTGGCTTCTGCTCCACGCATTTCTCCAACAACGGCAATATCGGGGTTGAAGCGTAATGCCATATCCAGCAATGTAATCTGGTCAACCTTTTGCTTTTCATTTTCACTGTCCCGAGTGAGGGTATGAATGACCGAGTTTACTACTTTTCCATCCTCATATCGTGTGAGGTCAAGCTCACGAGAACCATTTTCAATGGTGTAAATTCTTTTGTTATTGGGAATGGTGGTTAACAGCCATCCCAGCACCGTTGTTTTTCCACTTGAGGTTGCACCGGCAACACAGACAGAAATGCCATAGCGAATGAGTTGAGAAAGAAAATCCAGCATAGTGTCAGTTGCCGTTCCACTACGCACAAAATCTTCTTTTTTCATACTTTGAGGATTTACGATACGAATAGAAGCGGCAATTCCTACATCTTCATCCACGAGGGGTGTTTTTAGTGCGGCAATACGAATGTTTTTGGATAGGTGCCCAAGGATTGCTGGGCTGGCATTATCAAGCACCATACCAGATACATGAAGCATTCTTCGCACCACGTTAATGGCATGTTCTGGAGAGTCAAAATGCTCCTCTAATTTCACATTTCTTCCGTCCGAATATTGCACCTCAATGTCTTGCCAAGAGTTAAATAGTGATAGGTAATTCTTTGAAGTTATCTCCGAATTTTCCCCCACTCCACACCGTGCATGAAACTTTCATTTCACACGGCGTTCCCTCAATATTTACTTATTTACACTAATCTCACAATTTCCAACTAAAATTCTCAGTTTGTTTAATCGTTCTAAATCAACAGGTAATTTTTCAAGCTTTAACAAGTATTTTTCTATGGTTTCTTGCGTTGTTGCGTGAATAAGCTTGTGAACATCAAAGGTAACATACACTAAATTTCTATATTCATCTTTCCCACCTAAATGTTTGGGTGTTTTATGGTGTACTTCCATATTGGATATTTGCAGTTTTTCACCAGTTATAAAGCACCGTCCACGTTGACCAACATACAATGAAATTCTATTGTCATTGAACTCAACACTTTGACCCTTTACAGGATTGTTCATTAAATAAATCAAGGTGTCATAGTTGAAGTTTTGTAGCTTGTCGTGGATTTTCTTTCTGCCCTGTGGTGTATAATTGCAAACATCTTGTGAGAAGCAAACCGGCGGTGTAGTCTGTACAAAATGAATAGGGTATAGTGCTACCCCTTGGATATACAGTGGTTTTACTTTCGATTTTCCATAGAATTTTTCATATGCCTTGCTCTTTTTACCTGTTTTACTTTTAATACATTTCGTTCTGCAATAAAGGCTCTTGTTGACATGAAAAGCAATTTGGGCAAAGTCCTTGCTGATATGACTTGCAATTTTATAGTATCCATGTATACCCATTACCGTTGCATTAAAATGCTGTACATGAATTCCATTTGCATCATGCTGTAAGACTTTGATTTTTTCTTTGAGTTGTTTCTTGCATTTTTCTATACTTTTGTCTGTCATATGAGATTTGACAACATATTTGTTACCCTTTTTCCAAAGTTTTAGTTTAATACCCAAAAATTCAGAGTACTTCTTTTTAAGGTTTACTATTTTTGATTTTTCAGGACTTATTGCAAGTCCTAATCGTTCCTCTAACCATTGCTTTGTAGCGATAAACATTTTATTGGCAGTATCTCTGTCTTTGCAAAACAGCTTGAAATCATCAGCATATCTGACGATAAACACTTCTTTGAGTTTACCCTTACGCATTAACTCATATTTCCTTGTTGGATTTTTATATTCCGTATGCGTTTTGTGGTTTTCCCATTGACTTGCTACCCACCAGTCAAGCTCGTTTAATACAACATTGGATAAAATCGGGCTTAATACACCACCCTGCGGTACACCTTTTCTCGGTACTCCAATACCTTTTATTTCAGCTTTGAGCATTTTTGAGATAATACAGATTAACCTTTTATCTTGTATCCCTAAACTCCATAGCTGTTTTAACAATTTTCCATGGTCAACATTATCGAAAAATCCCTTAATATCAATGTCAACTACATATTGGAAATTGTGTCTATTGGTCAGAGCTAAGGTTCTTGCAATTGCATGGTGCGTACTTCGATTAGGTCTAAAACCATAACTGTGTTTATAAAATTTAGCTTCACAGATTGGTTCTAATACCTGCTTGATACATTGCTGTATCAGCCTGTCCTCCATTGTGGGTATTCCAAGCGGTCTTGTTTTGCCATTATCCTTAGGAATTTCAACTCTCCTTACCGACATTGGTTTAAAGTTAGCCAAACGATTTTTAACATAAGCAATTAGCTTTTCTGGCTCTTGTTCTCCAATATCTAATATGGTAGTGC
>JAEZPX010000118.1 GCA_023413275.1 Bacillota bacterium | reverse complement strand
TCCTAGCCTTATTCAGCAAGGAGAACTTCACCGCCGAAATGTCAGCAGGCACATGGGTTTCCTCAGTTCGTTCCTCCAAGGTTTCTTCCAAAACCGCCTTGCCACCCTTATCAAAAATAACTTGGCCGCCTTCATCAAAGACAACCTTCTTCACTTTATAATTCTTCACAATCTTGGCATTGTACCCTAAACACCGTTTGTATAAGGACTCCTCTACGTTCTTGACCTGATCTTTCAAAATATCACTGCGGTGCTTCTTCGCTTCTGCCAAAACTGCAGATAAAATCATATTGCTTTGCTTGACCTTGCGAAACGTGGAATAAGCAATGCCCAGCATTTCAGACATTTCCTTTTCAGCCATACCAGATAAGGCCCATTCCTTTATGGCATTAATATTCTCCAAAATTATTTGCTCTGCTGACTGCGCCAATTGCACCACCTCCTTACTTTTACCCATAATCTTAATAACTCTTTCATTGACAATTTAAATCCCCTATGTAAAACTATTAATGTATATTATTTCCAATAAAATCAGAATTAGGAGCGTTTTCCATGAACGATAAAAAACAGAAATTTAGAACAATAGCCTCCACGCTTGGCCTTGTTTTAATTACAGCTATGCAAATCTTAACTATTGTACATGAAAAGAATACTGATGAATCATCTACAACATCCTCTTCCTATGTTGTCAAAGAGGAGGCGAAAAAACTCAAACCAGAATCCTGGAATTCTGTATATTTACCAAGTGAATTGCCCTATTCCTACAGTCTTTCTATGGCTACAAGTTCAGATACCTATCTTTCATGTAGATTTTCACAAGATTCTGAAATTCTTGCCCTGCGCTACCCTGCCATTTACTTCACCCAGTGGAATTCCATAAAAGAAACTATACCTACTGATGATTCCAAACTTCCCCCAATTGTGAAAACAGGAAATGTAAATAGTGGTGGTACTGTAGATAACGAGTGTGCAGAACAACTGGAGGTAAATATAGATGCCACACTTGAAACAGAAACCTACAATGGCAAAGAATATTATTTTTGTGATGACACCCCTGACGGTGATCTTCTGCTCCTTTGGTATAATAAAGAAAAAACCTTCGTTCTAAGAGTTCAAGCTCGTAAAGGTGGTAACGACATAAAGTTTACTCTGGATAATTTGCTGTCCATTGCTGATCAAGTAAAAGAGTACAGCTAGAAGTTTCTTCTTCAGAAAATAATTACCTCGTTTGATGAATTAAGTTAAAAGTTAGTTAGGAGTGGTTCCCATGAATATTAAACGGAAAAAATTAATGTTAATAAGTACAATTATCTATCTTGTTATAATGGCAATTGTTTTTACTATAAACTCTGCAACAGAAAATGATTTACTTGAATTCGTTAGGGCACATGAATCACACCCAAATCCCTATGTTGCTGAAATGGAAGCACAGAATATAAAGCCTGCGTCTTGGTACTCTGTCTATTTACCAAGTACAGTACCCGAATTCTATGAGATGGGTATATCCACTGAATCAGGTACATGTATTTCATGTGAATTCTTTCGACCGATTGATTTTAACCAAGAAACTTCATTGGGAAACAGCTACCCCGATCTTCATTTCACCCAATGGAACTATAAAAAAGAACCAATATCCTGGGCAGAATCAATTACGCCACCTATTCTAAAAACCGGTAAATTCCAAACATATGGATCTCAATCATATGGATCTCAAACGCTTCATTTTGAGGATGATCCTGAAGATCAACTCAAACTAAAACTGAATGCTACCATGCAAACTCAAACTTACAACGGTAAAGAATATTACTTTTATGATAAAACCCAAAATGATAATCTTCTTTTGCTCTGGTATGATGAACAAAATACGTTTGCTCTAAGCGTTGAACCAGGTACAGGGAATAAATCTCATATAAAAATATCTTTAGATGAAATGCTAGCCATTGCTGATAGCGTAGAAAAATACAATTAAAAATATAGTTCACTCCAAATCGGCACAAAACGCAAAAAAGTGCCGATTTGATACTTATGTAAACTTCTATTTCATTCAATAAACTTTTGTTCATCATTAATAAAAAAGCTATTTTTTCCCATAAATTCAATCATTCCAGCTTATTTGCATTCTCTTTTCAGACTGAAAAAACTTACTCATATTTCAGTGAAAATCGGCACTTTTGCGTTTTTTTGGTGCCGATGCATAATACCATGTGAATACACCTGAATATATGCATATATCCCCTCAAAACCGCTCACAGCACGGCCTGCAGCCATTTCATACAGAAAATTCTTATTTAACAAAACACTACATTGTGTTAAGCTTTCTTTTTTCGCTGCGTTATATAGTAGATTCTCTTTCCCAAGACACCTCTATTTAACATCCTCCAATTATGTTTAATACCCTTAAAAACTTGCCTAGTTTTTGTATAAAAAAGAGCATATCGGCATTGATATACTCTTTTTTAGTTGATACAAATAAAATTAGGGGGTGCTGCCGCTGGTTGCTCAGGGCAGCTGCAGGGGATTAATGAATTTCTTGAAAGAGTATCAATGAAAATACCCTCAATTTCATGCTAGCAGAAAAAACGTCCAAAAAAGTCTCAAATAGTCCAAAAAAGTCCATTTATTTTTGAGCAATAAAAAAGCAGTGTTTACGGCTATTAACACCATTTACACTGCTTTACTTTTCATGTTTAAATTTTCTCTACTCGCATTCTCTCACGAATCCCCTCAGGTGTAACCAAGCTCACTTGATCAATCAAGTGTAGCCGAAAGGTCATGGTTCCCCCTTGATTAGAAGCGGTTTTTTCATATGCCGATTCACCACAAACTCCCATTGTTACTGTTGACGCCAAGGCAGCCTCAAGTATATTATCTGGACTCCCACCACAAAATGCCCCCAGCATCGCTGTTGACATGCATCCTGTACCGGTAATCTTTGTCATAATCGGGTGTCCATTCCGAACTAAATAAGCTGTTTCTTGATTTGCAACAATATCGATTGAACCAGATATTACAATAACACTTTTCATTTTAGCGCTAAGCTCTTTTGCCATAGCGGCAATATCAAATACATTGTCCTCTGTAATTTGGTCACCCTCTGTTGCATCAACTCCTCGAATATCACTTTTCCCCGTAGCAATTGCCTTGATTTCAGAAATATTGCCTCTTATTACAGAAAACTGCATACTTTCAGCTAGTTGACGAAATGTATCTTCTCGGAACCTTGAACCCCCAACCCCAACAGGATCAATAATAACCGGATGATTTAACTCATTACTTCTTCTCCCTGCACTAATCATTGCATCATTATCGCTTACCGTGCCCATATTTAAAACCAAAGCATTTGTTTTGCTTGTAATATCTGCGACCTCACGAAAGTCATAGGCCATTGTTGGTGAACCACCGCATGCAAGTATAATATTAGCACAATCATTAACCGTCACAAAGTTTGTGATACAATGTACAATTGGCTTTACAGTCTTAATATTTTGATACATTCTCTCTAACATGACTGACTCCTCTCACTTTCTAAAGATTGTTTCATCTTTTGCAAGTTGCCTGTTTTCTCTAATGATTTAATAAGCACATATCCTATGATTGCCCCCATCAACGAAGATGGAATAAAAAACGGTACATATGTAAAAATTG
>JAEZPX010000275.1 GCA_023413275.1 Bacillota bacterium | reverse complement strand
GTTTAGACAGTAGCTAAATCTTCTTGCTAAAGGGAAGCCAGATACCTGCGCAAAACCAAAGGGATATTTTCATTGGAAGCTTCAATCATAACAGCCCCAATATTTTTTGCTACCATAGGCATTCCATAGACAACACAAGATTCTTTGTTTTGTCCGATGGTATACGCACCTTGTTGGCGCATATTCAAAAGCCCTTGGGCACCATCTCTGCCCATTCCAGTCATGATAATACCAACAGCATTCTTTTTTGCAACCTCTGCCACGGAATTAAACAAAACATCAACAGAGGGTCTGTGTCCGCTGACTTTCTCTGCCTGAAAGCATTTTACAACGTAATTGGCGCCCAACTTTACCAGCTTCATATGATAATCACCGGGGGCGATAAGAACCAATCCATTTTTTACAATATCCCCATCCACAGCTTCACGAACCTCCATTTTGCAGAGGCGATTTAGTCTTTCGGCATACATTTTCGTAAAACCGGGGGGCATATGCTGCACAATCAAAATACCAGGAGTATCTTCCGGCAAATCTTTGATTACAGAGATGGTGGCCTCTGTACCTCCTGTGGATGCGCCCAAAGCGATAATAGTTGTGTTTGCCAGCCTAGAAGGATTGATTGGTGCAAAACTTGGCTTAGCAGCAACAGAAATTTTACTTGCGCCTGAGGGCGCTGTCACTTTTGCTCTGCTCGCTATGGTTATTTTTGCCGCCAGCTCCTCAATAAAGGTAGAGATGGTGTCGGATTTGGATAGCTCCGGTTTTTTCACAAATTCCACTGCGCCGGCAGCCAGTGCATCAAATACGCTGATATTGAGGGCGGATACCAATACAACAGGAATCGGGCGTTCCGGAAGAAGTTGCTTTAAAAATTCAATGCCGTTTAGTTTGGGCATTTCCACATCCAATGTAACCACGTCGGGTTTGAGTTGGGGTATTTTTTCTTTTGCCTCAAAGGCATCTCTAGCATACCCCAAAACCTCAATATGGTCAAATTCAGCAAGCTTTTTTGTAAGTACTCCTCGGAAAAACAGTGAGTCGTCTACGACCAATACCTTGATTTTTTCATTCATAGAGAACTACCTTTCTTTTTTAGGAATTCCTTATATTTTTCTGTATACTGCTGGCACAACATATTTGTATTTTGTGCTGTTCTTATTAATGGTTTCTGAAAGACCAATAATAAGATATCCTCCGGGATTGGTAGAATCATAGAAACGGTCTACCAAAGCATCCTTGGTGGGCTGATTGAAGTAAATCATAACGTTTCGACAGAAAATAACATCAAACGGAATTCTAAAATGTATGGGATCCATTAAATTAAACGTTTTATAGATCACGTTTGCCTTTAATTCCGGGGTTACTTCATATTGATCTGTATTAGCAACACGGGTAAAGTATTTACGAACCCATTCGTTTGGCATATCTTTTAGAGAATCCCCAGGGTAAATTCCTTTTTGCGCCTGCAAAAGGACTTTTTGAGAAATATCCGTTGCCAAAATACGGGTATCCCAATTGGGGGCATCCTTACCTAAAAACTCTTTCATTAGAATAGAAAGGGTATAAGGCTCCTGTCCCGTTGAACACCCTGCACTCCAAACACTCAAGACTTTTTCCTTTTTATTCTTTACGAGAGAAGGGAGGATATTATGCGAAAAAAAATCAAAATGGGTCTTCTCTCGCATAAAATATGTGTAGTTCGTTGTTAATTTATTCAACAGAACTTCCACATCTTTTTCTGTAGACTTTGTGAGAATAAAATCCACATAGTCAGA
Organism: Bacillota bacterium; assembly: GCA_023413275.1. Lineage (GTDB taxonomy): Bacteria > Bacillota > Clostridia > Lachnospirales > Anaerotignaceae > Chakrabartyella. The sequence continues at coordinate 6,773 of JAEZPX010000275.1, read as the reverse complement.
AAAATCATTGAAGCCCATGGTAAGCAGTGTAGAATTCAGACGCCCTTCAATCAGCTGCTTTTTTTTAGAAAGATTAATTCCGTACTTTTTTTGAATAAATGTATAAAGACGGATAAAGTCATTTTCGTTTAAAGTATTCATGGCTTAACCACCTTATTATTTATTGCTGATCAACGCTTGGCAATCCAAGGAGAACATAACGGTTCCATCATTGAGATTTGTCATGCCGTTGATAAAGTCCAGACTTTTTGATGGAGGGTCGGAAAGCTTATTGTTTACGTTGATTACCTGTAAAACGGTATCCACCAAAACGCCAATGGAAATGGAGTCGATTTCCAAAATGATGACACATGTAATTGCAGCATCTTCATTTACAGGCTTATTCATAATTTGGCGAATGTCTATAATTGGGACAATCTGCCCTCTCAGGTTCATGATACCTTTTACATATGACGGAACCATAGGCAAAGAGGTAATGCCCGGATTTGTAATGATTTCAACTACATTTTCGATTGGGATGCCATATACCAGTTCGGCAGAGATAAAAGTAAGGTATTTGTTTAAGTTTTCATCTGCCTCTGTTAAGTTAAATTCGTCGTCCAACAGTTCGTCGGTCAAATTATTTTCCATATTCATTGTAACATTCCCCCCTTATAATGAATTTTCAAATGCTGTTTGCAGGCTAAGTGCATCTAAGATAATACTGATATTTCCATCACCCAGAATAGTACAACCTGCGATTCCGGAGTTTTTAATATTAAAACCGTTTAGGTATGGAGGAAGAGGTTTTACAACCACCTGCTGTTCCCCGATAAAGGAATCTACAAACAGACAATAGGAAATGTCGCTGGCTTCAACCCATACTAAAATGCCTTCTTCAATATCTGTAACCTCTGTTTCCAAATTGTAAAGTTTATGCAGTCTCACAATGGAGTAATAATTTCCCATTCGCTCAATCATTTCATGACCCAAAGAATCATATATAATTTCATCCTGAGTGCATTTGAAGGACTGTCTGATATTCGTGATGGGCAAGGTGAAGGTGGATTTACCAACGGCAATTTCCATGCCATCCACAATTGCCAAAGTTAGGGGGATTTTTAGCGTAATGCAAGTGCCTTCGCCCAATTCGCTTTCGATGGAAACTATGCCGCCGACTTTTTCAATATTCTGTTTTACTACATCCATGCCAACGCCGCGACCGGAGTATTCGGTTACGGTTTCGTTTGTGGAGAAACCCGGGGCGAGCAGAAGCATGAGAATTTCTCTTTTTGAATATTCACTTTCAGGTTTTGTTAAAATACCGTTTCTTTTTGCTTTCTCCAAAACTTTTTCCGTATTTACGCCAACGCCGTCATCGGCAATCGTAATCATAATATCGCTGCCGGTATGCTTTGCTTCCAAAACGATTTCGCCCTGGGGTTCTTTGCCGGCTGCAAGTCTTTCTTCTACGGTTTCTTCAATGCCATGATCCATAGCATTTCTAACAATATGAATCAATGGATCGTTGATGCTGTCTACAATTGTTTTATCCAATTCGGTATTTTCACCAATAATTGTGAGGCGCACATCTTTATTCAAGCTCTGCCCCATATCACGAACGATACGGTTCATTTTATTAAATACACCTGAAATGGGAACCATACGCATAGACATTGCAATATCTTGCAATTCATCTGTCAGTTTTCTAAGCTGTCTGGTTGATTTCAGAAAGTTATCCAGCTTCAGACCCTTTAAGTCGGGAGATGAGGTCACCATGGATTCGGTGATAACAATTTCACCCACAATTGCCATAAGGCTGTCTAACTTTGATAAATTTACACTAATAATGCTCTGCTTTGCCTGCTGTGACTGGGCAGCAGGGGGAGTACTTCCCTTTGTCGTTTTATTTTGGACTGGGGCGGCACTCTGGGTGGCTTCCTTTTGCTGTAATTCGGGTTTTGCTTCCTCGGTTTTTGCAGCTTCAACAATGGGATTGGCGATAACCTCGAAGGAAGCAATGTTTGGTGCACTTTTTATTGCGGATATGGTTGCATCCATGAGAGATTCATCATCAAGGAAGATGAAAAAACCATGATCAATAATATAATTGCAGGTTTCTGAATTATGTTCCACATCTTCAGGATAAAACTTAAAATTGTTACCGATGGCATCAGATATTGCATTTTTTACAATAAAAGCACGCAAATGCTCCATACCGCTGCCATCATCAAAAAGGATTTTAACGATATAAGGAGATGCGGTTGCGGGAATAGATTGCAAAACAGCACTGTTCTGTGTTACGTTAGTTTCAGCGGGTGCGTTTGTCATTTCAGCGGCTTCCAAGGTGCTTGGCTCATCTGCATTCAATTTTTCAATAAAAGTATTAATATCGTTTATAAAATGGTCGATATTATCAGAGATAGGTTCATTTTGCTCGATTTTTGCCACTTCTGTGCGCATAAAATCATTGGTTCTTAGAATCAAATTAAAAAGCTCTTTTCGCATCCCTTCGGATAAGGAATTGGTTGTATTGTTTTGCCTGAAGATGAAGAAAAGGTCTTCAAATCTATGGGCAACTTTAGAGATAGAATCGAATTCCATCATTGCCGAGGAACCTTTGATTGTGTGCATGATTCGGAAAATTTCGTCAATATCTGCGGAGGAGAAAGCCTTAGCCTTTTCCGCCTCAAGCATGATGTTTTCCAACTGCTCCAGTAGAGAATTTGTTTCGAAAAGATACATATCGATCATACTATCCATGCCGTTGTTCATTTTTGAGCACCACCTTAGTAAAGAATATGTTATACCATTTTTTATACCTTTTGGTTAATTATACTACATATTTAATTCGACAAAAAGAGGGAAAATATAATAGTTGAGTGGAAAGGATGTGAAATAATGTCAAATATAATGAAAGTAACCACTCCTGTATCAGGATATGAAAATGCTTCCAGAACGAATCCCATTACAACAAACGATCCTAATATTAATAATATTACAAATATTAATAAAGTGACAAGGCCTGACGGTAAATCCACAAATGCGGATAATCAGCAGAATGAGTTTGTTCAAAACCATAGGTCAAACTATGAAGGCTTTTTGCGTGCTTTAAAAGAAACCCCCTCCATGACGGAGCTGATGGGGGATTTAATGTTCGTAAAACTGGGAAATTTGGTGAATTCAGGAATTGATGAGAACTTTGCAGAGGAGATATCCCGTTTTCTTGAGATGATCAAGCTCTCCAAGGAAGCGCTAGGAGGACATTTAAAGAGTCAGGCTGAGGGGGCAACAAAATTTTCCGGAGCATTTTTTGATTTTTTGAGAGGGGCTCTTGTCCAATCGAATTCCCCTGATTTAAATTTTAAAATACTGGATTTATTAAAAAAATATAATGATTTTACCTCAAGTAAGCATATTTTAAATAGCATTGTGATTGATTTGTCCAATTTATCAAAAAGCCTGCCCAAAAGCTATTCCGTTCAGCTTTTGGAAATTACTAAGCTTTTAGATCAAAATGCAAAGCCCGGAGATGTCTCTAAAAATCTAGAAATATTAAAAAAAGAGATGATTCCCTTCTTATCGAAATATATTAGTTATACAAACGATTTTGGTCGGGTCAGAGATTTCATCTCTTCTTTAATGTTAAACATCGCCCGTTATGAAAATGCAAATAAAAATGGATTTATTGATGCATTTGAAGGCATTATGAATTATAATGTAATAAAGGATAAGCTTGGCAATATAGATTCCCAAACATTTGCTGACGTGCTGATACAGATGCATGGAGAGGATGGCAAGGGAAATGAGTATAACCAAAAGCTGATTAATATTTTGGAAAGAGGAATAAAGGGAGAGGCTGGCTACGAGAATATAGATATGTTTAAGGGGATATTATCTTCTATGCTTTTAAATGAAAGTGTTTATGTGCCGTTGTTGCACATGACACTGCCCTTAAATGTGGATGGGGCTATGATGTTTTCTGAGCTTTGGATTGATCCTGATGATGAGGAGGGGAAGACGGGGGAGGATGAGAGAAAGTCAAAGCTGTTGATTAAGTTTGATATAAAAGACGTAGGATTTTTTGACTTAATTATACTGCATAGCAAAGGAAAAATCGATATGCAATTGTTCTGTCCGGAAACGGTTCTTGCTATGGATAAAGGAATCCGTGCAGGGCTGACAGAGATTATGGAGCGCAATGGGCTGACTATCAAATCGATATCAGTAGAAAAAAGCAAAGCACCAATCAGCATATCTGAAGTATTTCCTAAAATTTATGAAAGGAAAAATACTGTCAATGTCAAGATATAGTGATAAAATCAATAAAAAGGCTGTGGCTTTGAAATATGACGGCGATCAAGTGGCTCCTGTGATTGTGGCTTCGGGTATGGGCCATGTTGCTGAAAAGATTGTAGAGCTTGCTGCTGAAAACCGTGTGCCTGTTTATGAGGATACCTCCTTAGCTACAATTTTATCCAGACTTGAGCTTGGCGCAGAGGTTCCTGAAGAGCTATATAAAGCAATTGTTGATATATATGTATATTTTTTGAAGTTCTCACCGTCAAATATGCGGAATGCCTCTGAAACGGATACGACAAAGAGCTAGCGTCAGGGGGCAAACGTAAATAGAAAGGAATCGCTTGGAGGGATAGACAATGTCAATTAAGTGTATTTTATTGGATGAACGAAATAGTTTAATTGATTATGCGGATTTGAGTTTTTTGGGGAGTGATGATACTTTTTTGGTTCCCTATGAAGAGGTTACGCTAAATCAGTTTCATGCAGGAGATAAGGTTGTTTTTCAGGTGGAGGATAAGTTTAATCAGATTTTTGATGCTGATATCACTGAAATTTCCTATGGCAAGCTTCGTTTAAAAGAAGTAAGAAATCTAGCACCATTATTACATAGAGATGTACGGGTGGAAGTTGAAATGAAAACAACGATTTTCTATATCGAAGATGGGAAGGATATTCCCGTTGAAGTTCAACTTCGTGATTTAAGCTGTGGCGGCATGTGTATTGTTTGCCAGGAAGAGCTGAGTAGGGATTATGAGTATGAGTTTTTGGCCAATTGGTTAGATACACCATTTCTGGTGAAGTTCAAGATATTACGCAAGGAAGAGGCGAATTATAATCAATTTGCCTATGGATGCGAATTTCTTGGTCTGTTAAGAACGGAGGAGTGCCTGTTAAGGGCAAGTGTATTTAAAATACAGGCAATCAACTACAGACGAAAAAGGATGGATGAAAATGATGCAGTTTAAGAAATCGTTGCACAGTAAAATGAAGCGTATGGCCGCACTTACTTTGACTGTAGCCATGACTGTGACGAGTTTTAGCTTTGTACATACGGAAAACGCATATGCTGCTTCGTTTAATATGGGTAGCGAGAACCATTGGGCAGAATCCTTTATGCGTAATTTATATAACAGAGGGCTTATGAGTGGGGATAAAAACGGAAATATGAATCCTGATAAGCCTATTACCAGAGCAGAATTTATTTCAATTATAAACCGTACCTTCGGTTATACCAAAACAGGGAAAACGCCCTTCAAAGACATAAAAGGGACTGAATGGTATGCCAAGGATATTGCCATTGCCTATAACCAAGGATATTTTTCCGGTGATGGAAAAGGAACGGCCAATGCCAAGGGTCTGCTGACCCGAGAGCAAGCCATTGCATTATTGGGCAGAAACCTGCAAATTGAGGAAATGTCAGGAGCATCCTCTTCCTTTTCAGATAACAACAGTATTGCGAACTGGAGCAGGGGCTTTGTAAATACATCGGCATCAAAGGGCTATATTTCAGGCTATAAGGACAATACCTTTAAGCCGGGAAATAATATCACCAGAGCTGAGGTGGCAAAGGTGCTAACAGATGCTGTTGGTGAGCTGGTGAACCATTCTGGAACAAGAACTTTAGGCACGCAAAATGGAAATGTAACCATAGCTGCTTCCGGGGTCACTCTGAAGGATACTGTAATTAGGGGAGATCTTTATATTACAGGGGGTGTTGGCCTTGGAAGCACGGTCTTTGACAATGTGCTTGTTTTGGGTGAAGTGATTGTAAACGGAACAGGGGAAAGTCAGGCGGGTAAAAGCAGTATAACCTTTAAAGATTGTACCATTACCAACCTTATTATCCCCGATACAGAGGGTTCCATTAAATCTGTAAAGTTAACGGGGAATACAATTGTTGATGAAACCCTAGTAAAGACCAATGCCTATCTAGAGGAGATGGCCAGCAAAGGCGGCGGTTTTAAAAATGTTGTATTGAATGGGCCAGCAAAAACTGAGCTTCACTTGGCAGGCCTTTTTGATAAGGTAACAGTGAAGGGGCCTCAAAATAATTTGTATTTGGACAAGGATACCGTGGAAAACCTGGTAATTGATGAAGAAGCCGTAAACAGTAAGGTTTTTTTAGATAGCAACACCTATGTAAATGGAGCTTATTTAGATGTAGGTGTGGATATTTCCGGTACCGGTGAAATTGGATATTTAAAAGTAAATTCCGCAGGCAGTAAAATTGAAATGCTACCTGATGATATTGAGGTAAGGCCAGGCTTAACCGCCAATGTAAAGGGAAAGAACATGACAAGCAAGGATGCCGATGAGGCATCTTCCGGCCCTAAGATTTTAGTGGATTATCCGGAAATGGAGGATGTTGGCCCGGCGGATGCAGTGGCTAAATTCAAAACAAATAAGCCTGGCATCATCTATTGGGCAGTTTCTCGTTATGAGGATGGCAGAACCAGCATTGATGAATTGATTAAGCCCGGAAAGTATAATAC
>JAEZPX010000259.1 GCA_023413275.1 Bacillota bacterium | reverse complement strand
CGGCGTTGTATATGCCAAAGCGATTTTTTGGAGCTGCCAGAAATATTGAAAATGGTGGCAGTTTAACCATTTTAGCTACAGCTCTTGTAGATACGGGAAGTAAAATGGACGAGGTCGTTTTTGAAGAATTTAAGGGTACAGGCAATATGGAGCTTGTATTAGATAGAAGACTATCCGAGAGACGTATTTTCCCCGCAGTAGAGATTATCAAGTCAGGTACAAGGCGGGAAGAGAAGCTTCTGACCGAGCAAGAGTTGGAATGCAACTTTACCCTAAGGAAAATGGCATCTAGCATGAGCCAGATGGAGATGGTAGAAGGCTTTTATGATTTGATGAGGAAGACAAAAAATAACCAAGAGTTTATGGAACGTTTACCCTTCTGGGAAAAGACCTTGGGACTGTTTGATAAGTGATTGGTTTTTGGAATTTTTTATTGCAAAGGGAAAGAACTTATGATACACTACTGGTGTTGTCTATAAATAATAAAAAATTATTGATCAACAAATTTAAAAAATGAGGTGAAAGAAATGAGAGAAGGAATCCATCCCCAGTACAATCAGATTAAAGTAAGATGTAACTGTGGTAATGAATTTGTTACAGGTTCTACAAAGGAAGAAATCAGAGTCGAAGTTTGCTCTAAGTGTCATCCTTTCTACACAGGCAGCCAGAAGTTACTGTTGGAAGCTGGCGGTAGAGTAGAAAAATTCAACAAAAAATACGGCAGAAAGTAATTTCTGCAAACTTGGAAGAGTCAAGGGGATTATTACTCTCTCTTCTGAATTTAACGAGAATGAGAAATGTGCAGAGAGCTTATCCCTGCACTTTTTTATTTATTTGAAAAAGCTATTATGCTGTTATTAAGCTTATCATTTTGTCTATGGGCTTTTATTCGTTAGAAAAAAATAGCTCTTAGAAAGAATGGTTGGAATGGACGATAAAAGAATGGGGCATAGTTGCTTATGATTTTCTGGGTAAAAGAGAGTGAAATTTTTTTTAATAAAGAAAAGAGGCGGACTGTTTTTTCTGCTTTTTATGACAATTTAAGGTAAATACTGATTATAATTCTAAAATAATTTTTAGTTTTCTACCTTTTATGCTATAATATTTAATTGCAATAGAAATTTATAGACGAAAAGAGTTGATACAGTGTCAAATGATAATAAGGAAAAAAGAGTACGGCCCACAAGCATCGGTGGACAAGCAATTATTGAGGGTGTTATGATGCGTGGCAAACGTATTTATGCCATGGCAGTGAGAAATCCTGCAGGTGGAATCACCATTGAAAAAAATGAGTGGGGTGGAATTGCCAACAAAGGCATATTTAAGTATCCTATTTTTCGTGGGATTGGTGCTTTTGTAGATTCCCTGATTACAGGAACAAAGATATTGATGCACTCCGCAGAAATTGCCGGTGAGGATTGGGCAGAGGAAGAACTTTCTCCCTTTGAAAGGTATTTGCAAAACAAATTCGGCGATAAAATTAATGATATCTTGATTTATTTTAGTGTTACGGTATCTTTGATTTTGGGTATGGGCTTGTTTTTTGTTCTTCCTGTATGGCTGGGTAGTTTTTTTAAGACCATCGTGCCGGTATGGGGGTTAGGTGTGATTGAAGGGCTTTTGAGAATTGGCATATTTTTGTTGTATTTATTTCTGATTTCAAGAATGAAAGAAATCAAAAGAGTTTTTCAATACCATGGTGCAGAACATAAGACCATTAACTGCTTCGAAAGTGGTAAGGAATTAACAGTGGAAAACGTAATGCCTTGCACACGACTGCATAAGCGTTGCGGGACCAGTTTTTTGCTTTTTGTAATGATTATCAGTATGATTGTGTTCTTTTTTGTGCGGACGGATTCTGTGGCATTACGACTGGTTTCAAGGATATTTTTAGTACCCTTTATTGCCGGTATTTCCTATGAAGTCATTCGATGGGCTGGAAAATCCGAGAGCAAGCTTGTTGCGGCAATCAGCTATCCCGGGCTATGCTTACAAAAAATCACCACAGCAGAACCGGATGCATCCCAAATCGAAACCGCAATTGCGGCGATGAAGGGAGTACTGGAAGATGAAGAAGAATAAGACTGTTGCCAATGCTTTGCTGGAAGGCAAGCGCCGTCTACAGTTGGCAGGTAAAGATAATTTTGCCTTTGAAGCAGAACTTTTATTAATGGAAGTATGCAAAATCAGCCGTGTACAGCTTTTTACCCAAGGTGAAAAACCTATTACACCTGAGGAAGAACTGGATTACAATAATTATTTAAAGCAACGGGAACTTAACCGCCCCTTGCAGTATATTTTAGGGCAATGCGAATTTATGGGCTTACCCTTTTGCGTTGGAGAAGGGGTATTGATTCCCCGAGGAGATACGGAGCTTTTGGTGGAAACGGTGCTGTCTATTTCCAAGAAGAATAATATACAACGGGTAATTGATTTAGGTACGGGAAGCGGATGTATCCCTATTTGTCTCTCCCATTATGGAAAGTTGGACTGCGTAGGCGTGGATATCAGCCCTAAGGCTTTAACGTTTGCAAGGAAAAATGCAGAAGTGAACCAAGCTGAGGTAGAGTGGGTGGAAAGTGACCTATTCAATCAGGTTCCAGCTTTGTGGAAGGGGAGCTTTGATGCCATTGTTTCCAACCCGCCTTACATAGCAAAGGCCGAAATTGAAACGTTGATGCCTGAGGTTCGGGATTTTGAGCCTCAAAATGCTTTGGACGGAGGAGACGATGGCTTAGCGTTTTATCAGCGTATTATAAGAAATAGTGGTCTTTGGCTAAAAAGTGGAGGGTGGCTGTTTTTTGAAATTGGCTACGACCAAGGTGAGGCATTGCTTTCTATGATGGAAGCGGCCGGATTTGACCAATGTACGTTAAGGAAAGATTTGGCAGGCTTAGACAGAGTTGTTTTTGGAAAATTAAAAGAGAATATAGATGAGGTGTAACCATGTTTGATCGATTGGCGGAGATTGAAAGCAAATACAACGATTTGGCGGATCAGGTAAATGACCCTGAAATGATTGCCAACCAATCGGAATGGCGCAAGCGTATGAAAGAATATAGTGATATGACCCCTGTAATGGAGGCGTATCAAGAATATAAAAAAGTAAAGGCTGCAGTGGAAGAAGGGCTGGAGCTTTTGAACGATAAGCTTGACGAAGAATTTCGTGAGCTGGTAAAAGAGGAATTTACTCAGAATAAGGAACGCTTGGAAGAGCTGAAGCGGGAAATTACCATATTGCTTTTGCCTAAGGATCCCAATGATGAAAAGAACGTAATTGTAGAAATTAGAGGTGGTGCCGGTGGAGATGAAGCCGCATTGTTTGCTGGAGATTTATTCCGTATGTATGCCCGCTATGCCGAGGATAGACGATGGAAAGTAGAATTGATGAATGCCAGCGAAAGTGATTTGGGCGGCTTTAAAGAGGTATCCTTTATGATAACGGGGAAGGGTGCATATTCCCGCATGAAATATGAAAGTGGTGTGCATCGGGTACAGCGTATTCCTACTACAGAAAGCGGTGGACGTATTCACACATCTACGGTGACGGTTGCGGTTATGCCGGAGGCGGAGGAGGTAGACGTTCATATTGATATGAATGAAGTTCGAGTGGATGTGTTCCGTGCTTCAGGTAACGGTGGTCAGTGTGTAAATACTACAGATTCAGCGGTGCGTATGACCCATTTGCCAACAGGCATCGTGGTTTCTTGCCAGAACGAAAAATCCCAGTTAAAAAACAAGGAACAGGCATTAAAGGTATTATATGCCAGGGTGTATGAAAGAGAAAGGCAGGCCCATGATGCTGCCATTTCAGCAGACCGTCGTTCTCAGGTTGGCACGGGAGATAGAAGTGAGCGTATCCGTACCTATAATTTCCCCCAAGGTCGCATTACCGATCATAGAATCGGCTTGACCTTGTATAAGATAGATAGTATATTAGACGGAGATTTAGATGAACTTATGAATGCTTTGATTACCACAGACCGTATGGAGAAAATGCAGGCAGGTGGACTGGAGGAATAAAGAAAGAAGTGAAGTTATGAAAGAAATATGGCAGTTATTTATTTCATTTTGCAGGATTGGTGCCTTTACCTTTGGCGGCGGCTATGCCATGCTGCCCTTATTGCAAAGGGAGGTAGTTACTAAGCGAGGATGGGCAACAGAGGATGAAATTCTCGATTATTTTGCCATAGGACAGTGCACCCCAGGTGTTATTTTTGTGAATACAGCTACTTTTGTAGGGTATAAACGCAAAGGGGTTTTAGGAGCCATCGCCGCAACAGCGGGAAGCGTATTCCCTTCACTGGTTATTATTATGATTATTGCGGCGGTTTTAAAGAATTTTGCCCAGTTGGCGGCTGTTCAGCATGCATTTGGTGCAATTCGTGTGGTTGTAGGCGTTTTAATTGTAAATGCAGTGGTGGGAATGTGGAAAAAATCTGTGGTAGATAAAGTTTGTGCCGTAATCGCAGTGACTGCGTTTTTTCTTTCTGGGATTTTGGAGGTATCGCCTATTTGGATTGTTCTTGGGGCTGGTCTACTTGGTCTAGCAGTTCCAATCATGAAGGGGGCGAGAGGAAAATGACACAGTGGTTGCTTTTATTTTATGAATTTTTTAAAATAGGGTTGTTCTCTGCAGGGGGCGGCTTGGCAACTTTACCATTTTTGTATAAGCTTGCCGATAAATATGACTGGTTTAATACTTCTATGATTGCAGATATGGTGGCAATTTCAGAATCTACACCGGGACCACTGGGAGTTAATATGTCCACCTATACAGGTTATCATTTTGGAGGTGTTTTAGGTGGGATTGTTGCTACGGTAGGTCTGGTTTTTCCTTCCGTTGTTGTCATTATCATTATTTCTAAATTTCTTCAAAAATTTCGGGATAACACCCATGTAGAAGATATATTTTATTTATTGAGACCTGCGGTAACGGGCTTGATTGGCGCGGCGGGTTTTGGGGTACTGCTTACAGCATTACTCCATGTAAACGGTATTAATGAACTTTCTATGGAAAGTTTTCTTGGTTTCATTAGAATAAAGGAATGTATTCTATTTGTAGTAATGCTTTTCTTAACAAATAAATTTCAAAAGCACCCAGTGATTTATATCGCAGTGGGGGCGGCAATAGGTATCATATTTGCATTTTGATGCGGAATGAAAGGCTTTTTCCATCCATATGATAGAGTATATGGAATAAGGGGGAAGGTCGAATGAGTCTATGGCTGTCGATTCCTGTGTATTGGGTGCTGCTGTGGGCAGCGAGTAGGCGTAAGAGAGCCTATCCGTTGCCCTTTCGTTTTCTAGAGGGAGCTGTTTTAGCATATCTTTGTTTCTTATTTTTGCCTCCTGCTTTTTTGGATAGCTTGGTTTGGGCCGGCCTTGGATCAATACTGGGGATAACAATGGGTGTTTGGGCGGAAAATAAGTACCCCGATCAAGGGCGAAGTAGGGAGTTTAGAAGTGCCGCCATATTTACAGCGGCTTTTTTATTCGAGGTCTTTTCCAATGGGTCATGGGTGATGGCCAGAGGTATCATTGGGGGTATTGCTTTATATTGTGCCAGCAGTGGATTATTTCCTGAGGGCATGTCTTTAAAGGATACCATTTGTACTGCGTTGGGAGGGATCTTAGGATTTATTTTGGGTGTTGCGATTTGTTTTCTTTAAAAGGGAAGGATATTTGCAAAATTGGGTATGCTTTGTTATAGTAAAATAAAAAGTGCCGAGAAAAATACAGTAGAAAAGGGCACTCCATTAAAGGAGGTTTCTTATGGGGCAAATTGGGATAGAAAAAGAAACACTAAAGACAATGATAAGGGAAAATGTTAAGACACTTTACAGAAAAAATCTTGAAACGGCATCAGCGGAAGAAATTTATCAAGGGGCAGTATTTTCTTTACGGGATTTGATTACGGATAAATGGATTAAAACCCACGATACTTATAGTGAGAAAGATGCAAAGATTATATATTATCTTTCTATGGAATTCTTAATGGGGCGTTTTTTGGGAAATGCCCTGATTAATATGGGGATGAATACTGTTATCAAAGAGGTTTTTGCTGAACTTGGCATTGATTATAATACGGTAGAGGATGCTGAACCGGATCCAGGCCTTGGCAATGGCGGTTTGGGACGACTGGCTGCTTGCTTTTTAGATTCTTTATCCACTTTGGAGCTGCCAGCATATGGCTGTGGTATTCGTTACCACTATGGGATTTTTGAGCAAAAAATTGAGAATGGATATCAAGTGGAGGCGCCAGATAACTGGTTGGAGGATGGAGATCCTTGGGGGATCCGGAGAAACGAGTATGCAGTGGAAATAAAATTCGGCGGACATGTACGGGCAATACCAAAGGAAAGTGGCGGTTATCGCTTTGTACAGGAGGGATACCAATCCGTTATGGCCATTCCTTATGACTATCCTGTGGTGGGATATGGTAATAATACGGTGAACACTTTACGTTTATGGGATGCACGAGCAAAAAACAGAATTGATTTAAAATATTTTAATGAAGGAAACTATCAAAAGGCAGCGGAAGAAGAAACTCTGGCAAAAACGCTAACGGATGTACTTTATCCAGCAGATGAACATTATCAAGGGAAGGAATTGCGGTTGCGTCAACAGTATTTCTTTATTTCCGCAACAGTGCAACGGGTCATTGCGAGATTCAAAGAAAACCATGGGGAGTTTAATTTATTACCAGAAAAAGTTGCCTTTCAGCTAAACGATACCCATCCCAGCATTGCTGTAGCTGAATTAATGCGCGTTTTAGTGGATGAAAATGATCTACCTTGGGATCAGGCCTGGGAAATTACCCAAAAAGTTTGTGCATACACAAACCATACCATTATGTCGGAGGCACTGGAAAAATGGCCATTGGATTTATTTAGCCGTTTATTACCTCGTATATATCAAATTGTTGAAGAAATTAACCGTCGTTTTTGTCTTGAATTGACGGAGAAATACGGAAATAATCCGGAAAAAATACGTCGTTTGGCAATTATTGCAGATGGTCAAATCCGTATGGCATATATGGCGATTGTAGGTAGTCATTCGGTAAATGGTGTGGCAGCCCTTCATACCGAGATATTAAAGAATCAGGAACTAAAGGATTTTTATAAGCTATATCCTGAGAAGTTTAATAATAAGACCAATGGTATAACGCAAAGAAGGTGGCTCTTGCATGCCAATCCTCAATTGGCGGAACTGATTACAGAGAAAATTGGCGATGGCTGGATTACAGATTTGGCACAACTGGAAAGAATCCTCCCTTTTTCTGAGGATAAAGAGTTTCAAGAAAGGTTTATGGATATTAAACGAGCGAATAAGGTTGCTCTGGCAAAATATATAAAATCTGCAAAGGGAATTGACATCAATCCTGACAGTATTTTTGATATTCAAGTAAAGCGTTTGCATGAGTATAAACGTCAGCTTTTGAACGTACTGCATATAATTGGGCTTTATAACAAATTGAAGATGAACCCAGGATTGGATATGGTGCCAAGAACCTTTATTTTCGGAGCAAAGGCTGCAGCGGGGTATCGAAGAGCAAAGTTAATCATAAAGTTGATTAATAGCGTTGCGGACGTTGTGAATAACAATGAAAGTATTGATGGAAAGATCAAGGTTGTTTTTCTGGAAAATTATCGTGTTTCCTTGGCTGAGCGGCTCATTCCTGCCGCAGATGTAAGTGAGCAAATTTCTACAGCTGGCAAAGAAGCCTCTGGAACGGGCAATATGAAGTTTATGCTAAACGGTGCATTGACTGTGGGCACTATGGATGGTGCCAATGTTGAGATTTTCGATGAGGTTGGAGAAGAAAACATCTTTATATTTGGTATGAGTGCTGAAGAGGTGCAGGAAAAATATAATGGGGAATATGATCCATGGAGTGTTTATAATATGAACCAAGAGGTTCGTATGGCAATGACCGCCTTGATTGACGGCACATTCTCCAATGATACTAGTCTTTTTCGGGAATTATATGATGCCTTGCTAAATGGTTTTGGTGGAAGCAGAGCGGATGAGTATTTTATACTTGAGGATTATGCAGATTACCAACGGGCGCAATTAGCTGTGGACTATTCCTACAGGGATAAGGAAAAGTGGGCTAGAATGGCTATTTATAACACCGGAAAAAGTGGAAAATTTTCCAGTGACCGTACGATAAAAGAATATGCCAAAGAGATTTGGAATTTACCTTCGGTTTCCATTAATCTTTAAAAAAAGCTTCCGCTTTGAACAGGCGGAAGTTTTTTTATGAAAATCTTTATTTTAATATGTTGCCAAAATAGGGCTAAGGAATATAAAGAAAAGTAAATAATAGAACCTGTGACATTAAAAGAGTATTTAACATTAGCAAATTACTTTATTCAATCATCAATTAACATTCATGCGTAATCGTGTTTGTACCTTAAAAACATGAAATCTAAGTATAAATAAAATGAGAGGTTCTTTCCGTGCATGAAAATTAAGACATAAAATTACAATATTAGTGTTATTTTTCATCGTCTTAATAAATGATTAAGAATTGGAATGGGGCAAGGTGGGACATTTTCTGCAAAGTGTATTTTTTGGCAAAACGACTTTATTTCTAAAGTGTAAAAGCCAGAAAATGCAGTAAAATCAGGGGTTGGCAAGTAAGTGTCAAAATAATACACTTTTAAATTTATAGATATTTAGAATTGATATTATTTATAAAATGCTATTACTAGACGACATTTTGTCGAATTATGGGACATAATGCGGTAGGTTGAGTGTTCACAATGAATTTTTTGTGCTATAGTTGGATTGCAAAAAACAAGGAGGGAATGTAATATGAAACGTAATTTTGGTAAAGGTTGTATTGTAGCTGTATGTTTGGGTCTTGCACTCGCATTTAGTGGTTGTACTAAGAAAGAGGAAGCTCCTGAGGTTCCTGCACAGGAAACACCTGCTGATGCAACAGCACCTGCAGAAGATGCAACAGCACCTGTTGAAGATGTAACAGCACCTGCTGAAGGCGAAGCACCTGCTGATGCAACAGCACCTGCTGCAGACGCAACAGCTCCTGCTGATGCTGCACCTGCTGAGACAGCACCCGCAACACCTGCTCAATAAGAAGCGCTTAAAAAACAAGGCATCCCGTATACGGGATGCCTTGTTTTTTACAGTATATGAAATTAAAAAGGGAAAATTGTAAAAAAGTGTTGACAAGTTTAAATTATTCTGTATAATAAGAAAAGTCACTGCGAAATGCGGTTGAAAAAGACAACATAATTAAGGCGAATTAAGCAAATGATTCGGAGAAAAGAAAGAAAAAACTTTGAAAAAGAGCTTGACAAGCCATAATGAATGTGATAAGATAATCTTCGCTGACAACGAAAGACGACAGCGAGAAAAAACAATTGATCCTTGAAAACTAAACAGTAGAGATACAAACACACAACCCATAGTCAATTCAGCTTTTCCGCTTTGCGGAAAAAGCAAAAGAAGACAAAGAGTTTACCGATTTCGAAAAAATCGGAAGTAAGC
>JAEZPX010000110.1 GCA_023413275.1 Bacillota bacterium | reverse complement strand
GTTTAGATAGTAAAGACAGTAATTCAATGAAATCTGGTAACCCAATATCAGGCTGTCGGAAAACAGATAAATCAAGAACCCTTGATACTACAAACCCAGATCCAAGTAAAAAGCAAGGTGGAATTGCTATAGTACAGGAAAGCTATTGCATTGCCAGCAATACGATTAACCGCCAAGATTATAACGGTGGCAACGGTCAAGGGGTGCAGAAAGACATCAGTTATACCCTTACAACATCAGATGTTCATGCTATTTATAAATTTGAGCCATATCAAGATGTAGTGGGAGCCTTGTGTCATCATGATTACAAAGGAGTGAATTCTATCTATGTAAATCAAGACAAATGTATTGTAGATAAACCATACCAGGATGTTGTTGGAGCATTGTGCAATGGGAATTGGAAAGGTGTAGGTAATCAATATGTCAGCCAAGATAAGTGCATTATTGACAACCAAAGCACCATCTATGGGCAATCTGCATTTGCAGATTACAAGGAAGGCTGTGGCACTTTAAGAGCCGAAGGCGGTGACAATGGTGGAGGTAGTGAAAATCTTGCAGTATCACGAAATCTTGTCCGTAGGCTGACACCGCTTGAGTGCGAAAGACTACAAGGCTTCCCTGATGATTGGACAAATATACCAAAGGCTTCAGATTCGCCAAGATATAAGGCACTTGGAAACAGTGTGGCAATTCCATGCGTAGATTTTGTTCTCCGTGGGATTGCTTTTTTCTTGGGGAAATCCAAAGAAGAAAGTGAGGAAAGTTAGAATGTATATGTATCCTGATAACTTAAAAGCAAAAGCAGTACTTTGGCTGTGGGAACTGCGTGACATTGGTATTATGGGAATAGGATTGCTTATTTCTGTTTTTGCTCTTGCTCAAACAGGCGTCCTATTCCCAGTTGTAATTACTGCAGCATATGCTTTTTTAAGCATTCGCTTTGAGGATATGAGTATCTTGGATTTTATCCGATATGCTGTATCCTTTTTTATTTTAAAACCGCAGACGTATGAATGGGCAGCATGATGCTGCACCTATATTTTGTTTGAACCAAGAGCAAATCAAGACCTGATTATCCAGAAAGATAAATGTAGAAAGGAAAATTATTAATATGAAAAAACAGAGAGAAAAACATAAAAATTCCACAATAGAACTAATGGGAATTACGAAAATCACTGATTACAGCCTTGTTACGCCATATGGCGAACTTGTATATTTCATCATCCACCCAACCAATATCTCTGTACTTTCGGAAAGCAGTGTTAGCAGTAGAATCTATGCACTGATGACGGTACTGAAAGGTATTGCAGAAATTGAAATGCTCTGCCTTAATTCAAAAGAGAATTTTGATGATAATAAGGAGTATCTGAAGAAGCGTGTGGAGGAAGAGGAAAATCCGATGATCCGAAAACTTCTGATGCAAGACAGTACCAACCTCGACCGTATGCAGGTGCAGATGGCTACTGCTCGTGAATTTTTGATAATCATTCGATTAAAAAATGAGAAGGAAAGTGACGTGTTTTCATATTTATCTCGTATTGAAAAGAGTCTAAAGGATCAAGGTTTTACAGCAAGGCGAGCAGATAATGCAGATATTAAAAGAATTTTGGGAGTGTATTTTGAGCAGAATGTCACGACTGATAGGTACGAGGATTTTGATGGCGAGAGGTGGATTGTGTTAGGTGAGTAGTAATTGTTTGAGTTGATGTCCTCCTTGAAAAATTATATAATTTATAAAAATAGCTTTTTAAAAAAGAGAATGTTTATTATTTATATAACTGGGGGTATAACTAAAATGAAATCAATAAACACACAGGGCATCACATACTTTGAACAGCTAGATGGCAGTTGCAAATGGTATTGGGGTACAGATTATATTCATGGTGATTTATATGAAGCTGAGGAGCTGTTTGAAGAAAAACATAAGATAAAGTCAAATACACTTTTGTTTATTCACTACCCAGATGGTGAAGTTATTGAACCAATTAAGCCACAAGATGGTCAATATTTTGGTAGACCGATTTATTATGATAGTCACATTATTATTTTACTTGTTGATTTTAACAATCAGCAAATAAAGTTGGAGCAATATGATGAGACGATAGCTGCAATTTCACTTATAGCTTCAATTCTGCTAAGTGATGTGAGAGATTGCTATAATTTAATGTTGCATACATCTCCGCTAATGTTAACTCGCCAAGGAAATGAAAATAAATTTGAAATAATATATCCCAACAAAGTTCAATTAGATATAGACAATAACGAAAGCTTTTGTTTTAGAAAAGATGAGAAGCTATACTTTTCAGCGTGGTTCGAAGATGAGGACTATCGAGAAGAAGTGATTATTAGGGATATTAACACAGGAAAAATAATCGATAGAAAGTCGGGTGCTATTAAAGTCATGCCTGACGGACAGGTATGGATTTTTTCCTAAATATGAAAACATCTCTCCAAAGCCTAAAAAATCTAATTACCCTAGAGCAATCTCCATAATGAGGTTGCTTTTTTGATGTTTAAAACAGAGAAAGGACTGGTGAAATTATTGAAAAATCAAAATATTGCAACCGAACCCAGTGGTCAACTTAAAACATTTTTAGATATGATTGCTCCATCGGTGATTAAATTTAATGTGGATTATTTCGTTTGCGGAAATACATTCCGCTGTGTGTGGGCACTTCGTGAGTATCCCACAGTAACGGAAGAACAGGCAATCCTTCGTCATTTAGGAGAAAAAGATGGTGTGACACTGCGTATCTTTACCAGACAGGTGACACCAACAGAAGAAAAAAGGATCATTCATAATGCCACAAATAAGAACAGAATGAACACTGCAAACACTAACGATTTGCAAGAAAGTGTCACTGCTGAAAGCAATCTGAAGGATGTGGTTACATTGGTATCAACAATGCATCGAAACCGTGAACCTCTCTTGCATTGTGCAGTATATATCGAATTGACTGCAAGTGACTATGACAACCTAAAGTTATTACAGACTGATGTTTTGACGGAACTTGTTCGAAGTAAGCTAAATATAGACAGGTTGTTGCTCCGTCAACAACAAGGGTTTTTCTGTGTTGGTCCATCGGGAAGAAATATTTTTGGCAGTCAGTTTGAACGAGTCCTCCCAGCCTCATCCGTTGCAAATCTGTATCCCTTTAATTATTCGGGAAAGACAGACAGCAACGGTTTTTATTTAGGCAGAGATAAGTTTGGCAGTAACATTCTTGTGGATTTTGATAAGCGAGATGATGACAAAACAAATCCCTGTATCCTCATATTAGGTAACTCGGGACAAGGCAAAAGCTATCTTCTCAAGCTGATTTTATGCAATATCTTAGAGTCTGGCAAAAGTGTAATCTGCCTTGATCCAGAACATGAATTCCGTGAACTTGCAGAAAATACAGGCGGTTGTTTTGTGGATTTGATGAGTGGGCAGTATATGATAAACCCACTGGAACCCAAAAGCTGGGATGACGGTGGCTCGCCACAGGATAAGGATGCACCCATTGCGTTTAGACAAGCAACCAAGCTTAGTCAACACATCAGTTTTTTAAAAGATTTCTTCCGTTGCTATAAAGACTTTGATGACAGGCATATTGATGTCATTGAAATTATGCTTGGCAAATTGTATTCCAATTGGAATATCAGTGATAACACAGACTTTGCATCCCTTGAATCTAGGGACTATCCCATCCTTTCTAGCCTTTACACTCTAATTGAGAAAGAGTATAAAGACTACAACAAAGAAAAATATCAACTTTATACTGCTGAATTGTTACAGGAAATTCTACTTGGACTACATTCTATGTGTAAGGGTGCAGAGAGTAAGTTCTTTAACGGACATACCAATATCACTTCAAACAGATTTATTGTGTTTGGTGTAAAAGGCTTATTAAATGCAAGCAAGAATGTGAAAAATGCTTTGCTTTTCAATGTTTTATCCTTTATGAGTGACAAGCTACTTACCGAGGGGCATACGGCGGCCGCCATTGACGAACTGTATTTATTCCTTACAAATATGACTGCTATTGAGTACATCAGAAACTTTATGAAAAGAGTACGAAAGAAAGAGTCCTCTGTAATTTTGTCCAGTCAGAATTTGGAGGACTTTAATATTGAGGGCATTCGTGAGATGACAAAGCCATTGTTCTCTATTCCCACGCACCAATTCTTGTTTAATGCTGGAGCTGTTGATGCAAAGTTTTATATGGATACCTTACAGCTTGAAGAAAGTGAATACAATCTGATCAAGTTTCCTCAACGTGGCGTATGCCTCTATAAATGCGGTAACGAGCGATATAACCTTATGGTACATGCTCCGACACACAAGGAAAGATTGTTCGGAAAGGCAGGTGGAAGATAATATGGAGAATATGGCAACAAGATATTTAAGAGAAGATGCAAGCGTTCTATTGACCATTAGAGAAAATAATGGGTAAAAGGATTTTTGTCGTTACGAGGAGAAATTAAAATGGAGAAATCACCTTGACAATGTATCGGGTTACCGATATATTGAAGATGGGTGATATACAATGACGATAATGGAATTATTAAAAGAAAAGGGACTTTCACGATACAGCTTATCTAAGACAAGCGGTGTCCCTTGGGCAACCCTTGCAGATATCTGTTCTGGCAAAACAAGCCTCAACCGATGCAGTGCAGAGACGCTTTCAAAGCTGTCCAAAGCGCTGAATTTATCCATAGAAGAAATTCTGGTGCTGGAAACAGAGCCACCTAAATCCGAGAAAACTGGAAAACCAGCGGATAAAACATATTTGGAAACCAACTTGTCTCCGCAATTAACAAAGGCGATCAAAGATTATGAAAAGGGAGAACAAGACAACGTATCCTATTTGGATTGTCTGTGGGGCGAGCTATATGGCTCTATCAATGCAGACCTTTGGGCTGGTTGTATTTCAGAGGAGCAAGCAAATTACTTAAGGAAAAAATATCTCTACGGAGAACAGGAGGGATTAAATGATTGATTTTACATCATGTGCCGTCAATAAGTTCAAAGCATATGGCGGAGCCAATGGCAACAAAATCAATATTTCATATGAAGGAACAAGTTATATGCTGAAATTTCCACCTGTGCCTAGTAAAAGCAAAGCTATGAGTTATACAAACAGCTGTATCAGTGAATATCTTGCTTGCCATGTCTTCCATTTACTTGGCATATCGGCACAGGAAACTCTGTTGGGTACCTATACCGATAAACGAGGAAAAGAAAAAGTTGTGGTGGCCTGCAAGGATTTTACTGAAGAAGGAAAAAGGCTAATGGAGTTTGCCCACCTGAAAAACACCTGTGTGGATAGCGAGCAAAGCGGTTATGGCACAGAATTATCTTCCATTTTGAAAGCCATTGATGAACAAGCATTGATCCCATCTGGGGAATTACGAGCATTCTTTTGGGATATGTTTATTGCAGATGCCTTACTAGGAAATTTTGACCGTCATAACGGTAACTGGGGAATCTTAATAGATGAACAGAAACAAATTGCAGGAATTGCACCGGTTTATGACTGCGGTTCCTGTTTATATCCCCAATTAGATGAGGAGCATATGGAGAAGGTTTTAAACAGTGAAGATGAAATAAACCAACGTATTTTTGTCTTTCCTACCTCTTCTATTATGGAAAACGGTAAAAAAATAGCCTACTTTGACTTTATTTCCTCTCTGCAAAATGAAGAATGCAATGCAGCACTGAAAAAAATAGCAGAGAGAATCAATATGGAGGAAATCAATAAACTGATAGAGGATATTCCTGCCATTACTCCTATGCAAAGGGATTTTTACAAGACGATGATTGCAGAGCGAAAAGAAAAAATCTTAGATTACAGCATGGAACTTCTAATGAAACAAGAAATAAAACAGACTGACATGGGAAAATCCTTAGAGTCGGGACAGGATATTTCTATATAAAAAGTATTGTGAAACAGCCAAATATAACTAAGAAAACACTTACATCTGTGGGTGTTTTTCTGCTTTGGAGGTGATTTTTATTGCAAATCCTGTTTTAATTGCCAAGGCTGCGGTGATGACATTGAGTAATGATAAGCTCCGTAGGGGGGTGGGCTGGACAATGGTTGCAATCTTTTCGCCTATTATCGTTATCCTTGCACTGGTGATTGGAATTATGTCTGCAACAGCAGACCACAACACCATGGCAATAGAATTATGTTTTAATGGTGGTGTGATATCGTGGAATGTTCCCGAAGGATTCCGAGAATATATTAAAGATATGCAGTATAGCTTTAGCCTTTTGGACTACGACGTTAACAAAATTAATAATCAAACAGAAGAGGGAAATAGCCTTGACCCAATACGAGTTAAGGCTATTTTTTATGCTCTGTATTTCGGCGCTGACCGCCCGTCACTTGTAAATACCTTGCAATTTTCAGATTGCTTTGTAACCTATGAGGAGCGTACTCGAACCGTCACCGACGAGGAAGGAAATGAAAGGGAAGAAAGCTATACTGTAGCAGTTCCAATCGATGACATTGAGGTTATTTATAAAAATATTGAAGCTGTAATGGAAGTTACGGTGACATCAGAAAACCAAACGAATGCCAACCGCATTTATGCATTGGTGAAGTACGGGCATGGAGCAATTGATGTAGATGAATTTCAATACCCAGGTGAGCCCATTGGCGATGGTAGTTACAAAGCACTGATTGAGGAGGCAGAAAAATACTTGGGTTACCCATATGTTTGGGGTGGTTCAAATCCAAGAACGTCCTTTGATTGTTCGGGATATGTTTGTTGGGTCTATACCCAGTCGGGAGTTTATGATCTCCCTCGAACTACTGCCACTGGAATTTATAATCAATGTGTACTGGTACCGAAAACTGAAGTAATGCCCGGTGACTTAGTCTTTTTCCAAGGAACCTATGCAGGGGCAGGCATAGCATCTCATATAGGGATTTATGTGGGGAATGGAAAGATGATCCATGCTGGTGATCCTATTGGATATGCTGATATTAACACAAAGTATTGGCAGAAGCATTTCCTTGGGTTCGGTAGACTGCCAGAAAATAATTAAAAAGAAGTTTGTAGATTGATGTTCAGATAAAGGAGAAGGGATGATTTTATGCTTAAGACAAAGTAATATTTCAAAGGAAATGCGCTGCTTTTTAACATAGACTTTTGGAAAAGAATGTTGTATAGGAGGAACATGTAATGAAAGAAAATAAAATTAAGGTTGTAAAGATGGATGTAGGGAAGGCACCAGAGGTAAAGAATATTGATAACACCCTTGCGGCATTGCAAGTGGAAGTTGGTGGACTTATTGAATGTGTCTACCTTGATGATGGATGCCTTGCTGTTGTCAATGAAGAAGGGAAACTAAACGGAATGGAACCAAACAGACGATTGGGCTCAGATATTATCTGTGGTCCATTTTTTATTTGTGGCGATAGTGATGATGGTGAATTTGTATCACTTGATGACAAACAGGTAGAACAATACACCCATATGTTTTCTGATGTTCCCGATTTTACAGGGGAAGAGCCGGAATTGGAACCACGAATGAAGTTTATAGGTTTAGATTTTTAGGAGGATGAATGGAATGAAAAAAGCAACTTTAACCTTAACGTTTGAAAAGGAAAAATTGGATGCACTTGAGTTTTACATGGAGAAAAAGGACGCTGAATTGCAAAACGAACTCTCAGATACTGTTCAAAAGCTATATGAGAAATATGTACCACAGCCTACCAGAGAGTATATTGAAGACAGAATTGATAAAGAAACTAAGCCGACTAAGGCTAAAAAACCGATAAATACATCACAATCGGATAACGGAAATTCATAAGAAACAAATAATCGACCACGTTGCCACCTGTGTGCCCTTGTGTGCGACTTTCACACCCGAGATCGGATAAGTCTACCCATTGGAAGAATTGAGGGCGATTTGGGCAAGGTTTTGGGAAATGCTAAAACAAGATGAATAAAACCTTAAGCACGAATTAACATCACAAATTAGAGCTGAACCCACCCATTGATTTAGGTGCAGGATAAAGAGAGGTGGTCGCAAGCGACCGCCTCTCGGGCACAAAGCTCGGCAGTGCCGAGCTTTTCTCGCATTTCCGTTAGGTGGTCGGAAAACAGATTTTGTGATGCTTGGGTGGTCATCAATCAATAAAAAGACCTTGATTACGGAATTTGCAAGGTGGTCAGAGAGGTGGTTTCGATGATTAGGAGTGATATTTTGAAAGAACCACAAAACAAGAATAAGAAAAGGACAGCGGTTTGGCTGTATCCGGAAACTTTTGAAAAGATGGATATTTTATTGCAAGAGGATAATTGTAATAACCGCAGTGAGTTTATTGAAAAAGCATTGACTTTTTATATGGGATATTTGGTTAGCAATCAAAGTACAGATTATCTTTCTAAAATTCTATTGGGAGCAATTCAAGGCACACTACGAGAAACTGAAAATCGTCAATCAGCAAATCTCTTTCGCTTGTCGGTAGAAATGAGTATGATGATGAACATTCTTGCCGCAGGACTTGAAATCAGTGATGAAGACTTGCGAAAGCTTCGTGGAAGATGCGTTTCCGAAGTCAAAAAGAATAAAGGCAGAATTAATATGGAGGATGCAGTAAAGTATCAAATGGGTACTGGGGAATAAGAAAGAAGAGGGATTTTTATGCCGAGGATTTTTTTCAAGTGTCCATATCTCAAAGGTGGAGATAATACATCTCACCTATTCAATCTTGTAAGTTACATTGCCACAAGAGATGGTGTGCAGAAATTTAGTGAGAAACATAAAAATCTTCCTTCCACAAAAAAACAGGAGCAGCTCATTGCAGATATTATGAAAGAATTTCCGAATACTAGAAATCTGTTTGAGTATGAAGATTACATTGCAAGTAAAACCATTGAAAACGCTTCGGATTTCATCTCTATTGCATTAGAACACAACCTTGATATAGTGGCAAAAAAAGAAAACTATGTGGACTACATTGCCAATCGTCCAAAAGTAGAAAAGTTATCTTCCCATGGTTTGTTTACAAGCGGAGATGATGAAATTATTCTCAGCAAGGTTGCTGATGAAGTATCCAATCATCAGGGAAATGTATGGACACCGATCATATCACTTAGGCGGGAAGATGCTGTTGTTACTGGTTTTGATCATGCAGAAAACTGGAAAGACTTTTTATCACTCTATGCACCTACCATTGCAGAAAATTTGAAGATACCAGTAGATGACTTTAGATGGTACGCAGCTTTTCACAATGAGAGTCACCATCCCCATATTCACATGATTTGTTATTCCACAGATATTCGTAAAGGATATCTCACAAAAGATGGCATCAAAAATATCAAGTCGGGGTTGGTGTCGCATATTTTTAAAAATGAAATGAAAGGCATCTATGAACAGCAGAGCCAAAGGAGGGATAGCCTAAAGGTAGAAAGCAAAAAATCATTGTTGCAGTTGATTGCCGAAATGAAAACAGGTACAATACAAAATCCCAAAATGGAAGAACTGATTTTGCTTCTTGCAGAAAAACTAAAGCACACCACCGGCAAGCGAGTCTATGGGTATTTGCAGCCAAATGCAAAAAATATTGTGGACAGCATTGTAGATGAGCTTGCCAAGGATAAGAAAGTGGCAAAGGCATATAGCCTGTGGTATGAAATGAAAAATGAGGTGCTGCTCAGTTATTCTGATAACCTACCTCAACCATTGCCACTTTCAAAGCAAAAAGAGTTTAAATCTATCAAGAATTTTATTATCACGGAAGCAGATAAACTCTCCAAAGGCGAATTCAGCTTTTCGGAAACGAAAATATTTAAAATGATTGATGATGACAGGAGTACTGATTCAATTGATAGCCAAGTAGTTGAGGAGAATGCTTTTGAAGAAGAAACATTGTCCCCTATGGAAGTATCTGATTCTATGGAAGAATCCATTGCCGATGGTTTGGAAGAGTCGCCAAATCCATATGTAAAATGGACGGAAGAATATAAGCAGGCATGCAAGTTTCTATTTGGCACAGAAGAACAAGAACCAGACTTTACTGAGGCTTGTGAGTTGCTGCAAGAAGAATCGGAAAATGGAAATGCTCTTGCAACCTTTGACTTGGGGCGGATCTATGCAGATGGTCTTGGGGTTGAGA
>JAEZPX010000091.1 GCA_023413275.1 Bacillota bacterium | reverse complement strand
GTATGCAAATCTGTCAAACGACCGCAAAGGGGGTTTGCGGTGATACCGGAAAAAGCATCGGAACCACCGCACTTAAAACCAATAATTAACTCCCGAAGGGGAATTTTTTCTCTTTTGTCCTTTTCTGTGAGCTGGAAAAGAGCTTTTAAAAGGGCTAATCCCTTTTCCATCTCGTCTTCTTCCTCTTGTGTAATCATAAAACGAATTCTCTCGTTGTCATACTCACCCAAAAAAGGTTTAAAAACATCAAGGTTATTATTTTCACAGCCTAAAGATAAAACAAGCACGCCACCAGCGTTAGGGTGTTTTGCCAAAGCTGCCAAGGTTTTCTGTGTCGTAGTCTGATCTTCACCCATCTGGGAGCAGCCATAGGGATGGGTCATAGCCAGCACAGGCATTCCCAATTTTTCGGCTTCCTTCGCTAAGCGCTCTGCTGTTTTATTGACACAGCCAACGGTAGGTACAATCCAAATATCATTTCTGATACCAACCCCACCATATTTTCTGCGGTAACCCATAAAATGACCATCTTGTTCATTCCAAAGGTAATCTTGGGTACTGCGGAATTCATAATCACCAGTTTCCGCTAGATTGGTTTTTACGTTATGAACATGTACATGCTGTCCCTTTTCAATACTTTTTGTAGCATGACCAATGGGGCTTCCATATTTTAATACATCTTCCCCTTCTTTCATATCAAAAAGAGCAATTTTATGGCCAAAAGCAATATCATCTTTCGCTACAAGAGTAGTTTCACCACATTGGCAAGTTTCCCCCTGCTTGATATCGCAAAGAACCACAGCGACACTGTCCTTTGGATTTACAATAATTATGTTATCCTTCATGGTGTAACACTCCTTAAGCCAGAAGAGAAGTTAAAACTTCCTTCACGTCTTTTTCTTCCAGTTCCTTTAAATAAGATGCAACTAAATCTGTCAAACCTTCAATAGCATTTAAATCAGTGCCATCCCAAAAAGCTGAATTGGATAAAACCGCCTCTGCAATGCCATTGGCATCATTTTCTGCCCAAAGCTTAGCGAAGAATTCCAATACCTCGCTATCATCCTTTATTGTATAGGTTGTTCCGTCTGCACGAGAACCAACATAACTACCATCTTCCATCTTTCCTTTATAAAAACGAATAAATGCCGCTAAGGAGAATGCCAATGCTTTAGGTAGCTGGCCTTTTTCCTTCACATAACCCAGTAAGCTAGGCATACATCTGGCGCACCATTTGGAGCAGGAATTCAAAGAAATATCCAATAATTTATGTTTAATATAAGGGTTGCGGAAACGGTCCTTTACATCAGAAGCAAACTGTTCTAATTCCGCCTTAGGTAAATCCAAGGTGGGGATAATTTCATCGTAAAGAAGCTTATCCAAAAAATTCTCAAATAATGGATCATTCATCATTTCCAAAACAATATTGTGTCCAGCCAGATATGCTGCCAAAACCGTAGCTGTATGTCCACCATTCAAAATTCTAACCTTACGTTTTTTGTAGGGTGTCACATCTTCTGTCCAAATGACATTTGCATCTGTTTTATGAATTGGCAATATTTCTGCCCATTCTTTTTTTCCTTCAATTACCCAAAGATTAAAGACTTCACTCGTTACAAGGCATTTATCTTCATACCCCATCTCATGATACAGATACTCCAACTCATCCCCAGGATAACCTGTTACAATACGGTCAACCAAAGTGGAGCAAAAATGGTTGCTATCCTTTATCCAAGTTCTAAAGCTTTCATCTAAGCCCCATTCTTCTGCATACTGTAAAACAATACGCAATAAGTTCGCCCCATTATTATCAATCAGCTCCACAGGTAAAAACAATAAACCTTTGTCTGTTGCACCATTGAAGGCCTGATATCTTTCATATAAAAAAGCGCAAACCTTAGCTGGGAAGGACTGTGCCGGTCTATCCGTCAGCTTATCCCCTGCTTTATAAGAAATTCCCGCTTCAGTCGTATTGGAAATAACTACCTTTAAATCTTCGGAACGTGCCATTGCCAGCAACGCTTCATAATCTTCATAGGGATTCATACAGCGGGAAACCGATGTATTTGGCTCAATTTTTTCTACAGGTTTACCATCTTCAATGCCACGCATAATTAAGGTATACATACCATCCTGAGAATTAATAACCTCTCCCATACCTTTCGCAATAGGCTGGCATAAAACAATGGAACCATCAAAATGCCCTTGTCTATTTGCTTTGTCAATCATCCAATCTGTGAAAGCACGAAGGAAATTTCCTTCTCCAAATTGCAATACCTTCTCCTTCAAAGCTGGTGCTTGAGGAGTCAATACTTCATTAATTTTTTTCATAAACCTTATACCTCCAAGTTGTTCTGGTTTAAGATAATCTCAGGAACAGTATACAACAACAAATGCACTGTTGTATACAACAAAAACAAAAATAATGTTTTTTTGTTGAATCAAAACAATATCCAACTGAAATTTTTGTGCAATTTTAGGATATTAAAGACTTTTTATTTTTATATTGATGTATACAATCTGTTTTTTCACAAGATTATTAGTAAAAAAAATATGCCTTCTTCATAGAAAAAGACATACCTTAATTTCTCTTCTTATTCGATCTTTATACTACATTTCTCAAGTTTTCTTTTTTATCAAGCAAAAAAATTTATCTGCCTTTTTGCATCTCGCTGTTTTTATTCAACGCCAAATCAAAGGTGGCATTTTTCGACGCAAGAAGGTGTGCCTCCATTTCTTTTGCCGCCAGACCCCAGTCATGTTTTAAGCACGCAGTTACAATCCTTAGGTGCTCTTCATTTGTTTTCTCCAGTCTAGAATCCACAAATTGTCCCGTCATTACGCGAAAACGTAAATTCTGATTATGAATCCAATCATACGTCTTTAAGAGATAAGGGTTCTGAATGGCTTCAACCATCGCCATATGAAAGGCATCATCTAGGGAGTAATACTCATCTTTCCCATGTGTATTCACCGGTAAGGAAAAAGTTTCAAAAAACTTGTGAATAACCTCATCTCCAATTTTAGGTCCATAGTTTAATATAGCATATGGTTCATATAGGAGACGCACTTCAAAAATAAAGTTAATATCATTTATGGTCAACCCCGATACCACAATACCTTTTTTCGATAAAATTGAAATAAGCCCCTCTTGCTCTAAACGACTGAGCGCATCACGGATAGGCGTTCTGCTTACATGCAGTTCATCCCGCAAAGTCTCCTCATTCAGCATAATTCCCGGCGCATATTCACAG
>JAEZPX010000043.1 GCA_023413275.1 Bacillota bacterium | reverse complement strand
AAATAAGGGGAATTCAAAGGATTTCCAAGAAGAACTGCCCAAGCTCTATGAATATCGCAAGAAAAGAAATCAGCTTCACTTAGATGATAAAATCTTAACTTCATGGAACTCATTAATGAGTGGTGCTTTGTGCTGGCTTTATCGTATTAGCGAAAACAGGAAGTATTTAGATGCTGCACAAAAGGCGCAGAATTTTATTGAAGAAAAGCTCTATCATGATGGTGTTTTGTTTGTGAGCTACCGTGAAGGAAAGAAAAGTCAGCAGGGTTTTCTGGATGATTATGCATACAATATTTTTGCGCTGCTTTCATTATATGATGCTACCCTTGTTGAGCATTATTTTAACAGGGCGAAGGAATTAATCAGTAAAGCCGTAGATAATTTTTATGATGAAAAAAAAGGTGGATTTTATCTTTATGGAAAGGAAAGTGAAACTCTGATTTTGCGTCCAAAGGAGAGTTATGATGGGGCTATGCCCAGTGGTAATTCCATGATGGCATATAATCTGATTCGATTGAGTCAATTTGAATCAGACGAAAGCTTAGAACAGATTATAAAGGATCAGTTAAATTTTATGTATGGACAAGCAAAGGAGTATCCATCTGGTTTTGCTATGTATTTAATTGGTCTTTCAGATTATTTTATGCCTCCACAGAGCATTACAGTTGTACCTAAAAATGATGAGGACTTAAAAAGTTTACCATTTCAGGTCTCATTAGGAAGTGTGGTTAAGGTAATAAAAAAATCGACAGAGGAGTATAAGCTTTTACATGATAAAACCACATATTATATTTGTAGTAATCATTCCTGCATGCCACCTATGAATGAACTGATCAATAAAAATGTGTAATATAGTTGAAAGGGTGTTCTCGGAATAGAAAAAAGCTTTAGAACTTAAAATAGTTCTCTCCAATTTATATGCGACAAAAAAAGGTCATAAAAACGGTGAGGAGGTACTTTTCACCGTTTTTATTGCTATAACTAAATCAGGATTAGAGTGATTACATAGTAAGAGAAGGGACATGATGAATATGCTATTAGAAGTATTGATGGAGATTATAGCCGAAGGGGTGATAGAAGGCGGAAAATCAAAAGCTATACCAAAGGCAATAAGGTATATTTTGTTTGTTCTTGTTTGTATACTTTTTCTTAGCGTAATAGGGCTATTCCTTTTTTTAGGATTGATGAGTCATTATATTTTTTGGTTAAATATTATTTTCTTAAGTCTTGCCGTGGCAAGTACATGCTATTTCGTCAAACTAGCAAGGCAGGTTATCCTAAAATTCCGAGAAGGCAATTGAAAGCAACCGATTACCATTGATATATGGATACATCGGAAAACCACATGTACATTGTGGTTTTATTTTTTTGAAATTGGGTATGGAAATGTTTGGAATTACCTGTGATCTGGACATAATGATATAGAGAAAAAGAAGTAAGTATATTTACAAGTGGAACTTAAAATTTATCAAAAAAATAGCTTATTGATAAATTTTAAGATTATACTTTTCTGGAAAAAGACTTGACAGGAAAAAACGGATTGATTATAATCATTGTTGCAAATGCAAATCATTTCTATTTGCAACTGTTAAAATAGATTTAGGAGGGATGTATAATATGAAGAAGGTGGGCATATTTGGCTTTGTAGCATTGGCAATGGTGTCCTTTATATTGTCTGGTTGCGGGAAAGATCAAACCAATGGGGATGCAAGTGAAAAAAGGGAAGAAAAACCTATTGTAGCAGTAACCATTGTGCCAGAGCAAACCTTTGTAGAAGCAGTTTGCGGTGATTTGGTAAATGTAGTTACCATGGTTCCACCGGGGAGCAGCCCTGAGAGTTACGAACCAACACCCAAAGAGATGGAGCAGTTTAGCAATGCGAATTTGTATTTTACCATAGGCGTTCCCTCGGAAGAATCATATATTCTGCCAAAGGCGAAGGAAATAGACAACTTAAAAATTGTATCCCTTCAAGATGATGTTGCCAAAGTGTATCCGGATCGTGAATTGGCTCCTGGGGAAAGAGACCCTCATATTTGGCTTTCTCCCAAAAGAGTCATTGTGATGGTTGAAACCATTGCCAAGGAGATGGGTGAAATGGATCCTGAAAATAAAGAAACATATGAAGAAAATGCACAAGCTTATATAAAGGAGCTTAACACCTTAGATGGTGATATTCAAAATGTATTAGCAAATGTGGAGAATAAAAAATTTGTTGTATTCCATCCTGCATTTGGATACCTAGCAGATGACTATGGGCTGGAAATGTACGCATTAGAAGAGGAAGGCAAGGAGTCTACGCCTCAGCAGATGCAGAAGATGATAGACTTAGCCAAAAAAGATAATATCAAAGTGATTTTCTATCAGGCGGAAATTTCCAGCAAGCAGGCGGAGGCCTTTGCAGAAGAGTTGGGTGGCAAAACAGTTCAATTGGAACCTCTTGCACCTAACTATACTGAAAATTTGGAAAATATGGCAAAGCTTATGGCGGAGGTTATGCAATGAGTAACACAAGTAATGTGAGTGAAAAAGGACATCAAGAAGAAGCAATTTCCATTGAGAACCTCACCGTTACGTACGGAGAAACACCTGCAATTGCAGGTGTTTCTCTTCATGTAAAGAATGGAGATTTTTTAGGGATTATCGGACCAAACGGTGGTGGGAAAACCACCTTACTGAAAGCAATTCTGGGGTTAATTCCTTCACGGATGGGAGAAATCTTTGTATATGGAAAAAAAGCAGGCAGAGTGGGGAAATTAATTGGTTATGTACCCCAAATAACAGTACTGGATAAAAGTTTTCCCATAACGGTTCATGAGGTCGTGTTGACGGGTTTATTAAAGCCTACTTTTACTCTGTTTCATAAATACACCCAACAAGATAAGGAAAAAGCGGATACTTATTTGAATCAAGTAGGCATATACAAGCTTCGGGATAGAATGATTTCTGACTTGTCTGGCGGAGAATTTCAAAGAATGCTTATTGCCAGAGCATTAGCCGCTGAACCGAAGCTTCTCCTTTTGGATGAGCCTACGGCAAGTGTTGATGTAAACTCCAGTGATCAGATTTTTTCCCTTCTGAGAGAGTTGAATAAAAGCATTACAATCGTCATGGTGACCCATGATTTGTTTGCTGTTGCTGCTCATGTAAAGACTTTGGCGTGCGTGAATGGAACATTGGTTTACCATGGGGCGCCTCAGTTGAATGAAGAAATTGCCCAGGCGCTATATGGTTGTCCCATTGACCATATTAC
>JAEZPX010000022.1 GCA_023413275.1 Bacillota bacterium | reverse complement strand
AAATAAGGTACAGCGTCACTCGAAATTTTGCTGCTGTCTTTATAGGACAGCGTTGCGCTATTGTTGGCAGTATAAATTGTTGCCAGTGCCTTTCCGAACATCAAGCCTACCTCTTCTCTGGTGGCGTTCTGTGTTCCATTTTTCAATTTTGGCAAGTCACTGTTTTCAATAATTTTATTCTCCAGTACATAAGCTGTAGCGCTATAAGCCCATGTGGGAATATTATATGCACTCATTACTGTTGTCCATTTTGTAACAGTGCTAGATGAAACATCTTGCTTGGTGTAAACCTTCATAATAGAATAAATCATCTGTACAGATTCACACAAAGTCACGTTATTTCTCGGCTTAGCATACTTTTTACCATTTTCTGTATAACCATTCATTAAGCCTAAGGACTGTGCCTGATTAATAAATTGCGCCGCCCCAGACCAAGGTACTTTATTTATATCCGCAAAGTCAGCGGCAAAGGCTGTTACGCCCATGTTTCCAAAAGTGAACATTGCGGCTAGTGTAACCGCTAAAAATCTTTTCATAAGTAAATGCCCCCATTCAACTTATATTCATTAAAAAACGTACAAGCAAAAGATACTTATACTATAGTTACCAAATTTACTATATCATAGAAAAATTGAAAAATCTTTTCAAAAATATTAATCTTACTAAAATTATCTGTTTTTTATTGGCAATTTTGGTGCAAACAGCCAAAATATTCCAATTTTTTCCCAATATATTCATTTTCATTCTGTTGCACACGGCAATTGGGATTCGTAATCAAATCATAAATTGTCCCCAGCATTACCTTCCCAGCGGTAATATAACAATTTTTGTAATCGCATATTTCAAAGCTATCGTCATGAAATCTGCCCTTCACGCCAGAAAACCCAAATTGTATCGTGGGAATCAGAAAAGCCAAGTCTCCCACATCACCTGAAGCCCCGGAAACTGGGCTTTCCACAATTTCATCCGAAGAGCAATGGCGAAGCATATTTTCCCTCACCACGTTGTTTAACCCCTTGGATTGGGTCAGTGGCAAATAACCCACTGTGTTTGAAATCTTATATTCCAAATCTAAAGCCTTGGCACAGTGCTCCACACATCCATCAAACCGCCTACAAGCCTCAAACAGTGTTTCGTTATCGTTGGCTCTTACATAAGTTTCCATTACTGTTTCATCAGGAATGGTATTCACACTACCACCGCCTACCGTCAAAATGGGATTTAGTCTTAATCCCTTTTCTACAGCAAATTGATCCTTTAAAAAAGAAATGGCATTCATGGCTAAAGTTGCGCCATGCAAGGTGTTCCTACCTAAGTGAGGTGCCGCTCCCGAATGGGCTGCACGTCCCATGAAAATCGCCTTTTTTGCCATAAACCCAGCCAAGGTAGAGTCCACATCAAATTTTGTTCCTTCATCCCCATTGGCATGGGCGGAAAGTACACAATCCACCCCATCAAAACAGCCTAAGGCAATCATATTCTGTTTTCCCGAACGAAATTCCAGTTTTCCAGAGGCAATCAGCCTATCTCTATATTCAAAATCAATATATTCTTCTGCCGGAGTAAAGAAAAAGCTAACCTTGGCATCGGTTTTTTCCAGTATCCCTGAATCATGCAGTGCCTTCAAAAGGGATAATCCCATGGTTGTTTGTATGCTGTGACCGCAGGAATGAATGTTGCCTCTTCCGTCTTTTCTTGGCAGGGCATCAATATCAGCAACAAAGGCAATATGATAGCAGCCGTCGCCCGTACCAAGGGTGGCAATTACTCCGGTTAGAGCAACCTCTTTTTTATAAGAAACACCCCATTCATCCAACAAATCCGTAATCTTCTTCGCAGTTTCCACCTCGCGAAAACCTAATTCAGCACATTGAAAAAATGCATCACCTCTTTGATAGATTGCCTGCTTCTCTTTTTCTAAATATTCCAGAAGTTCTTCCTTTGTAAGCACTGTATTTCACCCCCTATTTCCAATTTAGAACCAAGCCAACACCAACCTCTTTCACAGGACTGTGGTGATGTAATGCCGCTTTTACCTGAAAAGAAGTGCAATGGCAAGGGTATAGGTCTTTAATCTGTTCTTTTGCCAAATAGGAAATGGTTTCCGTTGTTCGCTCATTGGTTTCAAAAAGATGAAACCCACCTAAAAGCCCAAGCACCTTTTCTTTTCCCGTTATCTTTTTTGCATATTCAATAATATTGCAAATTCCTCCGTGGGAACAACCTGTAATAATATAGATTCCCTCTTGGGTACGATATGCCAATGCTGAGTCATCCAAAATCATATCTTCTTGACTGCCCTCATCTTCCTCCAGTACCCCAATGGGATATGGTTGTTCAAAGGAAATCTCTCTAGGAATTTCACCCAAAAAAACAAGATGTTCCGTTAGCCAATAGGGTTCCTTGGTTTCCAAAAGAGAAAAATGCTCCTGAATTGCTTCCCTATTCATTGGGCACCCAATAGCCAGTCCATCGAAAAAACGTTGTTTCAGTGCCGATGGATGACAAATAAGCATGGGTTTGTTTTCTTTGCAAACTTCGGAAAGAGGAACCAAACCTCCCGTGTGGTCGTTATGTCCATGGGAAAGAAGAATTCCATCTGCCTTCGTCACATCAATTGACATATCCATTGCATTTTTCAGAAATGCGGAAGAATAACCAACATCGAACAAAAAGGTTTTTCCCTCAGTCTCAATCCAATAGGAAACACCCGGTTCCCCTAAATAGTAAACGTCAATATTCGTATTATTATCCATTAATACCGTCACACGCATCGTATCTCACCTTCCTTATTTTCCCTACCATTATACGTGAAGTATCAAAGAAACACAAGGAAAGGAAAGCCCTACATTTCTGTGACGAAGATTTTTGAAAAAAAGTTCCTTCATTGTAACTTTTTTCTGCTGTGTTTTAAAAAAAATGTCTTTTATAACCCTTTCAAGCTATAAAAAGCTTTCTTTAACAAAGAAATATCTGTCCCTTGCCTTGTACCTCTTGCGACTTTCCATTCATATAAAGATATCAACCACAACCACCCTATCATCAAATTAAAGTATAAACCAACAAACAAAAAAGAGCGCAAACACAATGCACTCTTTTAAGAAACGAGTTGATTTCACTCTTTATTTATAAATTAATCAGTAAGCCTATTCTCTAACTCAGCTTTCATCGCTTCATATCCTGGCTTTCCAAGCAAAGCAAACATATTTTTCTTATAAGCTTCAACACCGGGTTGGTCAAAAGGGTTTACTTCCAAAAGATACCCGCTGATACCAACGGCCTTTTCAAAGAAATATATCAGTGCACCAAAATGCCATTCATCCATACGGTCTATTTCAATCACCATATTGGGTACCCCTCCGTCCATATGAGCAAGCATGGTTCCGCGAAAGGCCTTATGATTCACAAATTGCATCTCTTTCCCCGCTAAGAAGTTCAATCCATCCCCATCTGCTTCGTCATAGGGAATGATTGCTGGGGTTTTCGGCTCCTTGCTCCACAAAACTGTTTCAAAGAAATACCTTCCGCCTTCTTGAATAAACTGACCAAAGGAGTGTAAATCCGTAGAAAAATTCGCAGAAACAGGGAAAATCCCTTTACCTTCCTTTCCCTCGCTTTCTCCGAAAAGTTGTTTGTACCATTCTCCGAAGGAAGTCATGTGGGGCTCATAATTTGCTAATATCTCTATATTTTTTCCTTTTTTATAAAATAAATGACGCATAGCCGCATATTGATAGCATTGGTTATCTTGAATGTTAGGATTTCCATAGGCCTCCATTGCTGCCTTTGCGCCATCCATCACTGCATCAATATCCACACCGGCAACCGCCATTGCCAACAACCCTACTGCCGTTAAAACTGTAAATCTGCCCCCAATATCATCTGGGATTACAAAGGTTTCATACCCTTGTTCATTGCACATTTCCTTTAATGCCCCTTTTGACTGATCCGTAGTGGCATAAATGCGCTTGGCTGCTTCCTCTTTTCCGTACTTTTTCTCCAAAAGCTGCTTGAAAATACGAAAGGCAATCGCAGGCTCTGTTGTGGTTCCTGATTTCGAAATCACATTGATTGAAAAATCCCTATCCCCTAAAATTTGCAAAATATCGTTTAAATAGGCAGAGCTGATATTATTCCCTGCAAAGTAAATCTCCGGTGTGTCCTTTTTCAGTTGGTTATAATATGGGCTTTTGATAAAGTCCAAGGCAGTTCTTGTCCCTAGATAAGAGCCGCCAATGCCAATCACAATCAGAACACTGCTATCCTTTCTGATTTTTGAAGCCGCCTTTTTGATTTTTGCAAACTCTTCTTTATTATAATTTTCTGGTAAATCAACCCAACCAACAAAATCATTGCCTCTGCCGGTTTTATTGTGGAGCGCCTCATGACAACGACGAACATCAGCCGAAAGGGCAAAAATTTCCGTTTTTTGTACTGCTTCCCCTTGCACTGTGAATTTAATTCCCATTTAAATTCCTCCTTCTTTCTGTGAAAGGCATACCTCCTGACTTGGAAAGTATGCCCTCTTTGCAGTATATTATAAGGTTCCTCTTACGATGATTTCGGGAACAGGCTGGGTGATAATTTCTTTGGAAATCTCTTTTTCCTCCTGAACAAAACCGTTTATCCTCGTAATTTGAATTGTGCTCTTTTTCTGTCCGGCACGGCCCTGTTGCTTCACCTTTTGATAGCTCTTGGGTTGGGTGTTGTCCGTTTGATATTCATAAGTTTTGGGTTCTACTGTGGTCAAAACTTGGGTTTCGATTGTTTTTACAGAAATCTTGGGCTTACTGATGGGAACATTAAGCACCTGACCCACATGGATGCCTGTTTGTACGGTCATCCCTGGATTTAATTTCAGCAAATCTTCCAAAGAACATTCATATTTTTGTGCAATCTTATATAATGCATCATTGGATACTACGGTATAAGTCCCTGTAACCATTGTGGTGGATTGCAGGGATGCTAAGGCATCCTTTTCTGAAAGGACCTCATCGGAATCCACATAGTCTGTGGCAATGGTAACCGTTTCCAGCCACTCCGTCTTTGCTTCAACCCCTTCAGCAGGAAGGTATGGCTCCTTTATGGCCTTTAAAACGTTGTTTGCCTGCTCCTCATTAGCCAAAACAACACCTTTTCCTCCATCAATCATAATAATGGCCGCATTCACTTTATATGTAACCATATTCCGAATTTTCGGTATCAAATGTTCCAGTGTACAAACATCCTTTTTACGACTGCTTCCAATATGAATGCCTACGGCCTTTATTTCTTCGTTTAATTTTACCTGGGCACCTACAATTCCGGCAAGCTGGGTTTCAAGTGTACTGGTAATGGTTTCAGCGCTCACACCACGCCCCTCCAATACACCGACACTTTCTGATCCAACGAAAACTTCAGTACCATCTTTTCGCACAAAAAGGAACAAAATTATCACGAAAATCAGTACAGCTATCCCCAATAGCATTTGCTTTTTGGGCAATGAAACACGGCTTTTCGGCTTTCTCTTTTGCCCACTTTGGGTCTTTTGCGGCCTTCTTGCCCGTGTTTCGTTATTTTGCTTCGATGCTTTTCTCTTTTTTACTCCGTATATTGCCCGCTCATCTCTGCGGGGAAAATTTTCCTTCCCATCGGTCACCTGAATACCACCCACTTTCCTTTGCCTCATTCGACTAAAACTAATGTTATTGTAATTTATTCAACAGCGGATTGCAAGTAAAAGACAGCATAACCGAAAAACTGTGCAGAAACAATAAATTACCTCTGATATGAAAAGGCAATAAAAAAACCATAGGTTTCCCTATGGTCCAAATGCTGAACAAAAAAAATTTTTATAATTAAAGAAAAGCGTTACGCACAGGACAACTTTTGAAGTTTGCACAAACAGGAAAGTTTACAGATACGCAATGTAAAAGGGTGCCGGTATAACCGACACCCTCTCCCAAGCTTTCTTGATTATTTATTGCGAATGGAACGCAAAATAAATTCCGTATGATATTTGATATGTCCATGGGCAACCGTTGCCCCTTCTTCAGCATCATGGTTTTCAATTGCACGCAAAATCCCTCTATGGTGGGCAACAACAGCAGGGATAGTACTATCTGCCTTTAAATGTGCCATACGATAGCGGTAAAGCTGAATGCGAAGATTCTGATAAATCTGAGCTAATTTGTCATTTTCTGTGGACTTTAAAATTAAGTCGTGAAAATCCTCATCCAACTGAATGATTCGTTCCAAATCATTTTCATCAATGGCACGCTCAAACTCACCCTCCAACTTCTTCAACTGCTGAAGATCTTCCTTTTTCATCTTCACGCAGGCAATGCTGGTTGCAAGACTTTCCAGAGCACCTCTAACTTCAAGGATATTCACAATATCCTTTTCGCTCATATCCAGCACCTGTGCTCCTTTTCTGGGCACAAGCTCCACCAGATTTTCCAAAGCCAGCATACGCAGAGCTTCTCTGACAGGGGTTCTGCTTACACCCAGCTTATCAGCCAGCTGATTCTCCATCAGTCTTTCGCCGGGCACCAATTTTCCAACTAAAATTGCCTCTCTCAGGGTATGAAAAACCACGTCCCGAAGTGGCAGGTACTCATTGGTAT
>JAEZPX010000243.1 GCA_023413275.1 Bacillota bacterium | reverse complement strand
GCTTTGGATCATTGCGATATCATCGAGGAAAATGGTGCTGTTGGTACTGTTTTGACTATGACCTTGGTAGATGTTACGGAAAGAGAGCGGCTATCTGTATGTTTGGCGGAGCAGCAAACGGTTGCGGGTATGATTTTCTTAGATAACTATGAGGAAGTTGTGGACAACTTGGATGAAAGCCGTTGGCCTATATTGTCGGCATTGATTGACAGAAAGTTAAATCAACTGGCGCAAGATGTGGATGGCGTAATCCGAAAGCTGGAGAAGGATCGATATTTCTTTTTACTGAAAAAAGGTATGCTGTTGCAATTAAAAGAAAAGAAGTTTGATATTTTAAACGATATTCGTGAAATTAGCGTGGGAGACCATATCCCTGTAACTGTCAGCATGGGCATTGGTATTGGTGGTAATTCTTTGGATGAAGCCATGCAGAATGCAAAAGCTGCCATCGACTTGGCCTTGGGTAGAGGTGGTGACCAAGTTGTAGTGAAGGAGGGGGAAAGCTTTCTTTTCTACGGTGGTAAGACAGGGGAGATGGGACGAAATGCCCGCATTCGTGCCCGGGTAAAGGCAGATGCGCTATGGGAACTCATGGGTGAGTCTTCGGGAATTTTGGTTATGGGACATAAGAACGGGGATTTGGACAGTATGGGTGCTTGTTTGGGCATTTGTGCCATTGCAAGAGCCATGGACAAACGGTGCAATATTGTAATGGACGAGGTGGGCGTTGGTATTCGCAGACTTTGGGATAAAATGATGGCCAACGGAAGTCATTTGAATCTAACATTGAAAACAGCAGAAGCCTTGAAAACTATGGACGCAAAAACCCTGGTGATTATTGTAGATACCCATCGAAAAAGTATGGTGGAAAGCCCTCAAGTATTAGAGGCGGCAAAAAGGATTGTTTTATTTGATCATCATAGAAAAAGTGCCGATGCCATTGATCAGGCAGTTTTGGTTTATCATGAAGCATATGCATCCTCAACGGCGGAGCTAATTACTGAAATGATTCAGCATATTGGAAAAAAAGTCAAGCTTACCAGTGTGGAGGCAGATGCTCTTTTGGCAGGTATTACCGTTGACACAAAAAATTTCTGTGTAAAGACGGGGGCAATTACCTTTGAAGCCGCAGGATTTTTACGCCGTAACGGCGCAGACAGCATCCGTGTGAGGTTGTTATTTCAAAATGATATGGATGCGTATAAAGCAAAGGCTTCCACAGTTAAGGATGCAGAGCTTTTTATGGGCAATATCGCCATATCAGTGTGTCCTGCCAATGTGGAGAATTCAACGCTGACGGCAGCCCAAGCGGCGGATGAATTAATGAATGTAACAGGAGTTAAGGCGTCCTTTGTATGCTGCAAGGTGGGGGATACGGTTTATATCAGCGCCCGCAGCTTTGGAGATATTAACGTACAAAGAATTATGGAAAGATTGGGCGGCGGCGGACATCTTACGGTTTCTGGAGCACAGCTCCAAAATGTTACCACGGAAGAAGCAAAAGAGGCCATTCGCCATGCCATTGAAGAATATTTGAAGGAGGAAGCGTAATATGAAAGTGATTTTATTACAAGATGTAAAGAGTGTTGGTAAAAAAGGTGAATTAGTGAATGCAAGTGAAGGCTATGCAAAAAATTTCCTTTTCCCAAAGAAGCTTGCAGTGGAAGCTACCAAGTCTAATTTAAATGACTTTGAATTAAAGCAAAAATCCGAGGAAAAGAGAAAACAAGAGGAGCTGGAAAATGCTCAGAAGATTGCAGAAAATTTGAAGGATCAAGTTGTTACAATCAAGGTGAAAACAGGCGGAAACGGAAAATTATTCGGTTCTGTTACAAATAAGGAAGTTGCTGACGCAATTGTGGAGCAAACGAAACAAGATATTGATAAAAAGAAGGTTTCTATTGGCGACCCTATTAAAATGGTTGGAGAAAGAACGGCAACCATTAAGCTGCATCCTAAGGTTAGCGCAGAAGTTACCATTAAGATTGTAGAGGTTTAATAAAAGCGGAGGCGGAATACATGGAACAGCAAAAACAAAATGAAAATATCCGTGGCGTGCCGCCCCACGATGAAACAGCGGAACAGGCCGTATTGGGCTCTATGTTTTTGGACAGAGAGGCAGCGTCGGTTGCCCTTGAAATTCTTTCCGGAGAGGATTTTTATCGTCCTGACCATAGAATGGTTTTTGAAGCGGCGGAAGAATTATACCGTCAAGCATCCCCCATTGATGTGGTTACAGTAAAAAATAAGCTGGAAGAGAAGGGCGTATTTGAGCAGGTAGGCGGTGTGCCTTTCTTGGCAACCCTATCTACTGCTGTGGGCAGTTCTGTCAACGTGCGTCACTATGCTGCAATTGTTGAAGAGAAATCTGTTTTGCGTCGTTTGATTCGCACGGCGGGGGATCTCTCTCAAATGAGCTTTGAGGGAAAAGAATCCATCAATAGTATTATGGATCAGGCAGAAAAAAGTATCTTTGATATTATGCAGAAACGCCATTCTGAGGAGTTTCACCATATTCGAGATATTGCTGTGGATTCCATTGAAAAAATTGAGGATATTTACCGCTCTAAGGGCAAGCTAACAGGAGTACCTACGGGATTTGTTGACTTTGATGCAAAGACTGCAGGGCTGCAAAAGTCAGATTTAGTGCTCCTTGCTGCCCGCCCTTCCATGGGTAAAACGGCCTTTGCATTAAATATCATTCAAAATGCGGCAATTCGAGGAAATGTACCTGTGGCCGTATTTTCTTTGGAAATGAGTCGGGAACAGTTGGTAAACCGTATGCTTTGCTCAGAGGCAATGCTGGATGCACAAAAGCTTAGAACCGGAGATTTAAACGATAAAGATTGGGAGGATTTGATTCGTGCCATGGGGCCTCTTTCTCAAGCGCCGATTTATATTGATGACACCCCCGGTATTTCTCCCATGGACGTGCGCTCAAAATGCCGCCGTTTAAAGGTAGAAAAAGGCTTGGGGCTGATTGTAATTGATTACTTACAGTTAATGAGCGGCAACGGTAGAACGGACTCCAGACAACAAGAAATTTCGGAAATTTCCCGTAATTTAAAGGCAATTGCCCGTGAGATGGAATCACCTGTGATTGCATTATCTCAGCTAAGCCGTGCCTGTGAGCAGAGAAGTGACCATAGGCCTATGTTATCAGACTTACGTGAATCTGGTGCCATTGAGCAGGATGCTGACGTTGTGGCTTTTCTTTATCGGGATGAATATTACTTCCCCGAAACGGAGAAAAAGAACCAAGCAGAATTGATTATTGCAAAGCAAAGAAACGGCCCAACGGGTACTGTTGATTTGACTTGGTTAGGTCAATATACTAAATTTGGAAACTTTTTAAAGAAATACTAACAGTTTTTAAAAATTTAGCCTGACTATTTGTATTTTATTATGGCGAATTTTGTTGATGAAGTTTGAAACTTTTCCAAGAAATTTCTCATATGGTGTTGACGTTAAAATTTTTCAAGCATATACTAAGTATATATTAATTTTTTTTATGAAAGCTGAGGTGGATTTGAATGGACGGCAAAAGTGAAAGTATACCTTTAGAACCTGAGAGTTATCGAACGTATCAGTTAAATATTGCCGTGTATTTGGGTTTGCCTTATGACTTGGACTAGACCCTTCGATTCGTACGCCTTTTTTCGGATAATACACGGCTAATTTGAAAAAATAAGTCGTGTTTTTTTATTGGAACGGGGTGAAGATTATGGAGGAAATGCAGGAATTATTTGATTTCTTAAATAAATTAATGGAATCAGGAGAATATGCTCGATTAAAAGAAGAATTGAATTCAGAACAGCCTGCCAATGTGGCAGAGTATTTTGAAGAATTGACTGCGGAAAAACAGCTTTTTGTATTCCGTTTGCTGACCAAAGATATGGCAGCAGAGGTTTTTTCATATATGGATAGTGATACTCAGGAGCATATTGTTCATTCCATAACAGATAGAGAAGTTCGCAACATTGTGGACGAGATGTTTTTGGATGATACGGTGGATTTTTTGGAAGAGGCACCTGCAAATCTTGTAAAGAAGGTTTTGCGCAATACAGATGCGGAAACAAGAAAGCTGATTAACCGATTTTTGAACTATCCTGAAAATTCAGCAGGAAGCTTAATGACCATTGAGGTCGTAAGATTGCATAGCAGCATGACTGTGGCTAATGCGATGAAGCAGATAAAACGAACAGGAACAGATAAGGAAACAATCTATACCTGTAATGTCATAGATGATCAAAGAAAGCTGATCGGTGTTATTCCACTGAGAACGCTCATTTGTGCGGCGGATGACAATACCATTGATGAGCTGATGCAGGATGACGTTGTTTCTGTATTAACGACCGATGATCAGGAAGAGGTAGCGAACATTTTTAAAAAATACAACTGGATGGCTTTACCTGTTACTGATACAGAGGGGCGTTTGGTTGGAATTATTACCGTTGATGATATCGTTGATGTTATTGAACAAGAAACGACGGAAGATATGGAAAAGATGGCTGCTTTGATCCCATCTGATGAAGAATATCTAAAAACACCTGTCATGGTATTAGCAAAAAACAGAATTGTCTGGCTTTCGGTTTTAATGATTTCCGGAACACTAAGCAGTTTAGTGATTGGCCACTTCAATAGTCTTTTGGAAGTAGCAGTGGTACTTTCGGGATTTATCCCTATAATTACAGGCACAGGTGGAAATGCAGGCTCACAGGCTTCGACAATGATTATTCGTGGTATGGCCTTAGGAGAGATTGAAATAAGAGATGCATTAAAGGTTGTTTGGAAGGAAATTCGTGTTGGTGTATTATGTGGCGTTGCATTAGGATTGATTAATATGCTGAAAATGACTTTGGTGAATCAAGATACAGGTTTTTGGATTGACTTTTCTGTATCGTTAAGTATGGCTGCAGTAGTTGTTTTGGCAAAAACCATCGGTTGCTTGCTTCCAATTTTAGCAAAGGCTTTGAAGCTTGACCCGGCAATGATGGCAGGACCATTGATTTCTACTGTAGTTGATGCTGTTGCTTTGGTTATTTATTTTAGTATTGCAACTGTCTTGGTATTATGAGACTTTTAATGAATGACTTGTATTTCTTTAAAAAGCGGTGGGCATAGAAACCTTTGTCCCCGCTTTTTATATGTTCTTGAAACATTGGAGAATCAATTTTTCACTAAAGTTGTGTTGGAAAATATCGTGAGTGTGAAAT
The DNA here is from genome assembly GCA_023413275.1 of Bacillota bacterium. GTDB lineage: Bacteria > Bacillota > Clostridia > Lachnospirales > Anaerotignaceae > Chakrabartyella. The sequence continues at coordinate 5,695 of JAEZPX010000243.1, read as the reverse complement.
TTATAAAAGGGTGTCGACGAAGTCGACACCCTTTTAAAACTATCAATTCAGTTGTACCTGAGTACATATTATGAAATAGACATACCCAACAGTAAGCCTGCTACAATAATACATAAGATAGCAACAGGTGCTGCAAATTTCACCAAAAATGCCCATAAAGGAGCAAGACCGAATTTATATTTTCCATCGGAGGTCGCTTCCTTAATTGCATTATCAGTGCCCCAAATCCAACCAACGAATACAGTTGTAAAAAATGCACCAAAAGGCAACAGCAAACGGTCAGTCAGGTATTCCATAAAGTCACCGAAGATGGGGAATTCAATACCATTCAAAGACCACCAAACACCCTTGATCGGCAAATATGCCTGAGACAGAGTATAGAAAATACCAATGAGGAATAGTACAACGGAAACATAAACAACAGTTTTTTTACGATCCATACCTTTTTCTTCAACCAGAAATGCCACTGTACCTTCCAGAATAGAGATGGAAGATGTAATTGCGGCGAAGAATAATAATGCATAGAATAGTAAACCGAATATAGTACCACCGGGAATCGACATAAATACACCAGCGAGTGTTGCGAAAGCAAAACCACCGCCCATTCCAGGGTCAATACCTGTTGCAAATACAGCTGGAATAATCATAAAGCCCGCAAACAATGCAACTAATGTATCCAATACACAAACTACGCCTGTATTTGTTACTAAGTTGTCGTCCTTGCTCAGGTAAGAAGCATAAGTAATCATAACGCCCATACCTAAAGATAGGGAGAAGAATGCCTGACCAAGTGCTACAAGGAAAGAGTTGCCATTGATTGTGGAAGGATCAAAGTGGAACATGTAAGCAACACCTTCACCTGCGCCGGGCAATGTGCAAGCACGAATCATTAAGCCTAACAACAGAACGAACAATAAAGGCATAAGGAATTTACTGAGTTTTTCAATACCTTCAGCAACACCACGGCTGATAATAAAAGATGTCAGACCAAGGAAGATGAGAGGGTAAATAATAGCGCCTTGCAGAGGGAAACCGTTAACACCCAACATGTTTAGGAAGTAAGCGGTAGGGTCTGCGTATACAGTGGAAGACTCTGTAAGATAAGCAATAATATACTTGATGGTCCAGCCGCCAACCTGACAGTAATAACAAAGAATAATAAATCCGGTTAAAATTCCAAGACCGCCGACCCAAGAGTATTTTGCGTTCAGTTCACGCAAAGCACCAACTGCATTCTTTTGTGTTTTACGACCCAGTGTAAATTCTGCAAGCATTACGGTTGTACCGATTAAAGCTACCATAAGTATGTAGATTACCAGGAAAGATCCACCGCCATTATTATATGCTTTGCCGGGGAATTTCCAGATGTTACCAAGACCTACTGCGGAACCAGCCGCAGAAAGGATAAAGCCGAGTTTGGAGCCAAATTGACCACGGTTTTCTAATGATGCTGACATATAATACCTCCTTAAAAAAATGAATAAGTTCGTTTTGACTAATCCTAGTCAAATCCATCCAGCAACTACTCGTCACAAAAAAAGTTTCATGTGACGAAAAAATGCTACATCTTAAGCCCTCCCTCCAAGTAATATTGCATTCTTTGCTCTGTGACATCATTGTGACACTGAGCGGCATACATACAATTTCCATAAACTCCAGATGGTGATGGATCGTTTTTATTTTACATGAAATATTGATCAAATTCAATAAAAAAATAAAAAATAATTATTTTTTTTTGTGAGTTATAATATTCGATTTTATAAAATACGTTTTAAGACCAAGGAATATAACCAAAAAATGTGATAAAATCATAGATATTTGAAATATTCAACGTGGTTTATTATTCATTATTTTAGTAAAAAAAACATTATTTTGTATATTTATGTAGTGCCATTCGGACAAAGTTATTTTATTACACTGCAATAAATTTCATAAAAAGAAAAAAGCAGTGAAATATTTATCACTGCGAAATTTTATGGTGATTATTTTATTGCTGTTTGATCAAAAAGTTTATAGTATTGCCAGTCTCTGAGACGGTGTATCACATCCAGCTGTTCCTTTGTTGCGATGTCTGAAAAACTACCGCTGTTATCAACATAAATATTGTTTGTACCAGCGGGAAGAACTTGGCGTGCTTGGTTTGCGTAATCGAAAAGAGGAGAAACTCCTTTCATGTCTAATAGCTGCGTCACAAGAGCGCCTAAATAATTGGCATTGATTACTCTGGAGGCAGGCAGCTTTGCACCCTTAGATGTTTCAGAAAAGGCACACTGGTTTTTTGCAGCGTCATTTTGCCAAATAAGAAAAGGTGTTTCGTACAAAGCAAGGCGTTCCTCCAATGTGCCGTTTGGATCTATGGGATAATCTAGGAGGTCAAAAAATTCCATACCGTTGGAGAAACCGGGAAGGTGATCTCCAAAATAAACAATCACGATAGGCTCGGTGCTCTCCTGTGCGTAATCTCTTAAACGCCCCAACTCTTGGTCTGCATCGTGGATTCCTTTAAAATATTGGGTCAATAAGTCTTTTTGTGTATCTGTCAATGGAATATCTGTATCAAAGCTTTTTGGCAAAGAGCCATAATGGCCATCATAAGGCCCATGGTTCTGTATGGTTACAGTAAAAGAGAATAGTGGAGTATCCTTTGTTTTTATATGGGTGTCTAAGTTCTTTATAATGCTATCCATGGCTGCCTTGTCGCTAATATATCCGCCAATTCCCTGGGTTGCCAAATCGAAGGAGGTTTCCAAAAAATAACTGTTTTCAAAACCCAAATTTGGATATACATTTTTACGATTATAAAACCACTGATAACCTGGATGAATGGCTTGCGTTTTGTATCCTATTTGTGCCAATCTTTCAGGCAGTGCATCAAAGGGTTGATGGATAAAATTATAGGATGGTAATGGATTGTTCAGAAGTCTGGTTGGGCAAGCTGTTAGCACATCATATTCTGTGTTTGAAGTACCACCACCAAAGCCGGGTACTACAATTTTCCCACTGACTGCATTTTTACTATTTGCCATCTCCTTAAAGTTTTCCAAAGGATCTTTATAATTTGTAAAGTCTAAATTTGGATTATCACTTAAGTCGGAAAAGGCTTCGCCCATAATCATGACAATATGAGGTTTATTAGGCGCTGTGGTTACCGTTTCAGCACTTTCCAACTGGTCAAAAAATGCCTTATTGTAACCCTGAGGTGATGTTACCCTTGTGATGTTAAATTGATGACAGAAGGAATAAATCAATCCCTTGGAATTATATTGGTTTACTTGAAAATAGGGGTTCCCCATGACGGGGTATTTATTATATAAAGTAATATTGGCATACAACAATGTATTGGCACCATATCCGATCACAAGAAAGACTAGAAAACCAATTATCCGTGTTTTCCATAGAGGCTTTTTTCCTTTTGACAAGTAAAATGCTGAAGCCAAAAGAACAATGAGTGCCGTGAAGGAAAGAGTAACGAGAATAAGCTGAATGCGTGGAAAATTTTTAACAATGGCCCAGACCTCTTTCGCCAAGGTCAAATCAGAGGGGAGTAGTGGCTCTTGTCGCATGGTTATTTTTATTTTATCAACAAAGGATAAAAGAAGAAAAACAGCAGCGCTCAATGTTGCCGAGAAAGCAGCTCTTCCAGTTATAAAATAAACAAGCACTATTAATAGGAATACAGGTAAGATATTCAAGATAAATAATGCGGGATAATGTAAGAAATTAATAAAAAGCAAATACAGGTGATTGGTTGTGATGAGAAAGACCCCTCCAGTAATGAAAATTGAGGCTATGATTAAAATAATCAACAGTCTATGTCTTTTGAGAAATGAGAAAAGTTTATTTTCTTGATTGTTTTGGCTTGTTTCTGTCATATTGTAAGACCTCCGAAAAAATTTCATTGCTTGCATTATAAGGGCTTTTTTATTAAAAGTAAAGAAATTGCAAAATAATGTCGTATTTTACCTTAAGAAATTTGTAAAATTTTACATAAAAAAATCCTGTATAATCTGATTATGGATGAAAGTACCCTATTTTCTCAAAACGAAGGGCTTTTATAGAGTTCATGTTATGCCACTTGGTTTGGAAAGAAAATAAAATGGCTTTTTAGAAATGAAACTTGACAAATGACTGTTCTTTTTATGTATGTTAAAAGGTAGTAAGTGCTGAAATTGTAGAAAAATTGCTTAGGTTTATAAATGATGCTATTTTTTATTGTCAGTTTTTGCATGCTTTGGTATAATAAATAAGTTATAGAATTGTCAGTGTAGGCTGGCGTTTGAGGAGAAACGTAGAATGCGAAGAAAAAGAATAGACTATGAGTATCGAGATAGACGTGATGAGATAAATATAAAGAGGCAGGTTTCACGGCGTCAGGAAGTAAGAGGTCAGCGGAGAAGAGTTGAGCAAAAACCAATTGCAAGGGTATATAAAGAGGTGCCACCAAAAGCACCCCAAGGAAAACGAAATGTAAGGCGTAGGAGATTGGCACAGAAAAGAAGGATGCAAGGATTTTTTATGGTTTTTGGCATTCTTTTTTTTCTGGGGTTGGTATATGGTGGCTCCAAGGCATATGTAGCACTGCAAAAATGGGAAGGAAAGGCTGAGAAACCTGCATTTCAGGTGTCTGCATCTTCACCCTCTGAAATTGAAGATGAAATAATCAATTTGGCGATTTTAGGGACGGATGAGGATGGATTCCGCGCAGATGTGAGCATGATAGCCAGCTTTAACACTAGAACAAAGGCACTTAGCTTAATCGGGGTTCCCAGAGATACAAGAGTGGTAATGACAAATGAGATGACTGCTCTCCTTGAGAAAAATGGAAGGACTGTCCCCACGAGAGATGGCGTTTATGGAGAATGTAAGCTGACGGAGCTGCATGCCTATGCAGGAGAGGGTAATCGTTGTGCCTTTTCCGTTAAGATGATGGAAGAGCTCCTTGGAATTCAGGTTGACTACTATGTTAAAGTAGATTTATCTGCATTTCGTGATATTGTAGATGCCATTGGCGGCGTTGATATGGAAGTGCAGGACAGGCTTTACTATGTTGATCCTTATCAGGATTTGTATATTGACCTTCAACCAGGGTTCCAACACTTAGATGGAAAAAAAGCGGAACAATTGGTGCGCTTTCGAGAGGGCTATGCGCAAAGGGATTTAAAAAGAATTCAAGTTCAGCAGGATTTTATGCGTGTGTTTTTAGCAAAAGTTTGTAGCACAGAATCCATATTGAAAAATATGAGCAGTCTCATTGAAGTTGCTTTAGACAAAACGGAAAGCAATATCAAGCTTTCAGAAGCACTGAAATATGTGAAGTATTTAAAAGACATTGATCCTGCAAAAATGACAACGGTAACCATTCCCGGTGAAGGTGGCAAATTCTTCGATATGGATGAAGCGGGAACAAAGGCTTTGATTCAAAGTCTGATTTATGGTATTGAAACCTCAGAATCGGAGCAAAATATGACAGAATAAAAAACAGATAGGTGAGAAGATGAGCGTAAAACAGAGAAAGCCTGTACGGCAAGCGGAAAGAACCGCACCAAAGAAAAAGGGATTTAATCCAGTGAGGGTGTTCTTTAAAATAGTGGTATCTATTGTTTTGGCATTTGTGATGCTTGCCGGTGGGGCTTGCTTTGCTTATTACAAAATAACGGGAAATCCACCTTTTGCAGATAAGGGAGTGGTACGCAAT
>JAEZPX010000186.1 GCA_023413275.1 Bacillota bacterium | reverse complement strand
ATCATTATCGTGGGCATTCGTTTGGGTATTTTTACAGCGACAGAAGCAGGTGCAATTGCAATTCTTTATGCAATACTGCTTGGTGCATTTTATAAAGAACTGAGTTTAGAAAATACTTTCCAAGGTTTACGAGAAACCGTTTGTACCACATCATCCATTATGCTGATTGTAGCAGCTGCAAGTGCATTCTCTTGGATTTTAACGAAAGAACGTATTCCCCAGCAGTTAACAGAATGGATTGTAACCACAATTAACAATAAATATATTTTCTTATTAGCAATCAACATTTTCTTATTAATTGTTGGTATGTTTATTGAAGGTAATGCTTCCATGATTATTCTTGTTCCATTGCTAGCACCCATTGCTGCCAGTTACGGCATTAATGAAATTCAGTTTGCTATGATTTATATTTTCAATAACGCTATCGGTGCATTGTCCCCTCCTATGGGAACTCTGATGTTTGTTACCTGCGGAATAACCCAGTGCAAAACAGCGGCTTTCATTAAAGAAGCTGTGCCCTTCTATATTCTGTTGGTGATTGATTTGTTAGTGATTACTTATATCCCCGCCGTATCAACATTCCTAATTAATATTTTCTAATTATAAAATTCCTTTGTAATTTCGCAAAAAACGATGCAGAGACGTCCTATTAAGGATTGTTTCTGCGTCGTTTTTAATTCTATTGAATATGATTTTTTGTATAAAACTCTTCACAGTCCTTTGAATTAATCAAGTCATGAATCATTTTACGTGTATAGGAGGCTTACCATCAGTGAAAAATAATCTCTGAGGTGAACGCAATGGCAACTATAAAATCAGAAACGCCTAGTCTTGCATTAAATTTTAATTCAAATAATCAGGAGTCTACTGAAAAAAGCCTTTACAGTTTTAAAAAAATGACACCGGAGCAGCTTTATATAGAATTAACAAAGCATTTATGCGAGGACATCAAACCTTCGGAATTCTTAAATATGTTATCTGATGCGGGAGGATTTAATGACTTCCCCTTCTCCATGTTAAAAGCCTTGGAAAAGGTTCCTCAATCCCCAGTCCATCACCCTGAAGGATGCGTGTGGAACCACGTTTGCCTTGTGGTAGATCAAGGTGCAATGGTACGGCATAAAAGCCGAAATCCCGAAGTTTTTATGTGGGCAGCTCTTTTACATGACATTGGGAAAGGAAAGACTACCCGAACTCGTCGTGGAAAAATTACTGCTTATGACCATGATACTGTTGGCGCAAAGCTTTCCATTGAATTTTTATCCCAATTCACAACGGATGAAGCATTTATTAAAATGGTTAGTATGTTGGTAAAATATCATATGCACCCCCTATATGTCCTAAAAAGTCTACCCTTCGGAGATATACAAAGCATGAAGACAGATACGGAAATAGAGGAAATTGCATTATTAGGTTTTTGCGACCGAATGGGACGTCTGGGTAGCAATTTAGAAGAAGAGCAACAGAATTATTTAAAATTCTTAATGAAGTGTCAATAAAAATCCAACTAAATTTACTTTTAAGCAACGTTCATTCCTTTATTTCCTACATTGCATTATAATAACTTTTTTTATCTAGCTATTAAACCAAAAGAAGGCTTTCCATATTTTCATGGAAAGCCTTCTTTATAACTCTTCTTTTTTAGATAATGTTCCCAGATTCCTTAACTCTTATCTGCTCCAGGTTTGTGGCGGTTGCCTGATTGCTTTTTGTTGTTTCTTCCTTCTCCATCCAGAGCACTTTCAGCCATTGTGGGTCCGCCTTTGGCTTTTTCCTTACGAACTTGTTTTGGATCAAGTTGACTATCCTTTGCCATTGTTATCACCTCGAAACAAGTATTTGCAAAAAAGCGGAGGATATGCAAATTTACATTAAAAATGGTAGGCATTTCATAATAAAATATATACCTTTCTTCCATTTCAAAACCTTGAAATCAGTCCCATAGTACCGCACAAGATTCCTAAAAAAAGAATGTTCACTCCAGTAAACGCAACAAGATACTTGCCCGTTTGTGCATCACTTGCAGTGGTGTATAGCTTGTAGGAAATAACACTAGCCATGGAAGCAATTAGTGTCCCTAGTCCTCCGAGGTTAACACCAATCAATAAGGCAGAATAATTCATAGTAAACTTAGACAACAGCATTGCTGCCGGTACATTACTGATGACTTGGCTCAGAAGAATACCTGCTACAATCTCTCTTCCCCAACCAAAGCGGATAATGCGTTGCTAATTGACGGAATATTTTTCATGTTACCAATAAAAACAAATAGAAAAATAAAGGTGAACAATAACCCATAATCTACTGAAAACAATATTTTACGATCACAAACGATGACTCCTGTAATCACAGCCATCAATGCAATTCCATAAGGAATGAAACGCAAAACAGAAAGCAGGCAAACAAGAAACATCACGCACCAAGGGATCAACTTTCGCCATTCGGTTTTCTTCTTCGTATCAGCTGATGGCTGAATTTCCTCGGAATGAATGAACAAAATGCACACCGTAAGCAGAATAAACGATAAAATTGATGGCATTGCCATAATCCTTAGAAACTGCATCATCGTCATTTCAGAAACCGAATATAAATATAAATTTTGCGGATTACCAAGAGGGGTAAACATACTTCCCAAATTTGCAGCTACTGTCTGTAAAATAATAATTGGTATCAATAATTTCTGCTGTTTGGTCTGAGCCAAAGCCAGCATTCCAAGGGGCACAAAAGTAATCAGTGCCACATCATTGGTAATCAACATACTGCAAAAAAAACAGACCCCAATTAAAACGAAGGCTAGGACTCTGGTATTATGTACGAACTTTAATAAATAGTCTACGATATAACTAAAAACCCCTGCTTTCTGCAATCCGGCAACTACCAACATCATAGAGAACAATAGACTTAGCACATGAAAGTCAATATAGCCAAAATAACTCCTTGATGGTGTTACAAACACCATGGATAGCATTGCCACTGCAAAGGCGACAAGCAAAACAGGATCTTTGCTTAGTCCCATCAATCTCTCTCTGATTTTCTCCATTCTTAATTACTCCTAATTATGAAGCACTACCTCATTTAATTTATTTTTTAATTTACAAATAGCTTTTCTTACAGTAAAACGGATTTTCCTTGAATCACAATCTATTGTAGTTTTTTAAAAAGGATACACATACTCATTTTCTGCCTTCTCCGTCTTCTCTATCTGGTCCACTACAATGACCGTCATGAGTCTCCTTCAAAGGTATCCTTTTCAATGGTGCCAGTTAACCCAAGAATCCTTTGGCAGAATTATCGCATCTTTATATCTGCACAAAAAACCTACCATCTGCATATATGTAGCACAGCAAACCATCATCATTTTTTTGCCACAGCATTTATACAAATGGTTGTAGATTTCCTCCATCCACTTCACATAGTTTTCGTCATCCACAACTAAGATTTCACCTTTAATTGTAAGCCTTTATCATTTTCTGCTGTATTTACATCAGCGTCTCCCAAGCTGCTATCTGAATTCATATTCCCATAAGCTTCCCTATAGAGCAGATACAGCCGAAATACAGTTCTTTGATTTCAATACCACATTTTTTTTAAATTGCTCCGTCGATACCTATTTCTCCAAACTCATTTTCAATCACATCAATCTTTTCTTGAAAAAGGCTTTGTCCAAAAGATTTTTGATTAAGGTGGTCTTCCCTGCCCCTAAAAACCCAGAAATAACGTCTGTTTTCGTCATATTACAGGATTCCCTTCATTTTTTTGTTTGCACATAGGACAGTACCCAAAAAAAGCAAGCTTGTGACTGGTAATCTCAAACTGGGTTTCTTTCTCCAGCGACTTTTCATATTCCCCCATAGGGCAGTGATCTAAGGCAATGATTTTCCCACAGGCAAGGCAAATCAGATGATGTTTATGCCCCATACCAATCACCTCAAAGATTGCTTTATTATCTGAAATATTGCTTTTTTGTACAAGGCACTTTGACACAAAAACATCAAGAATTCTATAGATGGTAGATAAGCTGATGTTACTTTCACCTTCCATTTGCTTAACATATATCTCATCTGCGGTAAGGGGAACGCTGGCATTCATCAAAATATCTAAAACTACTTCCCTTTGTTTTGTTGCTTTTATATTGTTTTTACGAAAGATTTCTTTATATTGATTGGCTTCCACTATATCACCATCCGAAAAAATATTTTTCTAGCCTTTTATTCTCTTTCTTATTCTAATAGAAGAGGCGCAATAAGCAAGTAAATAACCTACTGAAGAAAGTATAACAATTGCTGCTCCTGATGCAACATTTAACGCATAGGATATCCATAATCCCAAAAAGCAAAATAGACCTCCAATGATTATAGACAATACCATACGCAATTTCAAGCTCTTCGCCATTAGCCCTGCAATAGCAGTAGGTGCCGTAAATAATGCTAATACCAAAATAATTCCAACAACACGAATCAACACCACAACGGATATGGCAATGAGTACAAAAAGAAGATATTCCAGAAATCCCGTTTTTATCCCAATAATGGATGCAAATTCGTCGTCAAATAAATAGGCCTTCCAATAGTTAAATAAAACAGCTATGACCAATACAATAATCAGTGTAAAGCAAGCCATAAAATAAAGATCACTGCGTGTTACAGACAAAATATTACCAAATAGGTATGAAGTCAAATCAGGAGGATAACCGGGCATCATGGCAATAAACATAATACCAAGAGCCATTCCCAGAGACCAAAAAAGACCAATAACCACATCTGAACGAGTGCCGCCTTTTCTTTTGATATAGCCAATGCCTAAAGCCGCTAGTATCGATATAAAAAGAGCACCAAATATTGGTTCAAAACCAAGCAGATACCCCAAGCCTACCCCACCGTAGGAGGTATGGGCAATACCTCCGCTCATCATAATAAGCTTCTTTTCCACAATAATAACACCAATCACACCACATACAATGCTTGCTAAAATGCTTGCAATGACTGCATTTTGAAGGAATTGGTATTGAAATAAAGCCGCTATCATATCACATTTCCTCCTTACGGTTGTCGACTGTTTTAAGGGGTATCCCGTGGGTAATATGGTCAATGG
>JAEZPX010000128.1 GCA_023413275.1 Bacillota bacterium | reverse complement strand
AACAAAATCGTTAACTACAGATTCAATTTTTAAACCTTTGCTGTCAAGAGTTGTTACTTCATCTTCAGCTACATCAACTGTCTTCTTGATGGAAGCTTTAATGCCTGTGTCCAAAATTGTGCAGTATACCAAATCGTCAGCTGTTACAGCCTTGGAATCAACGGATACTGTAGCCTTTGTGCCATTTGAAGTTTTTGTCATTGTGGAAACCAAATCAACTACGATACGGTCATCCTTACCGAGTCTGAAATCAACATCATCACCGCTAATTGTGAATTCAAATTCATCTTTCGCAATGCTGCTTTCATCGATTGTGATTTCTACATTGCCTTTACCTTCGTCCTTCACATAATGTACTCTTGCTAACAGGTCAGTTGCCAAGTCACTTAACTCTGTAGAAGATAAAGCGGATACATTTTTCTTGCCTGCTGCTGTAAGTGCATCCAAAACATCTGTGAATTCAGCGTTTTCCAAAGAAACAGTTACATCCAATTCAGGTGCTTCAGCATAATTTGTTAAGTAATCAACACCTGTAACCTTTAACTGTAACTGAGGTGCTTCGGATGCTTCAATTTCACCATCGAAGTCTTTCGCTTTTTCCAAAGCGTCTACTACCTTAGCTGTTGCTGTAACTTCGCCCTTTGCAAATGCAGTTGCAGGTACAAGGGAAGCTACCATAGCGCCAGCCATAACGAGAGAAAGTAATTTCTTCATCGTTAAATTCCTCCTTTTAACATTAAGTATTTGTTTGTGTTTCGTTTTATAATTATACAACGAATGCTTTTCAATTGTGCAACTTTACTACTCACGTCCCTTTGCGCTTCGTTTGCCAAACCTTAGTTTCTTTATTCTCCCCTCACACCCATTTAAGAGAGCAAAACGCCGTCCCTAAGCTCTGCCTCCCGTCCCGTTCCGTTTCATCAATAGGAAAGCATTACCATTTACTATGCAAGATTATTATACGCAGGGATTCTTAAAATGGCAAGAGACATTGGCAAAATGTAACATAACTGTAATATAGGAGCAACGTTGCGTAAATATCCCAATTTTACTGCACTTAGAGGGGTTTTCAACACCTTGGGGCTTGTCCCACTTCGTGACCAAGATATAGGGGGGTATAACAAAAAAGGTGCAAATTATGCCCCTTTTATTTCTAAATAATTTTCAATCCTTAGTCAACACTATTTTTGATTGTAACATAAAAAAGAGAGGCAGACTATTGTCTGCCCCTCCTTAACAGGTCAAGGGATACTCCCTTGTGGGGGTTTGAGGACTAAGTCCTCAAGTTCCTGCATTGCTTATTTGCCACCGTTCAATGTAGCTGTTCTTGTTGCTGCATCCCATGTGATATCAGTTACACCCAAAGCTGTAGCCAAATCTCTCATAGGCAAGAATGCTCTGCTGTTAGTGATTTCAGGTGCTGCGGAAGCAGGGATGGAAGAACCGTTTACGTTGATTGTCTTCTGACCAACTACCATAGTAATGATTCTCTGTGCATACATAATTGTGATTGTTTTTGTTTCAGCACTCCACAATACGTTGTTAGTGTTTACACCAAGAGCCTTAGATACTGCTCTGATAGGAAGCATTGTGTAGTTTGTTGCGCTGATGTAAGCAGGTACATCCAATTCAACTCTTGTTGTACCAGCCATTAAGTAAGCTTCGCCAACAGGTACTACTACCTTTGTTGTGAACAGGTTGTCATTGTCTCTACCGCTTGTTACTACATTGATGAATGCTTCTTTTACTACGTTGCTGTAATCTGCTACGTCATCAATGATGTTGTTGTCTTTACCATCTGCTGCATAAATTGCCTGTTTGTCGTAAGCTGTGCTCATTGCTGTGTCAGCCTTCAGGTCATAAGCGCCTGCAGGTACGTTTCTCTGCATGAACAATGCGATATCTTTGATTTCTACAGTTGCTGCTTCGTCAGATTCGCTCTTTACTGTAAATGCAAGCTGACCATCTTTTGTCTTTTCATCTTTCAATTCCAAGCCGGAATCGTTTACAGAGAAGGTTGCGTCATCTTCGAATTCGATCATGTCGCCTCTATCTACTGTAAGTGTGAATACAGAGTTAGCTGCCCATAAGCCTGCTTCTGCTTCTGTAATTGTGATAGGTGTCTGAACAGCTGTGTTTCTGTAATCGATGATTACATCGTTCTGTTCTGCTTTTACTGTGTAAGGTTTAACGAATTTTGCTACAGTTACTTCCTGTGCATCAACCAAAGCGCCTTCAAAGCCTAATTTTACATCGCCTTCGAAAGTGGGGTCAGCTACAAGCTCTAACTTAAAGGTAACACTTGCAGGATCAGAAGCAAGGTTTGTATTTACATCATCAAATACTCTCTTTGCAAATGTGAAGCCATTGTAATCGCCTTTATCGTAAGCTGCTTTGAAAGCTGCTTCCCATTCAGTTGTACCAACTGCTACACCATTCTGCATGAAGTTTTCTGCTTCAGTAACGTCTACGTCTGTTACGTATACGCCTTCAGGCAATGTGAAGTTGAAGCCCTGTCTCATGGACCAAGCGCCGGGGAATGTCTCCTCTGCTGTTACTTCTAAGGTCATGTGATCGGAATCATCTGTCAAGCCTGTGTTGTTTACGTCTGTACCACTGTAGATTACAGGTACATCTGCGTCTGCATCAACGGAAACGCCTACTTTGTAATCAACAACCTTAGCAACTTCTACGGAAGCTGTGCCAACGTTTTTCGCTGTTATTTTGATTGTAGCAACGTCGCCAACCTTTGCAGATGTAGCTTCAACTTTGATACCTGTCAAAGTGAATTCATCAACAGAAGGTGCTGTGAAAGTAGCTTCGCTACCATCAATTGCCCAATCAGAAGCGCCTGTTACAGTTGTGTTTGCAAATTCAAAGCCTTTGGAAAGCTTTAATGTAAACTGTGTGCCTACTGCATAAGAATCATCAACAGAAGGTTCAATTTTTAAGCCCTTGCTGTTAATTGCTGCTACTTCGTCAACAGCTACGCTTACTGTTTTCTTAACGGAAGCTTTGATACCTTTGTCCAAAACGGAAGCATAAACTAAATCATCAGCTTTTGCCATTTTGGAATCAACGGATACAGTTGCTGTTTTACCAACAGAAACCTTTGTCATTTTGGAAGCCAAGTTAATTGCAAGAACGTCGTCCTTCTTAAACTGGCCTGTCAGGGTGTAAGTTACTTCGTCTTCTGTAAATTCCTTTGTTGCTACAGTAACTGCTGCTGGTGCACTAACAAGTGCTGCAAAACCTGCCGCATCGGTTGCAGTAAATTCTGCACCGTCCAAAGATACTGTTACATCAACTGTAGGTGTTGTGCCACTACCTGTTGTATAGTCTGCACTTGTAACCTTCAATTGTAATTCTGGTGCGCCTACTGCATTAATCACACCGTCGAAATCTTTGCCTTTTTCCAAAGCATCGATTACTTTAGCTGTAGCTGTTACATCGCCTGCCGCAAATGCTGTTGCGGGAACAAGTGAAGTAACCATGGCTGCAGCCATCAAGAAAGATATTACTTTCTTCATCGTTACATTCCTCCTTTAAAAATATGTACTTTGTTCGTTTTCGTTCGTTGCATAATTATAAAACGAATGCAGTTCAACTCCTCCCCAGACCCCTTGGTCACAATCACATCGTTTAGTTGTCTTCAACACGCCGCTTTCTTTTCACCCATTCAGCATAAAAAAACTTTGTCTCTCCGATTTCCTCCCTCTATGACGCACCAAAATATCTGCAAGCGTTATTTACTTTGCCTGCTCATTATACGAAGCCCAAAAATGTTTTGCAATATGTTATGTCAATCTGTAATCTAATTGTAATAGCAGTGAAATATTGATGAAATTTTTGTGCAATTATTTACTTTTATATGGTTATACATGAAAATTTAACCATATTTTATTACTAATCCTTGGAATTAATACTACATTATCCCTATTTTTTATATTTTGCAAATTTTATCGCCTGAACTTGTAGAACTTGATATATTTCTATATTATGGTAACCTTTTTCACGTTTTCTCGGCCATTGCTACCTCCTCAATTTTTGTCCAATAAAAAAAGTCCTAATTGGAAAAATCCAATCAGAACTCTTTTTATTGAAATTCTCTGCGCAGTGCCTGATTAAAAACCGCCCCCATGAGCAATGCCGCCACACTGGCGTTCAGCCACACCAGAAAAGCGATAATGGCACTAATAGAGCCATAAATCACAGAGTATTTTCCCACATGATCCACATAATAGGCAAATCCCGCGGAAAACAATATCCAAGCCGCCGTGGAAAGAATCGCCCCCGGAATAACAAATCGTTTTAACGGTCGTTGGTTGGGGGAGAGAAAATAAACACCGCTAATGAAAAACAATACGCCAAGGGTAATGGGTAAAAACCGTATCCTCGACCATAAATCAATAAATGTCTCTGCCATGGGAATGAAAATACTGATGAACTCCAACACTTCTTTACTGATCAGCAGCACCATGAGCAATACTGGTACAAAAATAATCATTAAAAGAGAAAGAAATAAAATGCGCAGATTATGTTTTAGCATTTTTTCATCACCATAAATGCTATTGATTGCCCCCACGAGACTACTCACAGCCCGCAATGGAAACCACACAGTGAAAACCAAACCGAAGGTCAGCCATGCACCACTGCTGGTTGCCGTCATATGGGCAATGGTCAAATTAATCAATGTGACCACATCCGCAGGCAGTAATTTAGAGGCATCCCCTTCTACTGTTATCATAGGCAAATGCAAAAAACCCAAAAGTGAACTAATAAAAATTAAAAACGGAAAAATCGCAAAAACAAAATAATAGGTTAAGGACGCCGCTGTTTTGCTAATTCCATTGGAAAAATATCCGTCCAATGTATGAAAAATCACCCGTTTCCAGCGACGGTCAGCCTTTTCACCCAAGCCCAGCATCATATTCAACCTTTCTTTTTATGCTGAAAGTAATATGCCGCTTTCAGCTGGGCTTTTTCTCCGAGAAATTTTCGTCCAAACTGGGCAAGCTTCATGGTGATACCGGGTATAATCACCACTTTATTTGCAAACATCTCCTGGACGGCATACTTAGCCACATCCAACGAGCGCAACCCATTTAGAGAAAAGCTTACTTCTGCTCGTTGGTTAAAGCCTGTATCCACAGGACCGGGGCAAAGGGCAGAAATGTGCACTTGGCTTCCTTCTCGGCGTAATTCTTCATAAATCGCCTCCGTAAGTCTTAGCACATAGTTTTTTGTGGCGTAATAGGTTGCCATTAAAGGACCGGGCATAAATCCCGCCGCAGAGGCAACATTTAAAATATAACCGTTGTTTCGCTGACAAAAATCCTTTAAAAACAGCTTTGTTAAAATATGCACCGCCCGCACATTCAAATTCAACATATTCAGCTCCCGCTCCAAAGGAATCTCACAAAAATGACCGAAGGCACCAAAGCCAGCGTTATTCACCAATATATCAATATTTTGTTCTTTAACCCGTTCATAAAGGGCGAAGCATTCTTCCTCAACGGACAAATCAGCTGAGATAATCTGTACATGGGTTTTTAAATGCTTTTCCACTTGAGCAAGCTTTTCTGCATCCCTGCTTACCAAAATCAAATCATAACCCATACGGCTTAAAACCAAGGCGATATCTCTTCCGATGCCCCCTGACGCACCTGTCACCAACGCTTTCATTGTTTCACATCCTAATCCTATTGATTTGAAAGTTTTTATTTATTATTCTAACGTACTCTATTGTATTATACTTTTAATTTAGAAAAATATCAATTTGGTGTCAGATTAGTCCATATTTCTTCAAAATAAAAGAAACTATGTCATATCCCTTTCTTTTTTTAAAAAAACAACTATAATAGTCTGTTTATAAGTAAAAATGTATAAGTAAAAACCGCCTAAGGGGTTTTCCGAAAATTTCAGAAAATTGACCTCAGGCGGTTGGGTAGCACATTTATTGCCCCTTAACATTATTCAACATGATATAAGGCAATATCTTGCCCTTGGGCTTAGTTAATGGGTGCCAAAGCTAGAATCGGCCTTCCCAAAACACTCTAATTGCCTTACTTTACTCTACTAGATTTACAACCAGAGATGTTACGTCTGTCTTTTGGGAAAGAATGCCTCTCTCATAAAGCCAATCTGCATTTTTCTGCCAAACTTCTACTTCTTGATGTAAGAAAGGTGCATCAGAGGTCTCCATAACAGGAAGCAATGTTTCCATGCTCTTTTGCTCCACCGACTTAGACAAGGGAAAATTCTCTGCATTTTGATTGTCTAATAATATCTGCAAGCTTTCCTCTGGGTTCGCCTTCATATCTTCAAAGCTCTTTTGGCAAGCACGTAAAAATCTCTGTATTTTTTCAGGATTTTTTTCTACCGCATCCTTACCAGCTAAAAAGACCAGCTCATAGGCCTGAGGAATGCCGAATTCAGTAGGGTAAAAATAGTTAATTGCAAAGCCGTTTTCCTCAAGCTGAGGCACTTCATGGTTTACCATATTGCCAATTGTGGCATCCACCTGACCTGTAGTCAAGGCAGTCATTAAATCAAAGCCTACATCAATGAACTGGCAATCCTGTGCGCCAAGTCCCACGTTTTCCAGCATTGACTTTATTTGCTCTTCAGAAAGGGAAGTTCCGGAATACCCAATTTTCTTCCCCTTCAAATCTTTCGCACCGCTAATGCCGCTATCTTTTAATGCTACCACAACATTGAGAGAGCTTTGTGTCAAAGCACCCACGGAAACAATGGGAACCTTTTCCTCTGTGGCCGTTAAAATGGCATCTTGCAAATAATACAGACCAATATCCGCCTTGCCCGCCGCAGGCATGGAAATGCCATCATTCACATTAGAAGGAAAATTAATAACCAAATTTAAGCCTTCCTCAGCAAAATAGCCTTTTTCGATCCCCGTATACAAAAAACTATGGATAGCATTGGGATACCAATCTAAAACGATAGAGAAATCCTCCAGTTTTTTATCAGTTTCAGGTGCATTTTTATCTGCACTGTTTTTATTTGCGCCACAACCTGCCATACCAATTGCCATAACTGCCGTCATTAAAAAAGCAAACATTCTCTTTTTCATTCTCATAATTCCTTTCTCCAAGTAATTGTTTTATTTTCGATTATTGTAATTACCCAAACTGTCAGCATTGCCACAACGGAGAGCAATACCACCGGTGCAAATACCCCCGCACCATCCAATTGGGTCATCATTCTTTTACTAAAATAGCCTAAACCTTTTTGCGCTCCCAACCATTCGGCAATTGCTGCCCCAATGACGCTGAGGGGAATTGCCATTTTGATTGCCGAAAAAAAGTGGGGCAAAGCAGTGGGAAGCTTCAATTTTAGGAAAATATCCTTTTTTGAGGCACCATATGTAAACAAAAGCTCCTCCATCTCCCGTTTTGTAGACTTAAACCCATCAAAAACCGTGATGGCGATTGGGAAAAAGGTCATTAGAATTGTAACCAAAACCTTACTCCAAATAGAATATCCAAACCAGAGGATAAATAAAGGTGCGATAGCAGTAGTGGGTATGGTCTGGGACGCCACAATCACCGGGTATAGTGCCTTTTCCAGCTTTGGGTTCCAATCCATTGCGATGGCAAGCAATAACCCAAGAACTACGGAAATTAATAACCCTAGAGCAGTGACTCCCATGGTTGCAGGCAAATGCACCATAAATAGAGGCACTCTCAGCTCCCAAAGTCGTACTAAAATCCCTATAGGCGATGGCAATATGTAAGCCGCATCAATCCCCATGGCAACACCTTGCCAAAGCATTAATAAAATCAGTACCAACAGCGCAGAAGGCAGGTTTTTTTTCATAGACTCACACTCCTTCTCAGCTTTCCAATAAGGCTTTCCTTTAATTCAACAATTTCTACCTTTTTCAAATCTTCCCGATTTCTTGGATAATCCAAAGGTACCTCTATGCATTCCATTTCCGTAAACGGTCTGGAGTCTTGAATAATGTAAACTCTTTTTGCCAAGAAAATAGCCTCTTCCACATCGTGAGTGATAAACAAAATGGTTTTATGATAATGCACCCATTGCTGCAACAGCCATTCTTGCATTTCTACTCTTGTAAGATAATCCAGAGCACTAAAGGGCTCATCCAACAAAAGCATATCTGCCCCCGAAAGTAAGGTTCTGGCAAAGGCCGCTCTTTGCTTCATACCTCCTGATAAATCCTTAGGGAATTTTTGTGCATACTCCAACAACCCAACCTGAGCCAAAACCGTTTCTGCCCTTCTACCTTGCTCTTCCATAGACACCTTTGCAAGCTCCATGGGAAGGCAGACGTTTTTCTCAATGCTGCGCCATGGGAAAAGCAAGTCTTTTTGAGGCATAAAGGCACTATAGTTCTTTATGGTTTCAATTGGCCTTTCATCTACCAAAATTTTTCCTTGGTCAGGCTTTTCTAATCCATTGATCAAACGAAAAATGGTACTTTTTCCACAACCACTGGCACCAATAATTGCCACCAGCTCCCCATTTTCCACTTGAAAAGACAAATTCTCCACCATTCCAAGCTCATCCTCTGGATAGCGAAAGGATACTCCTTCAAACCGCAGCATCACGCCACACTCCTTCTTAGTCCCCCATGTCCATATGGTAGGCCATCTCCCAAAAATCTCTTTCGTAACGGCAGCAATTTAAAAAGATTTCTTTTAAATATGCTTCCTTTTTTGCAGAAATATCTGCACCAAACTCATTTACAGCATCTATAATCTCTTCCACACCACCAATGTATTCCTGGGAGGAATACCCTTTCACCCATTCGCCATAAAGGGGATGTTCCAATGCACCGGGTATATTTTTGTGGTGCTCTCCAATCATTTGATAGCTCCATGCACAGGATAATACCGCCGCTAGTACATCCAAAATATCTCCCTTAAAAGCAACCTCCAGCATATAGGAGGTATAGGATTGATTTGCCAGTGCCGTTTTTGTAGTGGCAACCTCCTCTTCGGTAATGCCCAACCGTTTCATATAAATCTTATGTACATCCATTTCGCCATCCAGTGTGT
Source organism: Bacillota bacterium (assembly GCA_023413275.1). Lineage (GTDB taxonomy): Bacteria > Bacillota > Clostridia > Lachnospirales > Anaerotignaceae > Chakrabartyella. Next base: position 25,689 of record JAEZPX010000128.1, on the reverse strand, counting down.
CATGCACCATACAAGCAAAACGTCTCATAAGACCTTCATCCTCCGCCTTTACAACACCCAGAGCAAACACCTTAGAATATTGCAATAAATAGCGATAATCCTGCACCATATAAAAGCGGAATCGATCCTCTGCCAAAGTGCCTTCTCCCAATTCCTTTACGAAGGGCTGTTCCAAATACCCATTCCAAATATGTTTAACTTCTTCATACAACCTGTCTGTTAATTTCATTTCCTTCCACCTTTCTGATTCAAATTTTCCAGGACAAAGCCTAATTTTCCAGCGCTTTTTTGCCCTTCATGACAGTGCCTTCTTTGGTTCTTAAGGCTTTTATCCATTGCAAGAGAGTGTTCGCTTCCCGCAATTGGAGGTAAGACTTTGATTACAACAAAAAAAGTCTTTCCCCAATTGGGAAAGACCTTGTGCTTTCAAATATAAATTGCTTCCCTCCGTTGGTTCTAACCACATCAAGTTCAAAGGGTTGGAAAACGAATTCCTCTCAGCTTCAACGAATCAAAGCACCCCCAGCCTTATTTATTCAGTTGTATTGTTCCAGTATAGTATAAATTTACAGTCTTGTAAATAAAATTATCCTTGGTTTGGAAAAATAAGCAAAACAAAGCAATTGGGAAAAGCTTTTATTTTGCAAAAGAGCTGAAAATTAGGTCTAAAAAAGCCTTTTATTTTCTAACACCGCCTGATTGAATATTGTTTTTAAATCCGTTATACTTTAGGCTGTATACAATAAAACGCTCCCTTTACGAAAAGAGGTATTTATATGATGGATGACAATTTGCTTTTAAAATTTGCTTTGGATGCAGGAGAGCTTATGCTTGCCAGTGGCGGCGAGACCCATCGGGTGCAGGATACCATGCATCGTATTTTATCCGTCAGCCATTCCACTGGGGTGGAAGCTCTGGCGATGAGCACTTTTTTGATTGTCAGCATACCAAGCAAAAAATCGGGCTCTCTCACCTTAACCAGGGGGGTATACAATCGTTCGGTAAACTTCGGAAAAATCTGTTCTGTCAATGAAATTTCAAGAGCCTTTGTTTCAAGGCAAATTACTCTGAAAGAAGCCGCTAATCGGTTGGAAAAAATCAGTCATACCTCTGCCTATCACCCTATCTCCCGTATTATCAGCTCTGGTGTTGCTTGTGGGGGATTCACTTTGGTTTTAAATGGCAAATGGATTGACGCCTTAGCCGCCTTTTTATTCGGAATTCTCATTGGTATTTTAATCAATCAAAGTGGAAAAACAAAATTGCCCAGCTTTTTTACTTGCCTCATTGGAGGTTTTATTGCAGGGGCAGGCTCCGTTATTTTTCAAAAATTCGTACCCTCAGCGGGAACAGATATGATTATTATTGGCAGCATCATGCCTATGCTCCCCGGCATGACAATGACCAACAGCATTCGTGACATTATGGAAGGACACTATATCAGCGGAACCTCCAAGATGGCGGAGGCCTTACTGATCGCCTTTGCCATTGCAGGGGGCGTTGGCTTTGGCATCACCACAATGGGGCACTAAGGAGGAGAAAAAATGGAGTTTCTTATCATATTATTTCAAAGCTTTATGTCCTTTTGCGCTTGCGTTGCTTTCTCTGTAGTATTTAATGCACCAAAAAAGGAATTAGTTTACTGCGGTATCTCTGGGTTTTTAGGTTGGTTTTTTTATGCTGTCCTTTCGTTGTACATCAGCCCTACCATGGCCACCCTGATTTCCTCCGCATTGGTTACAGCATTTTCCCGTTTTGCTTCTTATCACAGGCAAGCACCTTCAACCTTATATCATATTCCAGGAATTATGCCAATGGTGCCCGGTACTGTGGTTTACAACACCATGGCTACAGCCTTAGGGGGCATGATTTTGGAAACCTATTCTAACATTTTACTGGGATTAAAGCTGGCGGGAGCCATTGGTGCCGGGTCAATTTTAATTTTGGCACTACCCTACTCCTTTTTTGAAATTATTCCAAGACGAAAAAAGAAGGTTAAGGCATAGCCCTGAGAGAAAAGATCATGACCTCAACCCCTCACAAGGGATAAAGGTCATGACCTCAAGGGCTTCGCCCTCAAACTCCCACAAGGGTTTTAACCTTGACCCATTATTTAAGGGGCAGACAATGTCTGTCCCTTTTGTTTTTTTAAAAAAGAAAAAACCGCATGCATATGCGGTTTTTCATGGGGTTTGGGACAAAGCCCTAAGGTTTACAACTCACGCCTACCTTCTAAAGCGCGGGATAAGGTAATTTCGTCAACATACTCTAAATCTCCGCCAACGGGTACGCCATTGGCAATTCTGGTAACCATAACGCCTAAGGGCTTTAAAAGCTTGCTGATGTACATGGCAGTAGCCTCCCCCTCCACATTGGGGTTTGTAGCAAGAATAACCTCTCTCACCGAATCATCCATACGGGTAACAAGCTCCTTAATACGGATATCTTGGGGCGTAACCCCTGTCATAGGTGAAATTGCTCCATGCAAAACATGGTATACTCCATGGAACTCCTTGGTACGCTCGTAAGCCGCCATATCCCTTGGGTCCTCTACAACCATAATCACACTGTGGTCTCTTTTTAAATTTGAGCAGATGGGGCAAAGCTCCTCCTCCGTTAAATTGCAGCAAACGGAACAGTAACGCACCTTATCCTTGGCCTCAAGAATGGCACCCGATAAACCGGCAACCTCGTCTCTTGGCATATGAATGATATGAAACGCAAGCCTTTGCGCCGATTTGCCGCCAATTCCCGGTAACGCCGCCAATTCTTCAATCAAGCGAGTCATAGGATTTCCGTAATAATTCATAGTATCCCTCTTTTGATCAGAAGCCCATGCCCATTCCGCCGGTCATTCTGCCCATTTCATTATTATACATTTCCTCTACCTGACGAATTGCTTCGTTTACAGCAGACATAATTAAATCTTCCAGCATTTCAACATCTTCAGGGTCAACTACATCAGGATTCAGCTTTAATTCCTTAATCTCCTTCTTCCCTGTGATAACCACCTTAACAGCACCGCCGCCACTGGTCATCTCCAATGTTCTTTCGCCCAATTCTTCCTGTTTTTCTTGCATCTGCTTCTGCATTTTCTGCGCCTGCTTCATCAAGTTATTCATATTCATCCCGCCCATACCGGGAAAACCGCCTTTTGCCATTTTGATTCCTCCTCAAATTCTAATTTCTTCTATTTGTACTATTTTATATTAAAATACCTATTCCATGCAAGTCTTTTACTCCTCAAAATCCGCCTCCGGGAAATAACTGCCTATAAGACTCTCAAATTCGGCATCTTCCGCCTTATTTTCAGCCTTGCCATAGGTTGCCTCATGCCAGCGGTCATACTCTTCTTTGGTTATGGCCCGTAATGAGAAGGACTTGCCCATTGCTTTGTCCAATAAGGCTTCAATCTTATCCATATTTTTTTGCAGCATATCTGTTAAGGCGGCGTAAGCACAAACCAAATAGACCAAATCGTCCTCTTTGTAAGCAATATCCACCTGTTTAAGCTGACTTCTTAAAATAATATCCTCAACTTCATTGCGAAGTAAAGGCCATTCCTCTTGTAATTTCTTTTTATCTTCGGGCAAAGCAGGAGGCCTTTTTTTGGGTTTTGGCGCCTCTTTTTTTGCCGCTTTTTGCTCCATCGGCTGAATCTGTACAGAAACACCTTGGGCAACCTGACGCTCCAACCCAGCAAGCCTTGCCGCCAAAGCGGTCATATCCGTCTGAGTCCAAGGGGAGCACAAACGCAAAAGCTCTACCTCCAATAAAATACGCTCATTGGTACTGTATCTCATATCACCTTGCAAATATGAAAACCGTTCAATGAGAAAAATTGCCTCTTGCAGGGATATGAACGCACTACAACCCTTTAACCGCTCTAAATTTTCCCCAGAAAGATCTAAAACCCCCGCGGCATCCCCAAGAGTACTTACCATGAGAAAATTTCGCAGATGCGCCAAATATTCAGAAACAAACTGTTTGATGTCCCTGCCGGAAAGCATCATTTCTTCAACCAGCTCCATCACACGACGGCTGTCTTTCCTGCCTAGGGCTTGAGTCATTTCAAAAAGCACCGTTTGATCTACAGCACCCATTACATCCAAAACCATTTCCAGCGTTACTGTTTCACCACTATAAAAAGCAAGGCACTGATCTAAAATACTCAGGGAGTCTCGCATGGAGCCATCCCCCAGCTGTGCCACATAGCGCACCGCCTCAGGGGTAATATCCTGTCCTTCCTCTGCCAAATACCCCATCAAGGTATTGGTAATATCATCTGTTGTAATTCTTCGAAAATCAAACCGTTGACAGCGAGAGAGAATGGTAGCAGGTACCTTTTGAGGGTCTGTGGTTGCTAAAATAAAAATGACATGGGCAGGGGGTTCCTCTAAGGTTTTTAGCAATGCATTAAAAGCGCTGTTGGACAGCATATGCACCTCGTCAATGATATAGACCTTATAATATCCCTCTGTAGGAGGGTATTTTACTTCCTCCCTAATTTCCCTTATATTATCCACGCTGTTATTTGATGCAGCGTCTATTTCAATTACATTGACACTTCTGCCCACCAATATGTCTTTGCAAAGGGCACATTCATTGCAAGGTTCTCCATCTTCTGTGGGAGAAAGGCAATTAATGGCTCGGGCAAAAATTTTTGCAGTAGAGGTTTTTCCCGTTCCCCTTGTCCCGCAAAATAAATAGGCATGGGAAACCCGACCTGATTTAATTTGGTTTTTCAGGGTTTTTACAATATGCTCCTGCCCAATGACTCCACCAAAGGTATTGGGTCTGAACTTTCTGTATAGCGCCGTATAAGACATGGTCTCCCTCCTTCTTTCACAACTTACGTCAGTATACCATATGGTTCAAAAAATGAAAAGCGTCGTTATTCTGTGCATCATCCACAGAAAAACACCTTTTTTGCAATTATATTTCCAGATTGTCTCACAAACCCTATTTTATAAGACGAAGGCCTTCCCGAGGAAAATACCCAGTTTGGGTTTTCTATATTTACTTTAAAATTAGTGCATCGAATCTGGATTTCTCAGTGTCCATTTTAGTGCCACTCTGCAACTTTAATTGTAAATAAAGTTCTTATTTTCAAATTTTATGTCAAACGGATTTTTTTGTAAAATAATTACATTTATGATATGATAAATGTAATTTAATTTATAAGATTTTATACAACCAAAGTCGATTCTTTCATATTATTTTCTTATCCCCTGCAAGATGGTTTCATGCCCAGCACACTACTTTTAAAAAGATTCTCGATTCTGCAACGGAAAATACTCTATTTTCAAAGGAGCATGATTGATGAAAAGCCAATGGGAAAATTACAATAAAAACCTCTTAGAGTATTTAACAGTTATAACACAAAACAATTATATCTCAAACCTGTTTTATGATACACCTTTTTTGGTATTAAGCAGGGCAATCGCTCTGATTCCTGCTGACGCCTTTACTGTTACCCAATGGGAAGAAGCAGCCAACTACTTACTGAGAGAGAAAATATCCTTTTCTTCCAGCCAACAGGCAATTCACTATCTCTCCGTGCTTGGGTGGTCTATATCGGCTACGCCTTACATTTTGTTAGAAGATAGAAGCAAATTCATTGAAAAGTCATGGCAAAATAGAAAAACAACCATCTAAAAAGGCAGTCATCGCATTACCGATTTCTGCCAAATCCCTCTTTCATAAAGAGTATCATCCTATGAAAAACATAAGCCCGCATTGCAAGGATTTACAAGAATTTTCTTGTATCAAGCAATGGGGCCTTTTTCTTTTTTAGAACAACGTATTTTTTTGAATCTTTATCAATGCATTTATTTATAGAAATCCGTGCATCTGTTTTTGTTGCACCGCCCAACACGTTACCATGTTCTGCGACTACTCTCTGGCACCCTCACAACACACAGAAGTAGACTGCTTAGTGCTGCTGCCTTCCGACCCTGACACGATTCACAGGCTCCTGTTGCGTAAGACCCGAGCATCAACGCCGCTTTCCATGGGCAGACTATCAAACGCTGCACCGAGAACAGACATCACCCCCACTATAGCGGATTGTGGGTACAGGGCGCCGCTACCTCCCCGGCTAGCACGGAAATATTACCGAAATAAAGTTTGGCTATTTTCTTCTAAATCAGCAAAAATACTTTGCCCAGTGAACCTCATTCTGATTCCTTAAAATCAGTTTCTAGGCTTTTACACCCTTTCACATGGTTTGTCACTTAGAAATAGCCTTATTAGTATAACCGTTTTTTATGCCTCTGTCAACACAGCCTCTCCGTTTTTACGAAACCGTTTGAAAAACAAGCGCATAAATTGACTACATTCCTCTTGCAAAATACCTTCCTCCACAAGCACCTGATGGTTGAACCTAGGCTCATCCAGAAGATTCATAATGGAACCGGCACACCCTGCCTTACTATTTCTTGTTCCAAAAACTACCTTAGGAATTCTTGCTTGCACAATGGCTCCCGCACACATAGGGCATGGCTCCACGGTAACATAAAGGGTACAATCCTCTAAGCGCCAATCACCAACGATGTCCGCCGCCTTATTTATCACATCTATTTCTGCATGACATAAAGGATTTTTCGCAGTATTTCTCAAATTATAGCCACGCGCAATGATCTCTCCGTTTCTCACCATCACGGCGCCAATTGGCACCTCCCCAGCTTCAAAGGCCTTCTGGGCTTCAACCAGCGCTTCCTTCATATATTGTTCCGAATCCGTCATTTTTCATTCCCTCCCTAGGATGCAGGCTTGGAAAGAAATAGCTTGCCCGTCCTTGTCACATCTTCTGTTACATTCCAATAATCATCTATTCCATCGCCATTCCAATCACAGGGATATATCGCCTGCCCATATTGAATATCCTCGTTGGAAGAGCGCAGCCCTCTCTCTGTTAATATATAGCGGATGGCTGTGCCTGTGGCATCACAAATATAAACTTCTTTCACGCCATCTCCATTTAAATCGCCGCTATATAAAGCACCATATAAGCTTTCTACACCCAAGTGGGTACTCCAAAGCTTTAATAAACCTGTTTCCACGTGATGATACATATATAAATCCATGCCATCGGTCATCAGAAATTCCGCTGTGCCATCTCCGTCCAAATCTGTAATATGACACTGGGTTACCCTATGACGCAGGGATTCTCGCTGGGTTTTGTGCCAACCCTCTCCACCGGATTCATAGGTTTCCATCGCCTGACCTGTAAACAAAAACAATTTACCTTTTTCGGAGCCTAACGCAGTTCCACCACCACTTTCCAAGGGAATTTCCGTAACAGGCTGTAATTTGGAATCATAAAAAACGATTTTTTCAGCTCTGTTTATTTCCCCTTCACCTTCAATGGCCTCTTCTGCCATTTGGGCCCAAAGAACCACCAGCATATCCTCCTTACCGTTCTCCAAAAAAACTGCCGATACTGCTTCCACGCCCTTTGCAGGATTTATTTTGCGCATTCTGCTGATAACCTTACCGGAAAGATGATACAATTCCACCTTTCCATCTTGAATAGAAGCAACTACACCACTGCGGTTTTTTGCTACAAACCCATCCGCAGGCAAGCTACCGTTCAGTTCTCGGTATCCACTTTGAATGCCTGTCCAATTTTCGTAGGCAGTAAAGCCTCCATTTGCCAAAAAAGGATTCCTCTCTCGCAAACTATACGCTTCTTCATCATACCCGCCGACATAATATACCCCAGCCAGATGATTGCTCACAAAAATGCAGCTTACCTCTCCTGCGGTATCCCCGTTGTAATGCAAAAGCTCCGCCGTAGCAATAACGCTTTGGCTGCCCACAACAGATTTTAAAGGGTATCCCGCATCCTGAGAGGCGTTAAATAATCGGGTATTTTCTTCGGTATCCTGAGGAATTTCACCGCCGTGAAAAGATAGACTATCTTTATCATAGCTCCAATAAAATTCATCCATTACAGAATCAATTTGTGCCACATATGCCTCTTGCTCCGCTGGGGTCAGGCTTATGCTTTGGTCTCGGTCTTTCCCACTACAGCCTGTGATGCAAAATAAGCACATCCCGATAAACAGCATCATTGCTTTTTTCATATTCTCATTCCTCTCAAAGGGCTGGTCTTCCTTTTCATACTAAAAAAGATTCATGAAGTCCAATAATAAATTATGTTTCATATACAATTTCCTTCTATTATATAATAAGCCCTCTGATTTTTCAAATTCATTTTCCAAAGACCATCTCCACCAAAATAACAGCGGCAATCACTCCAGCGAAGTTTGCAATTAAGGCGCATGGCAAGGTATAACGAGTCTTTCTCACTCCTACGGACAAAAAATATAAGCTCATGGTATAAAACACCGTTTCGGTACAGCTCATCATTACCGAAGAAACACGACCCAAAAAAGAATCGGGCCCGAAGTTTTGAAAAATATCAAGTAAAAGTCCCGTTGCCGCCGAAGAAGAAACCAAACGTATGATGCTAAGGGGTGCCAATTCTGCAGGAAAACCCACCCGCTCCACTATTGGCCGTATGAAGTTTGTCATAATATCCAAGAGTCCTCCCCCACGAAAAACCTCCACAGCAACAATTAAACCGATCAGGGTCGGTAAAATATCCACCACTGTTTTTAGCCCTTCTGTTGCCCCTTCCAAAAAAACTTCATAAAGCTTTACCTTTTTCAAACAGCCAAAGCATACGATAAATAAAACCGTAGCCGGAATAATATAATCCGATATTACCAATAACAGCCGCATAGTTTCACTCCGATCTGTCCATTATTTTTGCCGCAACAATGCCTATGAGGGTCGTTAAAAATGTGGCAACTATGCCTACCCCCACAATTTCAGCCGGCGCATGGGAACCAAACTCCGTTCGATAGGCTAAAATATTTACCGTTACTAGCTGTAAGGAGGACATATTCACCGTTAAAAACATACACATTGCCCCTGTGGCTCTCTCTTTCTCCTGATTTAATTTCTGCAGCTCCTTCATTGCCATTAGCCCTGCCGGTGTGGCCGCCCAGCCTAAACCCAAAAAATTCGCGGCGAAGTTTGCTGCTATGTATTGCCTTGCTTTATGATGTCTTGGCACAGAGGGGAATAAAAAATCCATAGCAGGGGTTAATTTTTCTGCCAAAATATCAATCATGCCACCCCTTTCCGCTATTTTTAAAACTCCTGACCACATGGCAATCACACCTGCCATTGTAATTGCCAGTTCCACGGCACTCTTCCCACCGCTTAGAACCGCCGCTGTAACCATATCCATACGGCCTAAAAACGCCCCCGTCAAAATCCCTCCGATAATAAAAAATCCCCATATTGCATCCAGCATATTAACCGCCTCCTTGTACCTTTATCCTCTAATCTATGCTTGTACCCCATACATTCATGCTTGACCTACGGAAAAACTTCTCTTCTGCCACCAAAATAATTGATAGATTTTCTGAATAAAACAAGCTTTTTTTTCAACATATTTTATAATTTCTTTTTTTTTCTAATCTTTTTTTTATCTAATTTCTTTAGTTTTGTCTGCTATGCATAAATTTTTCTCTATTTGGAGGGTTACATTTTCCTTTTCTTACCAGTAATTTTTTGTTGTAATTTGTCGATTTTCGTGTTAAACTTTTCCTAAGTTGTTTAAAAGTAGTTACCTAAACAGAAAATTACAATTCAGAGGTGAATTAAATGAAATCTACAGGAATTGTTCGTAAAGTAGACGAGCTAGGCCGAGTAGTGCTGCCAATCGAGCTGCGCAGAAATATGGGAATTGAAATCAAGGACTCTTTAGAAATTTTTGTGGAAGAAGACTCCATTGTTCTTAAGAAATATGAACCCGCCGATATCTTTTCCGGCAGCATGGAAGATCTGATTGACTATAAGGGCAAAAAGGTTTCCAAGGCTTCTATTTTGGAAATGGCAAAATTGGCTGGCTTGGATCTGAAGTAAAACGAATGAAAAAGAGCAAAAGGGTATTGACTTTGTCGATATCCTTTCTTTTTTATATGGATTTTCCCAGAAAAACCCATATACTATGATTTATACCGCTTTTCTTAAAAGAAAAGCGGTATTTTTATTGACAAGTCTATATTGTATCTCATAAAATAACATTATTATGATTAAATTTTGACAAACGAAGGGTGGAAACGACATGAATACAACATTTCAAGGCAGCAAGGATTATGTGGCAAGTGACGAATTAATGCGCTCCGTCAATATTGCCATTGCCCTGCAGAAGCCTTTGCTCATCAAGGGTGAGCCCGGTACCGGCAAGACAATGCTGGCAGAAGCAATCTCCACCGCATTGGGAAAAGACCTTATTATTTGGAATATTAAGTCTACCACAAAAGCACAGGACGGCCTTTACGTTTACGACGTGGTTCAGCGCTTGTATGATAGCCAGTTCGGCAACGAAGGCGTAGATGATATTCAGAAATATGTAAAGCTTGGAAAATTAGGCGAGGCTTTTACCTCTGAAAAACAGGCAATTCTATTGATTGATGAGATTGATAAGGCAGACCTAGAATTCCCCAACGACTTACTTTGGGAGTTAGACAAAATGGAATTCTATATCCCCGAAACAAAGGAAACCGTTAAAGCTGTACAACGCCCCATTGTTATAATTACGTCAAACGCAGAAAAGGAACTGCCCGATGCATTCTTGCGTCGCTGTATCTTCCATTATATTGAGTTCCCTGATGAACAGCAGATGACCGAAATCATTAAAGTACATTATCCTGATGTGGAAGAGCACCTTTTGGAGCAGGTACTGGAAACCTTCTATTGGATTAGAGACCTGTATAACATTCAGAAAAAACCCAGTACATCTGAGGTAATAGACTGGATTCAGGCTTTGGTTCTGGGTGGCATTGACCCTGAAAAAATTAAAGAAAAAGTGCCTTTTGCTGGGGTATTGTTAAAAAAGAACGAGGATATTGACACCATGAGGAGATATTTAAAGTAAAAGCAGGTGAGCCGATATGTTTACTTCATTTTTTTATCTGCTTCGTGCCAGAGGGCTTAACGTTTCCCTGAACGAATGGATGTCTCTGGTGGAAGCATTGGACAAGGGCCTTCACGGTTCCAGCTTTACGGGTTTTTATTATCTTTGCCGCAGTGTGCTTGTAAAAAGTGAAACGGACTTTGATAAATTTGACGGTGCCTTCCTTGAATTTTTTAAAGATATGGAATTTGCCACCGATGAATTGCCCAAGGAGCTTTTAGATTGGTTAGAAAATCCCGCTGATGAACCGGGAAAAGAGTTTGATATGGCTCGTGCTATGGAAAACGAGCGATTATCTCAAAGCGAAATACAAAAAATGTTTCTTGAGAGACTGGAAGAACAAAAGGAAGAACACAACGGCGGCAGCTATTGGGTTGGTACCGGCGGTGTTTCCGTTTTTGGCAACAGCGGCTTCAGCCCAAGGGGAATTCGAGTTGGAGGTCAAGGGGGTCAGCGACGTGCCTTTCAAGTGGCAGGAGAGCGAAAATTCCGAGACTTCCGTCAGGATAACACGCTGGATACTCGCCAGTTTCAAATGGCATTTCGTAAACTTCGTCAATTTTCTGCCCGCACAGAGGAAGCGAGAACGGAATTTGATATTGACGAAACCATCCGTGAAACTTGCGATAATGCAGGGAACCTAAAGGTAGTTTATGAAAAGCCACGAAAAAATACAGTGAAGCTTTTGCTGCTGATGGACAGTGGCGGCTCTATGGAATATTACAGCAGACTCTGCAGTGCACTATTCCAAGCTGTAAGCAAATCCAATCATTTTAAGGATTTAAAGGTATATTATTTCCACAATTGCATTTATTCCAGATTATACACCGAGGCAGATTTAAGCCCTCGTGATACCATTTCCACAGAATGGGTATTAAACAACCTCAGCAGTGAATATAAGGTTATCATTGTAGGTGATGCCCAAATGGAGCCATCAGAATTATTAAACCCCAGTTTCTATTCCTTCGGGGTAAGGAATGAGGTAACGGGTATAGAATGGCTGCAAAAATTTAAGGACAAGTACCCTCACATTGTTTGGTTAAACCCTTCCGAACGTCCTACTTGGGGCGGTTGGTGGGCGAAAACCTATGATATCATTCATAAAGAATTTGATATGCATCGCTTATCCCTAGAGGAACTGAATGTAGCTTTGAAAAAGCTCATGGTCTCCAGATAATATCTGCTGTATCGGTAAAAGCCGATACAGCTTTTTTATATGTTAGAAACTCTTTATTCACGCTGATTTATTCTCCTTTATAGATCTCCATTCAAGAAAAAAAGTATTCCCAAAAGTCAGATTATGACCTTAGAAATACCTTTTTGCCCTAATTAGAGCCATTTTCTCCACTGCTGTTTGAGAAACTTACATTTTTTCAGCACAACAACAAAACAAAAAACAGAAGAATTCTATTGATTTGTAGAAATGATTGAACATATTCACTATCCCTGCCCCGTCTGGTGTTTATGCCCAACACCCCTAACATCAAACCAAAGGCTTAGGGAGGGTTTGGTTTGGCTACTTTTCTTCATATCTTTTTTCCGCTGCAGTCCTATTTTAAAATAAACCTCTCTATCAGGATAATTCGTCTGATCAACATAAAGGAAGGTTGGAGGGATGTACCTAAGGTACATTATCCTTTTGTTTCACAGGCTATCACCAAAACAGGAAATCTACTTCAATACAGGTTACCTTTTAAGCTTGTTTTCAAAACAGTTTGTGAAATATGATCACTGGCGGAAAAGAGCATTTAAGATAAGTTTTTCACAAGGAACGGTCGCCCAAGGGCGGACTTGTGAAAGACTATGATATGACATTATTATATCTGCCTCTTGCAACGCTCTTCTCTTTCAGGGATTTATAAACTTTTCCTTATGCTTCTTCGTTGATATAACCGATATTGGTACGGATTACATCACAGGAATGATGAAACGCTTTTAACTCTTCTTCGTTTAAGCGCAATTCAAACACTTCCTCCACACCATTTTTGCCAATGACACAGGGAGTACTAATGAAGATATCATTTTGCCCATATTCACCATTTAACTGTGTACTACAAGGCATAACCACCTTTTCATCATGGAAAATAGCATGAACAAAACGTGCAAGGGTTGAAGCAATACCATACTCCGTGCAGCCTTTTCCAGCAAAGGTTACCCAGCCACCTTTTGTTGCTTCTTCCAAAACCGCCGCATGATCCACTTTATATTTCTCATTTTCTTCAGCAAGTTCTGCAAGGGGTTTCCCGTTTACACTCACGTGTGACCAAGGAGCCATTTGGGAATCACCGTGCTCACCCATGGTATATGCCACCAATGATTTATGGTCAACGCCTGTTTCTCTGGACAAAACAGCTTTAAAACGTGAACTATCCAAACCTGTACCTGTGCCAAATACACGGGATTTATCAAAACCAGAAAGCTTATGCACCTGTCTTGCAATAATGTCACAAGGATTTGTAATATTTACGAAAATCCCGTTAAACCCTGCATCTACCACCTGCTTTACAAAGCTGTTTACCATGCCGATGGATACATTCAATTCATCCAAACGGTTATTGCTTTTGGTAATAACACCAACACTAACTACGACTACGTCACAATCCTTCAAATCAGCATATCCACCGGTGCGCACCTCTACCCGATGGGGCAGATAAGCAACGCTGTCTCTTAAATCTTGGCACTCGCTGATTGCTTTTTGCTCGTTTATATCCACTAAAACCAATTCATCTACAATCCCCTGTACCGCTAAACTATAGGCACAATGGGCACCAACATGACCGACTCCGACAATACCAACGCTTCTTGTTTTCATTTGAAAAACCTCCTAATATGAAATTGTATTTTGTTCTATTCCAAAATGGAATGATTATAAGCCAAAACCAGTAAAAAGAATATGTGTGTAAATCATACTCAACGTCATATAAATTATCAAAATAACCACAAATGCCGCCATGGTACGCTTCAAAACTTCCCCTTCTTTTCCAATCATACCTACGGTTGCACATGCGGCAACAACGTTATTGGGGCAAATTAAATTCCCCAAGGAGGCTCCCGCATTCTGCCCTGCAAAAACTGTAACAGGGTTTAGTCCCAACATGTTTGCCGCATTCAAATGCATGGGTGCAAACATAATATTGGAACCAAGGCCTGTGCCTGTAATAAAAGAGCCTGCGGAACCAATTGCAACTGCCGCCGCAGGATACAACGGCCCTGCCGTATTGGCAATGGTGGAAGCAATTAATTGAATCATGCCCGTCTGACTATTTTGCATTATATAAGAAACTGTCAATAAGGAACCCATGGTAACCAATACAGGAACCACTCGCATGATTGTCTGCTTCATAGTATCGAAGAACCCTTCTGCGCTGACACCCAAAATAACGCAACCGATGCAGGCACACAAAAACACTACAACATCAACCCAAACAATGTATCCAAAGGTTGTCAAAATCGAGAAAGGTACCGTATAACGCACCAATGGGAGCAATACTACCAATACCAAATAGGGAGACAATGCATGAAAAGAGGAATAACGGCGAAGCTTTGCTTCATTCTTTCCACTAAAACTATTTTCACCTTTATAACGATACTCCTCAGGGGTTTTGATTTTCACCAGCTTCAAATAAATAACAGAGCAAACAATAGAGAGCAGGCCTGTGCCAAGGCTGGTGATTTCAGGCCCAATAAAGTTAGAAAGTCCAAACATAATAAGTCCTGTACTAATTCCTGCGAATAATAAATAAGGTATAATTCCTTTAAAACCTTTCTTTCCAAAAGCAATCATTACAATCAAAAACGGAATCACAAAAACGCCAAACATATGAATTCTACCAACCATAGCGGAATTCATGGAAGCCGTACTAATACCTTGCTCCACCAAATAAGAGCCGCCTGTAATGGTGGTAAGACCTGCGCCGCCCCATGAACATGGTGTGGCATCCCCTAACAGCGCAACTACAATTGCCACGATGGGGTCAAAACCCAAGCCAACCAAAAACGGTGCGGCAATTGCCGCTGGGGACCCTGCTCCCGCAGCACCCTCTAAAAAGATAGGAACCATAAGTCCAACAATAATCAGCTGTGCTCTACGGTCGTCGGTAACCCCTGCCAAAGTAGTTTGCACCTGTTTCATAGCTCCTGAGCGCTGCATCAGATTTAACAGCAAAAAGGAGGAAAAAACCAACATGACAATTTTTGTGCCTTCCTTAATCCCCTTCCATAATAGCCCATCTATCATGGTAACGGTATCCTTAAATACCGCATCTGCAGGGCTGAAATATGTAAAAGCAAGAATAATAATATACACTAGCCCTACCGGTGCGACCTGCATTGCAGGTTTTTTTAGAACAATGATTCCCACCAAAATTAATACCAAGGGGCTAAGTGCCATTACAAAATCCATCATAACCATCTCCTTTTTCACTGTTTTCCATATGTTCTTTGCTTCGTATAAACCATTTTTCAAAAATAAAAGGACCCATGGCGATCGCCACGAGTCCCTTTCCTCTTTTATGCCTAAGAGTGTTCTTTCTTGTCTCTTCTCATATTATAGAGGTATCTCTCACATGACAATCAGCACTATACTTCTCTTTGCCCATAATAATCACCACGAGGACCAGAAGGATAGCGCTAATAATCAGCTCGATACCATATTGAGTTGTACACAACGCAACCGTATTCATAGGAAATACCTCCCTTATTTTTTTCTAAAAATGGAATAGCAAAACAATACCACTTTCTTTTAGGGGTGTCAACGCCACTCATTTTGCCTGTTTTTCGCAAATTGTACAACTTTTTATACAAAATATTTTTTGTACCGACAAAAATACCAAGGTTTTAGAAAAAAATGTATTTATTCACATACATGTTTCCGAAAATATTTTTTAATAAGCATTCTGTATACTTAATACCCATTTTATTTTCTACATTTATGTGCGAAAATAAATACAAAAATACCCCTGAGCATATGCTCAGGGGTTCTTACAAACAAATATCCACGAGGGGAAGTACAATCAATACTAATTATACAATACTATCCAGCTTTTGCTTTAAAACAGTAGGAGGGGTTACACCAACCACTGCATCAACTGGTTTTCCATCCTTAAAAAATAACATATTGGGTACACTCATAATCTGATATTTTTGCGCCAAATCCATAGATTCGTCAATATCAACCTTGAAAACCTTAGCCTTACCTTCATATTCAGCGGAAAGCTGCTCCAAAACAGGGCCCATCATCTTACAAGGTCCACACCATGTAGCTGAAAAATCAACTAAAACGGGGACTTTACTCTCTAATACTTCTTTTTGAAATTTATCTGATTTAATCTGCAACATATTTCATTCCTCCTAGTTCTGATTTTCTCCAAAAATTCATAACCTATTCTTTGATTTGAGTATAGCATAGGTATTGAAATAAATCAATATTTTTTACTAAATAATAATCATTCTTATTGACTTAGTCACATAACTGATTCAAAAGATATATTTTTAACCTGACAACTTGCAGGATACGTTTATTATATTCATTGCTTTATTTTTTATTATATAGAATAAATCTTTTTCAATAGGGTAATAATGACTATTGAGGATGTTATTTTCCCCCATATAATAACATTCTTTCTACTTCTTCCCCTTAAAAAAGGGTATCCTTACAGTCTCATGACGAAAGGGTACCCTTTTTCCTATTTATTTTAAAGCTTCTATTATCAAAAGGTATGCTTCCTCAATTCCTGACATATAAGTTTTTGCCAACTCTATATTTCCACCTCTGAGTGCTTCCGTAGCAGGGCGCAAGGCTTCGCAAAGGACCTCCATTGACAAATTTGTAGCCAAACCCAATAATGTATGCGCCGCCCGAAATGCCAAAGAGGCTTCCTCTGCCACCAAGGCTTGTCTTAATTTTTCCATATTTGGATCCCTAGGAAATTTTAATAAAAATGTCTCATAGAGGCTTTCATTACTCATAAATCGCTCCACACCGCTATGCAGATTCACCCCTGCCAATGTCAGCTTGGCTTTCTCCAGTTTTTCCACATCCACACCCACTTTGCTGTGATTGCATCATCTCTTTTATTTCATCGGAGAGTTTCAAAAATTCTTCCATCAATGCCGGATTAAAAATACCGCATTCTCCACCTATAATCATTTCCACAGCTTTTTCGTGGGAATATGCCTGCTTATAAATTCTTTCACTGGTTAATGCATCATACACATCCGCCAAAGAAACAATCTGAGACCATGGTGATATTTCATCTCCCTTTAGTCCGTCAGGATAACCCATACCATCCCACCGTTCATGATGGTGCCTACATATATCATAAGCATAATGATAAACAGAATTATGATGAATTGCAGGTATTTGATCTAACAATTCGCATCCTCTTACGGTATGGGTTTTCATGATTTGAAATTCCTCAGCGGTAAGTCTCCCCGGCTTATTTAAAATATAGTCGGGAATTGCGATTTTCCCTACATCATGCATAATTGCCGCAGTGGCAATTTTATTTATCTCTGCTTTCTTCAGACCTTTCCCAAAGACGGTTTTGTGCAGAAAAAATAATGTTAAATCGTGAATCCGTTTAACATGTTCTCCACTTTCGCAATCTCGAAACTCGATGGCGGTGGCCAATGCCCCGATCATTGCATTGTTCAAACCCTGAATCTCTTTGGATTTTTCGTCCAGCTCTATTTCTTGTAATTGTACCTGTTGGTTTAATTGATTACGCATGGTACAAAGCTCCATTATGCTTTCCATACGCTTTTTCACAATATGGGCGATAATCGGGCGTTCAATCACGTCCATAACACCCAATTCATACCCTCGCAGGGTTGATTCCTCCGTGCACTCAGCCGTAATTAAAAAAACCGGCACCTTTTCCATAAAATTTCGCTCATGCAAAATTTCCAGAACACCAAAGCCATCCATGACCGGCATAATAATATCCAGCACCACTGCCGCTAAGTCTTCCCCATGGACATCAATTGTCTCCAAGGCCTCTACCCCGTTTTCAGCCTCCAATATTGTATACTCATCTTGAAAAATTTCACGGAGGATTACACGGTTTACTTCTACATCATCTACTACCAGTATCGCCCTTCTTTCATTCGCCGCCATGCTTTTCCTCCATTCAGATTTTTATTTAACGACTCGCAAATGATTCCCTTTGGCTACCCTATGAATTAACAAGAGCTTGTACCCATTTCAACTACTTCGAAAGCCCCGCAAAATTGGACGGGGTATTCCGAAAGCCCGCAATAAATGGTAATTTTTACCTTCATTTTAGTATAACATAAGGGAAAGAGAGGGTAAAGATTTCATAAGATACAATAACATAATTTATTATTCTTAATATTGCTCAATATCTATAATCTCCGGCGCATATCCTTGTTTCAGCGCCTTTTGGCAAATGGAGTAAAACATATCTGTATAGTCACTCAGATAAAAAGTCCTTTCTCCTTCCTTTTCCTCAAGATTGACGATTCCCTTTTCCTGCAAAAACTGTTTTACTTGTTTTGCAGTGGCTTTTGCCGGATCAACCAGCTTTACCTCTTCCCCCACAATGCCACCGATACATTTCTTCAATAAGGGATAGTGGGTACAACCCAGAACCAAGGAATCGATGCCTTTTGCCATCAAATCCTCCAAATATTTTTCTGCTGCCAAGCGAGCCACCTGGTTATCCGTCCAGCCCTCCTCGGCCAAAGGTACAAACAGGGGACACGCTCTTGAAAACACCTGCATTTCTCCATCTTTTTTACAAATCATTTTTTCATATGCCCCGGAGCGCACTGTGGCCGCCGTTCCGATAACACCGATTTTTTTGTTGTGTGTGGAGCGAAGGGCTTCACCCACCCCTGCATCCACCACCCCAAAAATAGGCACATCAAAGGCACGATGCAGCTCTTCCAAGCTGTTAGAGCTGGCTGTATTGCAGGCAACAATAATCGCCTTCACTTCCTTGGTAAGCAAAAAGCGAACGTTTTGCTTAGAAAACTTCGTTACAGCTTCCTTAGACTTGCTGCCATAGGGTAAGCGGGCTGTATCGCCAAAATAAACGATATTTTCATGAGGCATGACCTTCATGACCTGTTTTACAACTGTCAATCCGCCCACTCCCGAGTCAAATATACCAATCGGTCTTTTATCCATAAGGTTCCTTCTTTCCTTTCAGCCTCGGATTCCATTATCACGAGTGAGGGCCAGTTCAATCAAACAATCCATTAATTCTGCTTTTGAAACTCCGGCTGTTTCCCACAGCATAGGGTACATACTAATGGACGTAAAGCCAGGCATGGTGTTAATTTCATTAAACAAAACCCGCCCTGTTTCTTCCTCCAAGAAAAAGTCAACCCGAGCCAAACCACTGCCATCTACCGCCTGATAAATTTTTGCGGCAATCTTTCGTATGGCTTTCTCTTCCTCTGCTGTAATTGGAGCAGGGATTACAGTACGGGACTCGCTGTTGTTATATTTTGCATCATAGTCATAAAATTCTGCAGCCGGCAACACTTCGCCGACACCGCTTACTACAGGCTCCTCATTGCCAAGAACAGAGCATTCAAATTCTCTGCCGATAATCGCCTCTTCTACAATAATTTTTCGGTCATACTCTGCTGCCAAGTTGATTGCATTGACTAAGGCTTCTTTGTCTTTAGCCTTGCTAATGCCCACGGAGGAACCTGTATTTGCAGGTTTCACAAAGCAAGGATAGCCCAGCTTCTTTTCCACCCGATCCACCAGTTTATCCATATCTTCCAGCTCCTCTTTTTGAAACCAGATATATTTGGCTTGAGGAACCGCAGCATTTTTTGCAATTAATTTGGTAAAAACCTTATCCATGCAGACAGCGGAGGATAAAACACCGCAGCCAACATAAGGAATACACGCCATTTCCAAGAGACCTTGAATGGTTCCGTCTTCCCCCCATGCACCATGCAGCGCAGGAATTACCACATCCACAGGAATTACCTTTACATGACCGTTTACTATTTTCAAAAGGGCTTTTTGCTTTGCATCAGGGCTTATAATTGCGGGGGTTGCATATTTCTCCCACTGGCCTGTTTTAATATGCTCTGTTGGGCCAGTATAAACAAGCCATTCTCCTTCTTTTGTAATGCCAACGGGGATAACCTGATACTTTTTACTATCTATTTCATTAATCATCGTTGTTGCAGACATTCTGGAAACTTCATGTTCTGACGACTGTCCGCCGAATAATACGATCACAGTTTTTCTATTCATATACAAACCTCTTTTCTGCTCCTGAAAGCTGAGTCCAATCAGTACCATTATATGCAATCTATCATTGGCTGACAATAAAAAAATTGATAATTCCATTTTTCAGCTTATTCATGGCAAAAAAAACAAGTCGTCCCCTGTGTTGTAACAGAGGAACGACCCTTCTCATCAGAATGTTCAGTCACAAATGCTTCGATTGAATTAAGCATTACCCTTTAAAAGATGGGAAATGGATTTATACAACAAAAACGTCATAGTGCCATTGATACCCGCCTTTAATAAGTTAAATGGAATGATGATAGGAACCAGCATAGGGATAACTTTCTCTAAAGGCATATTCATAAATAACGGCGTGAATATCATGTTCATGATAACCATTGCCACCGTCTGCACCAACGCCCCAACAATCAGGGCAAGCACTGCGTTTTTTCTGGTTTTATTTTTCTTATAAATGCTTCCTGCAACGAAGGCACACGCACCTGTTGCAAAAATGTGCATCACGATACCAATAATCCCACTGCCTGCACTCACTGTTAACCCCTGAATAATGGAGACAACAATCGCCAGCAATAAGCCTGCCACGGGACCAAAGGCAAACGCACCAATTAAAATCGGGATATCCGCAGGGTCATATTCCAAGAATGCTGCCGCAGGGATCAAAGGAAAATGAATTGCAGACACCAACACAATAGAGATAGCCCCTAACATTGCCAAAGACACCATAACCCTTGTGGACATTTTTTTGTTGTTTTTTGTTACTGTTACTTTTGAAGATATGTTTTCCATTTACTTCTCCTCCATTTTTGTCTAAAATTTTCAGGTTATCGCCAAGAATTAAAAGCGAACTTCTTCTTTCCAAGGGGCTTTGCCCCACAGCAAAAGAAAAAGCCTGAAAATCTTCAGGCTAAATAAGCAAAATAAAGGCCGACGCAAATCCGCAGAAAAAAATATATTTTTCCGCAAAAAAACATCAAACTTTTATTCTTCTTCCATCCAGACTATACTGTCGGTTTTGGAGTTACACCAAATCCTGCGCAAGTGCGCTCGCGGACTTTACCGCCGATCGGGAATTTCACCCTGCCCTGAAGAATTTCATATATTCAATTACAGTCACATTATAAATCCAAGGGAAAGGAAAGTCAACACCAAATAATAATATTTTTCTGCATTGTTATGGAAATTTCGATAATTAACCCCTGAAAAATTAAGGCTTTGCCTACTTTTTCTTTTGCATATCCCATGAATTTTCCCGTTGGTCTTTTCCTTTTTTTCTAAAAATACTTAAGCCTAAATTTAGTAAAATCAGTGCCAATAAAAATCCTAAAAGCAAAGGCAACACTGGGGGTATGTCCTGCCCCTGTTTGGCTGCAGTTGTCAACATAAAGATTAGCAAAGCATTCACTCCCTTTCGTTTTTTTCATATATTATTTAAACCCTTGGAATATGGGTTCTGTAAAGTAGAAAAATAGTTCTAATAATCGAGTGATGGGATTTTTTTTATATTATTTTTACATCCATTTTGATACTATATAATATATCATACCTGATTTTTGTGCACAAAAAAAGCCCTAATTGCAAAGCAATGGGCTTTTTACATTTCTTAATCCTGTGTATAAGGCATCAGGGCTACGTGTCTTGCTCTCTTAATAGCAGTTGTCAACGCTCTCTGGTGCTTAGCGCAGTTGCCTGTAATTCTTCTGGGAAGGATTTTGCCTCTTTCAGAAACATATCTTCTCAGCTTATTTACATCCTTGTAATCTACGGTTGTTATTTTATCCGCACAACATTGGCAAACGCGTTTTTTTCTACGACCACGTTTTTTCTGAATCATGTCTAAGTCCTCCTTCTTTACTGAATTTTAGAAGGGCAGATCGTCATCTTCGATGCTTTCATCGATTGGGTAAAAGCCATCATCTTGGGCTGTCTGCTTTGGTGCAGCGGGGGCATCGGCCTTATGGCCTTCGAAGGATGCTTTGCTTTCAGCAAAGTATTGCTCCTCTACCACAACGTCTGTGCTCCAGCGTTTTTTGCCCTCGTTATCGTCCCAGGAACGAACCTGAAGTCTGCCGATAACGCTAACCATCTGACCTTTTTTGAAGTATTTTTCCGCGAATTCGCCTGCTTTACCAAAGGAAACACAATTGATAAAGTCAGCGTCGGGCTCGCCTTGGCGCTTGAAACGGCGGTTCACCGCCAAAGAGTATCTGGCTACGGCCAAAGGTTCATTTCCCTGAGAATATCTAACCTCGGGGTCCTTGGTCAATCGACCCATAAGAATCACTTTGTTCATAGGATTTCCTCCTTCTTACGCCTCTTTGCGAATAATGAGATAACGTAAAACGTTTTCCATAATACGCATACGAGCTTCAACTTCTGCGGGAGCATTAGCGGGAGCTTCGAATGTTGTGAAGCTTAAGAAACCTTCGTTTACTTTTTTAATTTCGTAAGCAAGCTTTCTTTTGCCCCAATCATCAACTTTTTCGATTTTCGCGCCGAATCTTTCCAAAGTAGCCTGAACTTTCGCTACTTCTTCTACTCTGCCTTCTTCGTCCAGTGCGGGACTTAAAACCATAGCTAATTCGTACTTGTTCATGTGGGTTACACCTCCTTTTGGACATATGGCTCTCCCCTTATTGGGAGAACAAGGATTTGAGTCGGCACAATTACCGACTCTAAAATAAAATATCACAAAAAACCCACTAGTGCAAGCTTTTTTTCCTCTTTCTCGCGATTTCAAAGACTTTTCTGCTTAATCTCCATACTCCTGTTCCAATTTTTTCATTCTGCGCTCCTCCAAACGAACGAACATGGCTCTAGCCGCAAAGAACACAACGCAGAAGGTAACAATATAAGAAATTGCAAATTCCTTTGAAACTTGCCTTCCGCTAAACAGCCAAAACAGAAAGAAAAATACAATCCCAACAAGGGCTCCCACGATATTTCTTTTTGGGCTCATATGCTGGCGAAGGTTAGTTGACAGAACTACCCCCAATTGACGGCTACGCACCATTTGATAGATAGGTGCCACGATCATAATTACATACTCTGTGATACACTGGGACAAATCCATTTTAAAAAATAACACTTTTACCAAAAAGACCGCCACAACAAAAAGATAAGTTAACTGAAATAATTCCCCATAAATCTTATTTTTAGACTGTTCTACTCTTTCATCTCTCATTTTCATATTAAATGCCTCCAATTCTATTTTTCTTCCTCCCAGAATAATTCATCCAACGTTTTACCTAAAGCTTTACAAAGGGCAATGCATAAATTAATGGTTGGATTGTATTTTCCCGCTTCAATCATGCCAATGGTCTGCCTTGTTACGCCGACCCTTTGGGCAAGCTCATCCTGAGAAAGATCCAAAGCCGCTCTGGCAGACTTAATTTTCAAATTTTTCATTTCACCACTTCCTCTCTTGCTATACCTATGTTATACAATATATTATTCTTAATGTCAACTATATTTTACATAAAAAATAAAATAAATTACATTTTGCAACATAACTTGTTTTATAGCCTCTTTCCAATTATAATAGTAGGTAACAGTGAACCAAGGAAGAAAGGTGAAACCAATGATTACAAAAGTGTATGAGAAACCAAATATTTTTAAAATAGATGTACCTCTCCCTAATAATCCCCTAAAAAACTTAAATTGCTATGTGGTGCAGGATAGCGGGGAAAGCCTGATTATAGATACAGGTTTTAACCGCCCCGAATGCAAAGAAGCCCTTCTTGAGGGCTTAAGGGATCTAAATGTGGATTGGTCGAAAACAAATATGTTCCTCACCCATCTTCATTCTGACCATTCAGGCCTTGCCCCTGCAGTGATGCACGGAAAACCCGGTAAGATCTATATGAGCAAAAACGACCATGACTATCTTGGGTGGATTTTAAACGGGAACCGCTGGGATACATTTGACGAAATATATCGAAAAGAAGGCTTTACCAGAGAGCAATTGGATTGGCTGAAGGAAGAAAACCCCGCCAGAGGCTTTGAACCCGATTACTATTTTGATGCCATCACTGTGGGTGACGGTGATATTTTAAAAGTTGGCAGCTTTGCTTTTCAGTGCATATTTGTCCCCGGGCATACACCGGGACAAACCTGTTTATATCTCCCCGAGGAAAAATTGATGCTCTCTGCCGACCATATCTTGTTTGATATTACACCAAACATCACTTCTTGGGTAAATATTGAGGATTCCCTAGGGGATTATTTAGACAGTTTGGTGAAAATTCGTGACTTTGATATGAAAACAGTTTTACCCGCCCATAGAAAAAATGAAATGGATGTTTATGTACGTATTGAAGAAATCATCCATCATCATTTGATTCGCTTGGAAGAAACCATTGATGCATTGGAGCAATTCCCCAATACCCATGCAACCCAAATCGGTTCTTGTTTAAAATGGTCCATGCGTGGAAAAACTTGGGATGAATTCCCTCTTTCCCAGCGATGGTTTGCCGTGGGAGAAACCATGTCACATTTGGATTATTTAATCAAACGAGGCTTGGTAGAGAAAAGAGAAGGTGAATTTTTCGGATATTCCTTAACGGATAGTGCTGTGGCTTGTAAAGAAAAACTGAACAAGCTCTGGGAAATATATGCTTAAATAAAACTTTGGGAAATAGCCCTTTGAAATAAGCTAAGGGTTCTAGACAAAACAAAAGGAAGGCGTACGCATGGATATTCTAAAACGATTACAAGAAGAACTGAATATAAAGACTTTTCAAGTGGAACATACAGTTGCCCTTTTGGATGAAGGCAACACCGTGCCCTTTATTGCAAGATACCGAAAGGAAATGACAGGCTCCTTAGACGACCAAATCATTCGTCAACTTGCAGAGCGCTTAACCGCCCTGAGAAATCTTGAGGAAAAACGGGAGCAGGTGCGTTCCTCCATCGAAGAGCAAGGCATGCTTACCGAAGAATTGGCAAAAAAACTGGCGGATGCAATGACCCAAACGGAAATTGACGATATTTACCGCCCTTACCGCCCAAAACGCCGAACCAGAGCCTCCATTGCTAAGGAAAAGGGCCTAGCCCCTTTGGCGGAAATGATTTGGGGACAGGTGCTTTTGACCCCTTTGGCAGAGTATGCCGCTGCTTTTGTGGATGAAGAAAAAGGCGTATCCTCTGTGGAAGAAGCCATTGAAGGTGCAAAGGATATTCTGGCAGAACAGCTTTCCGACGATGCCGGCATTCGTCAGCTCCTCCGAGAGGAATGGTTGAAAAATGGCCTTTTGTTGTCTCAAAAGACAAAGGACGAGCCTTCTGTTTATGAAATGTATTATGATTACAGCGAACCCCTTAAGACCATCGCATCCCATCGCATTCTTGCCATCAACCGTGGCGAAAAAGAGGGCTTCCTTTCGGTAAAAATTCAAGGAGAAGAGGAGCGTCTTTATGAAAAAATGGGACGAGCTATCATTAAGAAAAACAG
>JAEZPX010000113.1 GCA_023413275.1 Bacillota bacterium | reverse complement strand
TTCAAGAACAATAAATCTATCGTGGATTTTTCAAGAATTCTATGATATGATGTCACTAGATTTTTATTGAGAGAAGGTGATGGATTGAAATCCTTCGAAGCCCTTTATACAGAGTATTATGATAGGGTATATTGTTTTTTATATCGGCTTTGCGCTGATGGGGATTTGGCAGAGGATATGACCCAAGAAACGTTTTTACAGGCATATACTTCCTTTCACAGGTTCCGTGGAGAGTGTGAGCTTTTTACTTGGTTGGCCTCCATTGGAAAGCATGTCTATTTTAAATATTTGAAAAAAAATAAACTGGATTTGGATTCGGCCAATTTAGAATTGGTCGTTAACACATATTGTGATGGATGTATTGATCCGGAAGAGCATATGAGAAGAAAAGATGTGGAAAAGGCAGTTCGGGCTATTATTGATGGTATTCCCAAAAAGTATCGAGATGTCATATTGCTTAGAATCTATGCCGAATTATCTTTCTCTCAAATTGCTTTGGTTTTAAAAATCAGCGAAAATTCCGCAAAGGTTATCTATTTTAGAGCAAAAAAAATGCTGGTGGAGGTGTTAAAGCATGAGTTTGAATTGTGATATTGTGAAGGATCTTGTGGCGCTTTACCATGATGGTGTGGCAAGTGAAGCAAGCGAATCAGCTGTGGAGGCACACTTAAAGGAATGTAAAAGCTGTCGGAATTATTATAAACAGTATGGAAATACCCAACCTGCATCTTTAAAATTAGATGTGAATGCTTCTGGGGATTATAGGGAATTGGCAAAGCATATGCGAATCCGCAGGTTATGGATGCTAGTTTCTGCGTTGGCATATGTAAGTGCTTCTTTGTGTGCATTTATTATGCTTTTCATGCGAATTAGGCGAAAATGAATAAATTTTCAAAAATTAGAAAAATATAATAAATATGATAAAAACTTGGAAAGATAGGCTTTATAGCCTGTCTTTTCTTTTTTTGAAAAGATAAGTCGAAAATTTTTTTATTTTTCTTGTAACCTTTTTCAAATTTTTAGGTACTAAGTATGCATAACACAAAAGAATGGGGCTCGGAGGATTGAATAATGACTTTTAATGTGCTTGGAACGGGGATGTATGTACCCCCGAGGATTGTAACCAATGAAGATATTTCAAAATTTGTGGATACCAACGATGAATGGATTATGCAGAGAGTGGGCGTAAAGCAAAGACATATCAGTGAGGATGAGACTGCGGCGGACATGGGATACAAGGCTGCCTTGGCGGCTTTGGAGAATAGTGGTGTTAAGAAAGAGGAAATTGATTTAATCTTAGCAGCCAGTGTAAGTGGTGAATCGATTTCTCCTTCTGTTTCCTGCATGATTCAGAATCTTTTGGGTGTTTCCTGTATGGCTTTAGACATTAGTGCCGCTTGCTCAGCCTTTGTTTTTATGTTGGAAACAGCGGCAGGTTTTTTCGCACGAGGACGTGCCAAGAAGGTTTTGGTAATTGGTGCAGAACGTTTGAGCCGTATTGTTGATTGGGAAGACAGAGGAACCTGTGTTATTTTTGCGGATGGCGCTGGCGCCATGGTGCTTGGCGAGGGTGATTCTTATATTGATGCTGTCTTTGATGTAAAAGGCGGTTCTGATGTAATGGATATTCCTCAGTTTATGGGTACATCCCCATTTTATAAAGGAACTCAGAAAAAGCCTTATATTCATATGGCAGGGCAGGAAACTTTTAAATTTGCCGTAAATGCAATTTGTAATGATTGCACTACCCTTTTGAACAGACAGGGGCTGACCATGGATGATATAAAATATATTGTTCCTCATCAGGCGAACAAGCGAATTATAGATTTTGCCAGTGTAAAGCTTAAGGTGCCAAATGAAAAGTTCTATGTAAATATTGAACGGTTTGGCAATACCTCCTCTGCAAGCATTCCCATTGCATTGGATGAAATGAATCGACAGGGAATGCTGAAAAAAGGTGATTTGCTTTTATTGCCTGCTTTTGGCGGTGGTTTGGCAAGTGCCACTTGTATTTTAAGATGGTAATGATGCCTATTGGCTTCATATATAAACTAAAAAATAATTGTATCTAAAAGGAGATTATAATCATGGTATTTGAAAAAGTTGCAGCAATGTTGGCAGAAAAATTGGAATGTGAAGTAAGCGAAATTAAAATGGACACAAAGTTTGAAGCTTTGGGCATTGATTCTTTGGATGTTATGGAATTGCTTATGAATGTTGAAGAAGAATTTGGTACTGAAATCGAATTGGGTGAAAACAAAGTAAATGCAGTTGGCGACTTGGTTACACTTATCGAAAACAAATTGAAGTAAGAGAGGAGGAGGACAGAATGATCCTTTCACCGATCTGTTCTATGTTGGGAATTGAATACCCCATTTTTCAGGGCGGCATGGCATGGATTGCCGATGGCAAGCTTGCGGCGGCGGTTTCAAACGGCGGCGGCTTAGGCATTATCTCTGCAATGAATGCCGGGGGAGATTATCTTCGTGAGCAAATTAAAATTGCACGAGGTTTAACTGATAAACCCTTTGGCGTAAATATTATGCTGATGAGCCCCCATGTGGAGGAGGTCGCAAAAATTGTTGTGGAAGAAAAGGTTGCTGTGGTAACAACGGGCGCCGGAATCCCCACAAAATTCATTCCTATGTGGAATGAGGCGGGAATTAAAGTAATTCCTGTTGCGGCATCTGTAGCGGCGGCAAAAATGATGGAAAAAGCAGGGGCAACGGCGGTCATTGCCGAAGGCGGCGAATCCGGCGGTCATATTGGTGACATGAGCACCATGCCTTTAATTCCTCAGGTTTGCGATGCTGTGAAAATTCCTGTATTGGCGGCAGGTGGCATTGGTGATGGCAGAGGAATTGCGGCGGCCTTTATGTTGGGAGCCGTTGGGGTACAAATGGGTACCAGATTCCTTTTGGCAGAGGAGTGTTCCGTTCATTCCAACTATAAGGAAATGGTTTTAAAGGCAAGTGATATTTCTACCACAGCAACAGGCAGAAGATTTGGTGGAAATACTTGCCGTAGTTTGAAAAATAATTTCACAAGAGAGTTCTTAAAGAAAGAGTATGCACCTGAAACGACACCTGAAATGGTGGCAGAATTGGGTGTAGGCGCTTTGAGAAAGGCGGCTGTAGAAGGTGACACCAAGGAAGGATGTTTCTTAGCGGGGCAGATTTCCGGTTTGGTGAAAAAAGAACAGCCTGCCGCAGAAATTTTAAAGGAAATTGCAACTGAGGCAGAGCTTTTGTTAAAAGGAGGCGCAAAATGGGTAAAATAGCATTTGTTTTCTCTGGCCAAGGCGCCCAGAAAGCGGGTATGGGCAAAAGCTTTTATGACACAAAAGAAAGTATTCGAAACTTATTTGATGGGGCGGAAGAAATTCGCCCCAATACCTTGAACCAGTGCTTTTTAGGCACAGAGGAAGAACTGAAAAATACAGAAAACACGCAACCCTGCTTATATCTGACAGATTTAGCAGCGGCATTGGCATTGAAAGAAGAAGGCATTATTCCTGAT
This sequence comes from Bacillota bacterium, assembly GCA_023413275.1. Lineage (GTDB taxonomy): Bacteria > Bacillota > Clostridia > Lachnospirales > Anaerotignaceae > Chakrabartyella. The sequence goes on along the minus strand of JAEZPX010000113.1, from coordinate 10,253 downwards.
GGCGTTGCTGGCTTTTCCTTAGGGGAAATTCCTGCATTGGCCTTTGCGGGAGCTTATACTCCTTTAGATGGTTTTCGACTGGCCTCTTTCAGAGGAAAGGTTATGGCAAGGGAGGCAGAGAAGAATCCCGGCTCCATGCTTGCCATCATGAAGCTTGAAAACAGCAAGGTTGAGGAAATATGCAAAAGTTTTGAGCAGGTTTATCCTGTTAATTATAATGGCCCCGGTCAATTGGTTGTTGCTGGGCAAAAAGAGGAAGTGGAAGCCTTTTCAAAGGCAGTGAGAGACGCCGGCGGCAGAGGATTGCCAATTAAAGTTGGTGGCGGGTTTCATTCCCCTTTCATGAAAGAAGCGGCAAAGGATTTTGCCCAGGTTTTAACAGAATATCAGATTCATAAGCCCCAAATCCCCGTATATTCCAATTATATGGCAAAGCCTTACGAGGAAGATGTGCGGGCATGGATGGCACCCCAAATTGATCATGCCTTGCGTTGGCAAGAAAGCATAGAGCAAATGGCGGCAGATGGTTTCGATACCTTTATTGAAGTGGGCATAGGGGATACCCTTAAGAAATTAATTTCTCGTATCTTGCCTGATAGCAAGGTCTATGCTGTTTCTTCTATGGAGGAGTTACAAAAGCTGAAAGAGGAGGATTTGATATGCTCAAAGGAAAAGTAGCAGTGGTGACGGGTGGTTCCAGAGGAATTGGCGCCGCTATTTGCAAATTATACGCGACAAATGGAGCAGATATTGCTTTTTTATATGCAGGAAATACCCAAAAGGCTGAGGAAACCCAAAAAGAATTGGAAGCACTTGGGGTAAAGGCCAAAGGCTATCAATGTAATGTTGCTGATGCGGTGCAGGTTGCAGCAAAGGTGAAGGAAATTGTGGCTGATTTTGGCGGAATTCATATTTTGGTAAATAACGCAGGAATTACAAAGGACAGTTTGATACCTATGATGAAGGTTGAGAATTTTGACAGTGTGGTAGATACTAATTTAAAGGGTGCTTTTTACATGATTAAGCAAGTATATCCACTGTTTTTGAAACAAAAAAGCGGAAAAATTATTAATGTCAGTTCAGTATCCGGCTTAATGGGAAATGCAGGTCAATCGAATTATTCTGCATCTAAGGCAGGCTTAATTGGTTTGACAAAATCTGTAGCAAAAGAATTGGCATCCCGCGGGGTTTGTTGTAATGCTATTGCACCAGGTTTTATTGCGACGGATATGACAGAGACATATACTTCAAATGATGAAATTAAAAACGCAATTCCCATGAAACGCTTTGGACAGGCGGAAGATGTGGCAAAATTGGCGCTATTCCTTGCCAGTGATGCATCAGATTATATTACCGGCGAAGTAATCCGCATCGATGGCGGCATGGCAATGTAGGAGGTTTGTATGAGAAGAGTTGTTGTGACAGGATTAGGGGCAGTAACCCCTATTGGAAATACAGTGGAAAGCTTTTGGCAAGGCTTAGTGGGAGGTAAAAACGGGATTTCTTTTATCACTCGTTTTGATACTTCTGAGAGTAAATACCGCTTGGCGGGAGAATTAAAAGATTTCGACCCTACTTTATACATGGAGAAATTGGCGGCAAAAAAATTAGATCGTTTTTCGATTTATGCATTGGCAGCTACTGCTCAAGCCATGGAAGACAGCGGCTTGGAGGGCAAAGTAGAAAAGGAAGAATTGGATGTATACTTTGGTTCCGGTATTGGCGGTTTTGAGACTTTTTGCGAGAGTAGCACAACCTTGGCTGAAAAAGGGGCAAGAAAAGTATCTCCCTTATTTATTCCTAAAATGATTAGTAATATTGCGGCGGGAAATATTGCCATTCGTTATGGCGCAGAAGGTGCTTGTGTTTCTGTTACCACTGCTTGCGCCACAGGAACCACTGCAATTGGCGAGGGATATCGTGCGATTTTGCACGGATATGCTACAGCGGCAATTTGCGGAGGTAGTGAAGCGGCAATTGTGCCTTTGGCAATTGCAGGTTTTGGAAGTTGTATGGCGTTAAGCCCTTCGGAAGATCCCGATGGAGCTTCTCTGCCCTTTGATAGCAGAAGAGGCGGCTTTGTAATGGGCGAGGGCGCAGGAACTTTGATTCTAGAGGATTACGAGCACGCAAAAGCAAGAGGTGCAAAGATTTATGCTGAGGTGGTAGGCTATGGTTCTACTTGTGATGCACACCATGTAACAGCACCATCCCCTGAGGCAAAGGCAAGTGCGAAGGCAATTCGGGATGCGGCGAAAGGTCTGGAAGGCATTGCGGCGGAACAGATTTATTATAATGCCCATGGAACTGGAACCCCCATGAATGATACCGTAGAGACCCATGCCATTCACAACGCTTTTGGCGAAGAGGCAAGGAAGCTTCATATCAGCTCTACGAAGTCTATGACAGGGCATATGCTGGGTGCCGCTGGTGCGGTGGAAGCCATTGCTGCTATTTTGGCAGTGAAAAACGGCATGGTTCCTCCTACCATTAACTTAAAGGAGCAGGATCCACAGTGTGATTTGAATTATACCCCCAATGTTGCGGTGAAAGCGGATTTGGAAGGTGCACTTTCCACTTCCTTGGGTTTTGGTGGACATAATGCCTGTGTGGCATTTAGAAAAATAGAGGATTGATGATGATGGAACTCAAAAAGATATCAGAATTGGCTAAAATATTAAAACAGAATCAATTAACAAAGCTGGATTTAACAGAGGGTGATGTTCGTCTGGTTTTAGAATCTGCCGGTGGCAAGGTAGTTTTGCAAGATATGCCTAAGGAATTTGAAATTTACCAGGAAGAGACAACAATAACCATGGAAGAAAAGCAGCTGGTAGAAGAATCTGCATCGGCTTATGAGCAGAAATCCCCTTTGGTTGGTACTGTTTATCTAGCAGCTCAAGCAGGTGCCGCCCCTTATGTGAAAGTTGGCGATAAGGTGAAGAAGGGTGATCCTGTTTGTATTGTGGAATCTATGAAGATGTTCAATACCATTGAAGCAGAAAAGGATGGCGAGGTTGTTGCAGTTCCTGTGGATAATGGTCAAATTGTAGAATACGGTCAGGTATTGGTTTGCATTCGTGAGGAGGCTTAACATGAATCAAGAAGAAATTAAAAAGATTCTGCCTCACAGAGATGCTATGCTTTTGATTGATGAGGTAGAACTTTCTGATGGTGTTGCTTATGGCAAAAAAGCCATTACAGGTGATGAGTGGTTTTTGCAGGGACATTTTCCTGATAGACCTGTGGTACCCGGCGTCATTCTTTGCGAAATTTTGGGTCAGTCTGCCTGTGTGCTTCTATCCGAGGTAAATTCAGGGGCAACACCCTTTTTTACGAGCCTTGATAAGGTACGCTTTAAAAACAGTGTGCGTCCCGGCGATGTGATTGAAACACAGTGTAAACTGATTAAAAATAAAGGTGTGTTTTACTGGGCCGAAGGAAAAGGCTTTGTAAACGGAAAACTATGTGTAAGCGCAGAATTTTCGTTTGCATTAATAAAGGAGACTTGAGTATATGTTTACAAAAATTCTCGTGGCAAATCGTGGAGAAATCGCAGTGCGTATCATTCGTGCTTGCAAGGAAATGGGAATTGAAACAGTAGCGGTGTATTCTGAGGCAGACCGTAATTCTCTGCCTGTAGCGTTGGCTGATGAAAGAATCTGTATTGGCGGCAAAAGTGCCACGGAGAGCTACTTAAATCAAAAAAATATCATTAGTGCTGCTTTGGCCTGCAATGCCGGCGCCATTCATCCCGGATACGGATTTCTTTCGGAAAACGCTGAGTTTGCCGCCCTTTGTGAAGCAAATGATATTGTTTTTATCGGACCCAAAAGCCAAGTCATGGAGAGCATGGGTGACAAAGACAATGCCCGCAGGCTGATGAAGGAAATTGGCGTGCCTGTTGTTCCAGGAACAGAACTTTTAAAGGATGTTTCGGAAGCAAAAGCTTTGGCAGAGAAGATTGGTTTTCCTTTACTGGTGAAGGCTACAGCCGGTGGCGGCGGCAAAGGGATAAGAGTGGTTAATTCCAGAGAAGAGCTGGAAAATGCATTTCTCACCGCATCAGCAGAGGCGAAAAGTGCCTTTGGCAATGGAGAAGTTTTTTTGGAAAAATATTTAACCCATGTGCGTCATGTGGAAATGCAAATTTTAGCAGATACCTTTGGAAACATGGTGTGCTTGGGAGAGAGAGATTGTTCCCTACAGCTGAATAAGCAAAAGGTGTTGGAGGAAACCCCCAGCCCTGTCATGACACAGGAAGTTCGTTCTAAAATGATGGAGGCGGCAATCAAAGCGGCAAAGGCTGCAAACTACACCAATGCAGGAACGGTGGAGTTTTTGCTGGCGCCCAATGGGGAGTTTTATTTCATTGAAATGAATACACGTTTACAGGTAGAGCATCCTATCACCGAGGAAATCAGCGGTGTTGATATTGTAAAATGGCAGATACGCATTGCCTGTCAAATTCCTTTGGATTTTAAGCAGGAAGATGTTCACTTAAAAGGGCATTCTATTGAATGCCGTATTAATGCAAGGTCTACAGGCAAAATTGATTTCCTTCATATTCCCGGTGGTGCAAGGGTACACTTTGATACTGCCTTAATTCAGGAATGTGAGGTTGTGCCTTTTTATGATTCCATGCTGGGTAAGCTGATTGTTTTTGCAAACACCAGAGAGGATGCCATCCGTAAAATGGAGGCCGCATTGTGTGAAATGATTATTCAAGGCGTTGAAACAAATATAGAAGATCAGTTAAGACTGGTACGGAGCAAGACCTTTTGGCAGGGAGCGTATGATACCCTGATTTTGTCTGAAATCTTAGCGGAAGGGAAGTGATTCATTTGCATGATATCGTGGGTTTATTCCGCAAATCAAAGAACAATTTAGAAGAAGGGGGCATTACCCCTGTTGTGGATGAAAGAATGCGCTGTCCCGTTTGTAAGTCTTTTGATACCAAACGGAATGTTGCCAAAAATAAAATGGTGTGCCCGTCATGCGGTCATCACTTTCGCATTGGAGCAAGAACCAGAGTAAAGGCACTTTGTGATAAAGGTAGTTTTCAAGAGATTTTGACGGAGCTTGTTACTATTGATCCCCTTGATTTTCCTGGTTATGACGTGAAAATGGAAAGCGGTAAGATGGGTTCGGGTGAGGATGAGGCAGTTTTGTGCGGCCGTGCTTCCTTCAAAGGTCAGCCTTGTGCATTATTTGTTATGGAGCCACAATTTATGATGGGAAGTATGGGTTCTGTTGTTGGGGAAAAGCTGGCAAGGCTTTTTGAATACGCTGCGGCAGAAAAACTTCCTGTGGTTGGATTTACTTGTTCCGGTGGTGCAAGAATGCAGGAAGGCATTCTCTCTTTGATGCAGATGGCAAAGGTAAGTGGAGCTGTTGATTATCACAGCAAGCGTGGTGGTTTATACATTACCGTTTTGACCGACCCTACCACAGGAGGGGTGACTGCCAGCTTTGCCATGCTGGGAGACATTATTATTTCTGAACCGAATGCAACCATTGGTTTTGCAGGACGCAGAGTTATTGAGCAGACCACTAAGAAAAAATTGCCTGATGGTTTTCAGAAAGCGGAATTTTTATTGGAGCATGGGTTTGTGGATGCCATTGTGCCAAGAACTGAGATGAGGAAAACAATCGCCACACTTCTTCATCAGCATGAAATAAAAGATCATAAAGCCGCTTTGGAAAATGCTTTATTTCACCAAGAGGCTGAAATGTATTCATTCAATTCGTTGTCGCCCTATGAAAGAGTGCTGGCGGCAAGAGCCCAAGATCGTCCTACAGCCAGGGCTTACATTGAGCAGATGTTTACAGATAGAACAGAGCTTCACGGAGACAGAAAGTATGCTGATGACAATGCCATTGTAGGAGGGATTGGTATGCTGGGAGAGATACCGGTTACCTTTATTGGTATTGAACGAGGCAGAAATCTGGAAGAACGCATACAATGCAATTTTGGCAGTCCTATGCCCGAGGGCTATCGAAAGGCACTGCGCTTAATGAAGCAGGCTGAGAAATTTCAAAGACCCATTATTTGTTTGGTTGATACCGCAGGGGCATTTTGCGGTGAGGAGGCAGAGGAACGTGGACAGGGGCAGGCTATTGCTGATAATTTAATGGAGATGATGGCTTTCACAACTCCTGTGATTACCGTTGTTATTGGTGAAGGTGGAAGTGGTGGTGCTTTGGGACTATCTGTTGCCAATAAGCTGTATATGTTGGAAAATGCAGTATTCTCTGTGATTTCCCCCGAAGGCTGTGCCAGCATTTTATGGGGAGCATCCTCCCCAGAAGCATCAGCAGAGGCGGCAAAGTGCCTATGTATTACTGCCGAGGATATGAAACGCTTTGGCGTTGCTGAGCGTATTATATACGAAGATTTTGTGTGTTTTGAAGAAATGTGCCATGAATTGAAAACCACCCTTATGGGTGATTTTAAAGAGATCTACAAAGACTCTCCAAATATCAGTGAAAAAAGATATGAAAGATTTCGCAAGCTTGGTAGCTGGAGGGAAAATAAATAAGACATGAAACCGCTTTTCTTTTTAGAGAGGCGGTTTTTTTTATGAATATAAGAACTGCTTTTTTCAATCCTATCCTACTCTATTTTAATTATTTGAAATACTACGGCTTAAACGATTATATATTATTATAAAATCCATGTCATTAAAAAGTAGCCCTTTACGGAAATTTACCTAATAAATTGCAGCTTTTTCCCCATCCCACAACAAATAATTTCAACTTGTATCTGCTTCAGGGGATTGGTGTTATAGCATATAGAATTAAGGGTTAGCTAATTAAAAAAAGAGAGGTGTGGAAAATGAAAATAAACTGGAAGGTACGCTTGAAAAATCCCTATTTTTGGATTGGTTTATTTGGGGTAATCATGTCAACCATAGGAGCAAAGCCGGAGGATTTTACCAGCTGGGCTTTGGTTTTGGAAGAAATAAAAAATGTGTTAGGCAATCCATTTTTATTGTTTAGTGTAATTTTGGCTGTGATTGGGGTGGTAACTGACCCAACAACAAAAGGTGTTTGCGACAGCAGGCAGGCACTAAGTTATTCGAAACCCAGAGACGATACTGAAAACCAGTCTGATACAAATAATAAGGTATAAGAGGCAATCTTTTGAAATATAAAACCCCCTAACTTATGAGCCAGGAGGTGAAAGTCATAAATATCCATTTCACTTTGGTTATCCTCTTGCGTACTTTGCCGGATACCACCGCTGGAACCACGTTGTAAAAATACCCATGAGTGCAGGTATGATATTATTAATAATACCAATATATGGAGAGAGAGGGGTATTCATCAGAAAATAGGCCCAGACAGCTGAGTGAAAAAAAACGACTCCCCATGCGGCAGTTAATATGCGGTTTGTTCGGATGAAGAGGGGATTGGAAAAGGCACTTTCTTCCCCGTAATTGGTGGCACTATAATAGGCCGTAAGAGGAATTTGGGTGAGGGAGCCAATCAGCCACAACAACCCAAACAATAAGTAGCTGGCGGAGACGATAAATCTTACATTTAAGCCCAATAGACCTGCCAGCGAGATTCCTATAGCCATAGGAATGCCGATTTGCTCAAAAATAACGGGCTTGTATTTCATCCAGAATATTGGAATCAATGCTCCAATGAAAATGGCTAAGCTACTGCCGATGGTGGAATGTATTGGCATACCTGCCCAGATAACAATCCAGGGTGCCAGGAGAAGTAACATATTGGTTTTGCTAGGTAAAGTTGTTTGTTCTTTGGGGACCGAAATGCCAAACAAATTATCCCATTTTAGCATAAGATTAAAATCTCCATGGACGTGATAAAGTCTTTGAAACAGAGCATCTTGCCCTGAGATCTCATTACGTGAAATGGCTCGCCAGAGGGAGAAAGGTGTTACGATTTTTGTTGTATATGGCCGAAATCCATGGGTGATAACTTCGGAGCCATGCTTGGATAACAATATTTGATAGGTTTTATCAATATCGGTATAATGAAACTCCAAAACCCGATCTTCCCCATCGGGTTTGTACAAGGCGGCCATTTGCGTTGTAAAGGAAAGGCTTTCATCTGAAAGGATTTCAGCGTTTTCGCTGTTTGCAATTCCCCAAGAGGCATCTGCCATTTTTTCAAATACTTTTTGTGGAAAAAGTGGTTTTGACAGTGCTGACTGTGTTTGTAAATGAATGCCACCTGAGGCATATTCCCTTCCAGCACGGCGAACCATTTCCAAATATTCGTTTGTACGGTTTTTTAGCTCAGGAATATGAAACAATTCTCCTTGCCCGCAAAGGATGGTTGCATAGTTGTCTTTCCCAAGAAAATGGTCAAACATGGAAAAAACAGAATCATAGTTATGTTCAGTTGTCCAAAAACCGCATGTTGAAATAACAAGATGCTTTTGATGGGACAAATCGTAGCGTTGGGAATGCCCTCCGCTTTTGCTATCCTCTGCCATGAAAGGTAGATTCATAGGAAGCTGTCGGTCGATGAGATTTTTTAACCCACCGGGTACACTAAAATAATATAACGGAAAAGACCAAATAATCACATCGGCGGAGATGATTTTGGGAAGGATTTGTTCCATATCGTCGGTGATAACACATTTTCCCGGTGTTTTATTCCAGCATGCAAAACAACCAAGACAGCTTTTAATATGCGCTTTTGCCACATCAATAATCTCTGCATCTGCCCAGCAGGCTCCATCTAAAAAGGCGTGAGTGAGGCACATAGTATTGCTTTGTTCCATTTTTGGTGAACCATTTAAAACAAGAACCTTCATCTTTATGCCTCCTTTTCTAAAATTGCAATGGCTTTATTTGCCCAATTCAGCCCAGCTTCATAATAGGACTCTCCGTAAAGCAGTGTAATTTCCCAGTATATTGATTTTCTTTCATCGCAAACCATTTCTCCATATTCAGAGATAGCGTTATGTGCTTCCCCAAACCCTTGGATAGCCTGTAAACAGCTTTCTCGATATTTGTATAGCAAATCCAGGGAATGCTGGAGGTTGGTTTCTCCCCCAAAGAATATGCGCATCAAAAATGCACTTTTTACCCGCATGGCATCATCAATATGGGTTTCCCCTAAAGATAACCAGTTTGCGAGTTCCTTTTTACCCTTTTCGGTGATGGTGTATATCCGTTTATTTGGTTTTTCCCTTTGAATAATACGCTGGCTACTCAGCCAACCGTTCATTTCCATAGCATCCAGCTCACGATAAACTTGACTGGTTTTTGCTTGCCAGAAAAAAGAGAGAGAAGCTTTAAATGCTTTATCCAGTTCATATCCTGTCATAGAGGAATAATTGAGTAGTCCCAGCAGACCATGTTTTAGCGACACAATAACACTCCTTTTGTTATATATTCAATAAGTTGAATATATAACAAAATATACGTATTGTCAACAATGATTCTTTGAGTTTATGGATATTTATTTTTTCATATCCATAATTTTGATTGAGAAAAGGAGATATTTTTATTATACAGGAGTCGAAAGCAGAAGAAGTTTTTATGAGATAAGAGAAAACAAATTGATGAATGATAAAGGCGTTCTTATAAAAAAATAGCCGCAGTAAAAGTCTGCGGCAAAAGAAATAAGAATTTAGTTGTTCAGAGTAATTTTAAGTTTGACTGTGCCTCATATCAGCTATACTTACTGATATCTTCCATGGTAATGCCGGGGTGAAGGGCAATATTAATGCCATTTGCAATGATATTTGAAAGTCTGTCAATAACTGCATCTACCTCTTTGGGTGTTACAAACATATTTTCTGTATAAGGATCGAGGATTTCAGTAATCATGGTGTATTTTTCTTCTTCCTCCAAATCTTGCAGCATGCGATAGAAGTCTGTGCCTTTTTTTGTTTGTTCAATCATACTGCCTAGAATGCGATCCATTGTATCATTTACCAAAGTAGCGGCATCCACAACTGTGGGCACGCCAATGGCAATGACAGGTATACCTAAGGTTTCCTGACTTAACATCATTCGTTTATTGCCCACGCCCGCACCGGGCGCAACACCTGTGTCAGACATTTGTATGGTTGCGTTGATACGGCTGGAACGTCTTGCGGCAAGGGCATCAATGGCAATTAGAAGGGTGGGCTTTACTTTTTCCACCAAACCCTTTATAATTTCTCCTGTTTCGATGCCGGTAAGCCCCATCACGCCAGGGCTGATTGCCGCCACGGGACGCACCGTTCCTTCAATTTCCACAGGGAGGGCACCCTGCAAATGACG
>JAEZPX010000079.1 GCA_023413275.1 Bacillota bacterium | reverse complement strand
CCCCTGTGCTGTAATCCACCCAATCTCCATCTTTCACTAAGCGCACAGCCTCATCCGGTGTTCTTAATTTTGCTTTATATTCCTGATAAAACTGATTTAAACCCATTGTTGCTCCTCCATTTTCGTTATTCAACTGCATCCATGCCACAGCGAACCGCTTTCAAGTTCACATCAACAAACCCAGGCTTTACCTGCCTTCTAATGATACTATCCCAATCGATATGTTCTAGTCCCATGGCCTTAATAATTGTACCCAATAAAACGATATTTGCAGCCTTCACATTCCCTAAATCCAGTGCCATCTGGGTAGCATCCAGCACAATTGTTTTCACATGCTTCTGTATTTCTTCCACTGCATTTTTCGGATAAACAGCATCCCCTGTCAAGATTGGCATAGATGGGATTTCATGTTCATTGACTACAGCTAACCCCTCAGGTTTAAGGTATGCCAGCGCCCTCAGGGCTTCCATTCTTTCAAAAGAAACCAGCATATCAGCTTCCCCGGGATCAATGGTTGTGGCTTCTACTTTATCACCAAAACGGACATGAGAAGACACACTGCCACCTCGCTGAGACATCCCGTGGATTTCACTCATCTTAACATCGTATCCTGCTTCCATCAATCCTTGTGTTAGAAGCTTTGCAGCCAAAATGGTACCCTGACCACCTACACCAACCAGTAAAACATTCTTTGTCATAGCACTCACGCCTCCTTCCACTCAATCGCATTCTTGGGACACAACTGGTTGCATATGCCACAGCCTAAACACTGAATTCCGTCAATTGCAGCCTGTTTCTTTTCACCATCAAATCGAATTGCAGGACAGCCGCACTTCATACACAGCTTGCAGCCAATACATTTATCCTCATTAATCACCATTTTTGAGGTAAAAGCCCCAGTAAATTCTTTTTTATCTTCTACAGAGAATTTTTTAAGTGCGCAAGGCCATTTTGTAATAATAACAGAAGGTTCATCTAATTCCAAGAATTCATCCAAAACTTTGCCCATTTCTTTTAACTGATTGGGATTCACAGTGCAGATATGGCGAATGCCCAATGCCCGAACGATGCCTTCTATGTCTACGGCAGGCGCCTGTTCACCCTTAGCATTATAGCCTGTTCCCGGATTCTCTTGGTGACCTGTCATACCTGTAATGCGGTTATCCAAAATTACACTTACGGTATTGCTATTGTTATAAACAACATCCATTAAAGAAGTAATGCCCGAATGTAAGAATGTGGAATCGCCCAAAACAGATACTACACGTTTTTTTTCTTCCTTCTTCATGTTAAAGATTTTCTGGGCGCCATGACCGATACTAAACCCACCACCCATGCAAATTAATGAATCCATTGCATTATACGGTTTTGCGAATCCCAGAGAATAGCACCCTATATCTCCCGAAACCATAACATTTTTACGTTTCCCCAGTTCATAAAAGAATCCTCTATGAGGGCAACCGGCGCACAAAGTGGGAGGTCGGTCTACTACCAATCCATCTGGATATGTAATCAATGAATTTTCCAAATTGAAAAATGCTTTTTTGATTACATCAGGGGTCATCTCACCGTATTTTGGGAGTAAATCCTTACCGTGGCAATCAAAGCCAAGGAGCTTTACTCGCTCTTCAATAAATGGATCATTCTCTTCTATGATATAAATTGTGTCCATTTTTTTACAGAAATCAATGATTTTATCATCTGGCATAGGATATGTAAAACCTAACTTCAAGTATGAGGCCTTATCTTCAAATACTTCTTTTGCGTAATGGTAGCAAGCGCCAGAAGTAATAACACCAACCTTTGAGTCATTTATCTCCGTAAAGTTAAATGCTGTTGTCTCTGCAAACGCTTTCAACTTTTCTAATTTCACTTCTAAATTCCTACGCAGTCCTTTTGCATTTGCAGGAACACATACATATTTTTTAATATCTTTTAGATATTCTTTGATGGGAACTTCTTTTCTCTCCCCCATTTCCACAATGGATTTTCCGTGACATACTCGTGTGGTCATGCGAATTAGAACGGGACAATCATACTGCTCACTGATGCGATATGCTTCAATAACCATGTCTCTGCATTCTTGGCTATTAGCAGGTTCAAACATAGGTACTTTTGCGGCTTTGGCATAGTTACGGTTATCCTGTTCATTTTGTGCGGAATGCTGGCCAGGTTCATCTGCACTGATTATGACTGCACCGCCATTTACCCCGGTATAAGCAAATGTAAAGAAAGGATCAGCAGCCACATTCAGCCCCACATGCTTCATTGCTGCCAATGCTCTTCCTCCTGCGATAGAAGCACCAATGGCAGATTCTAGTGCCACTTTTTCATTTGGTGCCCATTCGGCACAAACTTCCTTATAATTTGAAATACTCTCCAAAATTTCTGTTGAGGGTGTCCCCGGATAAGCAGACGCAAAATGGACCCCTGCTTCATATGCACCGCGGGCAATTGCCTCATCCCCAGTTAATAGCTGTTTCATCTTCATTCTCCTTCCCTAAAAAAGCGATAGATATTTCTTTTTTTTATATATTATGCATGATGCATTATGCATCATGCACGATTTATATAAAATATTTACCATATAATCCTATTTTTGTCAACATATATTTGCAAAAATTGCTTTTACCTATAATTTATTGGTTTTTTTAAAATACATTTTGTATTGATGTACTCATTTATTGATTGATTTTTTCCAGAAAATATGACATAATTTCAGTTACAACATAAGCTTAAGCCTAAGAAAGGAGGCTATTTTAAATAATGCCTTCATTAAAAATACAAAAATCAACAATGAAAGATCAAGTATACGAAATAATCAAAGAGATGATTTTGAATCAGACCTACCAATTAGGAGAAAAAATAAATATTGACACGTTAGCGGCAGAATTAAATGTAAGCAATTCCCCCATACGTGAAGCCCTTACCATGCTGGAAAAGCAAGGCTTGGTGGAATATGTTCCAAATGTAGGCTCACGTATTATTTCCTTCTCCCCTACTGCTTTTCGTGAAATATGCGCTTCTTTATTTACCCTTGTTTATGGTGCATATGAGTTGTGCTTGTCACAACATAAAATAGATATAGCTATAGAAAAAATGCGCCAGCTTTTGCAAGCGCAAAAAGATATCGAGGATCATTCGGATATGCAAACCTCCATCAAATATGCTCTTGCCTTTGACAAAAGCATTATTTATGCTACACAAAACACCTATCTTCTTTCAATTTACGAACAAATGGAGGATATTTTCTTTTTAATGGCTTTGCACATTAATCAAAGAAATGCAGAAGAACATCAAAGAAACATCTTTGAGCATTCTATGATTTTAGAAAGTATTGAAAAAAATGATATTGTTGCCGCAAAACATTGGTTCTTTATTCATTATGATAAGCATGTTTAACCTTTTAGTGGTTCTAAATTTAAACTTAAAAATATTACTCAGCATTACTGTTTTAACATAAAGTTTCGCTCTATTAGCAGACTAACGCAATATGCCCCTCCTTCGCTTTTTAATAGTGTAGGGGGTTTCTTTTTGTCCCAATCTACTAGAGAGAAAGACTTTTAAAAGTTTGATTGTTACACAAATTTTCATTGGCATATTTACTGGGAAAAATCACATCCATACATATTTATCCATCTAAAAAAACTCCTTGGAAGCAAAAGAATAACGACTTTATCAGATATTTTTTTTTATAGATTTACAAGATATGCCAACGCGTTTTATATTTAAAATATTACCATTTTAATACTACTAACTTTATAGAAAGAAGGTCGATAAGGGCATTTTTAGAATTTTACGATGGCATAAGGTTTATTGTATTTACATTGAATGAAGTGCAAGAAATGAAGGGTTCATACAAACATATTAAATGGGGGCTGCTAATGAAAAAAATACTATTTAAACAAACAATTGCACTTGCTTTAACAATGCTTATGGTAATAACTATGATACCGATTACCGCATTTGCTGATGCACCAACTGCACCTAAGGTGAAGGCAGGTGAAGGTGCCATAGAGGTAAGTGACTTTGCTTCCGGTGCAATTCTTAAATTGTACTATAAAACAGGGGGAACAGCGCTTGAAACGACAGGCAATATTACAGATGCGACCTTTACATTTGAAAACGTAGTACCTGATGTAACCATGTATTATGTTACCCAAACAGTAGGAGGATTGGAAAGCCAAAATTCAGATTTTGTTAACCCGATTCTTAAAACTCCAACTGCAACAGCAGGAATTGGTTACATTGATGTAAGCAATGTGTATTCAGGTGCTAAGGTAACTTTGTATACTTTCGCAGGAGATGAGGTATCTAGTGTTACTGCCGCCAACAGTGATGATTCT
>JAEZPX010000066.1 GCA_023413275.1 Bacillota bacterium | reverse complement strand
GATTAGGATTAGAACTTGTTGTTCCTAATGATAGAAGTGAAGAAAGCCCTTGAAAGTAGGTGGACTATGAAAAAATTATCATATATTCTCTGTATATTGTTTTTCGCTACAACAGTTTATGCAAAGAGTATTCCCATACCTGAGCAGAGCATCAACAAAGTATCATCAGATTCAAATCAGGAACAGTACAGTTTAGATATTTTAGGTGTGAATGAAGGGGGAGAAATTGCCTATTGCATTGAACAAAAAGAAGTACAAACATGTATGGCTATGCTTAATACTGCTTTGGAAAATAATAGGCAAAGCCAGCCCACTAATAAAAGTCAAGGCATTTATCCTGAAAGTAAACCAGTGATGAGTTATGAGTATCGTATCGCTTTGCATTATTTAAGTAAAAGTGACAAAGAGACTAGAATATTTTTTCTCTATAAAACAGGGAAAATAAAGGAAATAAAAAATGATAATGAGGGCGAAGAGACATGGATAAGCCAAGAAGAAATGAATGATCTTATTCAATACATAAAATTGCTATGTGAACACAAGAGTAAGTATGATACGTTCTTGCCGTTAACTTCTACCAATATTAATAAATTAGGCTGTGTATTAAATGGAGATTTGTATCTTTTTAAGGATGCATTTATCGATTCTAAAGGAAGTCTATATATATCTTTGGATGATTGGAATTCCATGTTCTCACCGACTTATGGTAACACAAAAGTATTATCAATGCGAGGCAATGAAGTCATATATCATTATAAATCCACTAATATTCCAGTGAAAATGACTGAAAAGCGGGTTTATATAACACTGCGGAATGCAGTTGATTATTTCTCTTGTTTTCATATGGATTGGGATTCGCAACTAAAAAAAGTAGTCATTTCTGAGAAATTAACCTCAAATATTAATGTGAATGAATAGGAGGGATGACTTGAAGCTGAAAGGTATGATTATACTCATTTTGCTTGAAATAATTGCTTTTACAAATTCTGCAATATTACATAGAATAAACAAATATGTTCACCGTCATTATGAAGTTTGGCCATTATTTTTTTATACAATTTTGATTTATCTGATTTTTGGTGGATTCATTTGTGTATTAGCAAGGTGGATGGGTAACCAAAATAAGAAAGTATCATTTTTTTTGTTAGTTATAAACATAATTGCACTGTTTATTTTTTATCGAATACCGTATGCATTTCCACCACTACCCCTTATACTTATAGGTTATTTTCTCGTCAGTTTTATTCAGAATATAATAGGACACAAGAATCATGGAGAACAGTATGATGCTGCATCAAAAAGCTAGGTCAGAATAAATGAAATGCAATAGGGTTGGACAGGGATGTGTTTTTTGCAATTGAAAACATATCCTTTTATTTATGAGCAAATAAAAAGATAAATTGCATTCATCCCATTGAGAAAAACACAAGGAATACCGCTAAATGCAAAACAACAACCTTAATTCAGATAATTTTCTAATAATATTTCAAAAAAGTATTGACTCTCACCCTTCGTGATAGATTATGCTAAAGGCAAAGATAGATGAAATAAATAATCAGCTCTTATCTTGGATTACAGAAAGGAGGATATTTATGAGAACTGTAAAACAGGTTTCTTCGTTGACGGGGGTTAGTGTTAGAACCCTCCAATTCTATGATGAAATTGGTTTATTTAAACCAACAGAGGTTACTGATGCGGGCTATAGATTATATGATGATGCTTCATTGGAAATTTTACAACAAGTATTGTTTTTTAAAGAACTTGACTTTACTTTGAAAGAAATAAAAGAAATCATGGATAACCCCAAATTTGATAAAGGGGAAGCTTTTAAAAAACAAAAAGCGTTCATTGAAATGAAAAGAGATCGGTTGAACGGATTACTGATCCTATTGGAAAAATTGGAAAAAGGAGAACGCGTTATGAATTTTACACAATTTGATATGACCGATTATTTTAGAGCCTTAGATGACTTTAAAAAGACTTACACTAATGAAATTGAAAAAAAATTTGGGGATACTGATAAATTTGATGAAATGGTAAATGAACTAAAATTAAATGAGTCCCAGCTAGCTGAACTTGCAGTTAAACAGTATGGGAGCCTTGAAAAGTTCACGGAAGTTTCCAAAAAGAATTTAGAAAAATTCCTACAGATTAATTCAGAGGCAGTTGACGTAGAGGAAATGATTAAAAAGACCGATTACCTTACCAGAAAGCTAACAGAGGATTTAAGCAAAGATGTCTATAGTGAAGAGATTCAAAAAAAGGTTGGTAAACTGATTGATTGGTGTGAAGAAAGCAATAATGAATTGGATTTAGGGGAGAATTATTGGTCTTTAATGGCTGAAAATTACCTTGCTAATCCAATTTTTATAAATGTTAACGATAAAAAATATGGAGAAGGAGCTTCGCTGTTTATTGGAAAAGCATTAAAAGTCCATTTTGGCTAAACTGTATGTGCCTCAATATTTCTTTTCATTAGGAAGTTTAAACCTTAAAACTTATAGAGGTGCTTCACTTGCAGAAAAGTGAGGTGCTTCTTTTTTGTTTGCATTGTTTCATTTCCCTTTGAAAGCGACCATTTTGGTTTTTGTTGGTCTCTCTCTATATATTTCCATTGTGGTGTACCATATCAGAAGACTGGGCAAACTAAGTGTAAACCTAATTTTGTT
>JAEZPX010000232.1 GCA_023413275.1 Bacillota bacterium | reverse complement strand
TACAAACAGGAAAATGTCCAAAGCCCAGCTGTTCAATTTGCGCCAATGTCTTTTTCGCTGCTGCTGAGAAGCTCACACTTCCTGCGCCGTAGATTTCTTTGCAAACACAATTTATTTTCTCCTGAATGGTCAAATTATCATCATATAAGGTATGGAAATTATTTTCCTTCGTTTCGATGGTCTCAAGTACCTTTTCCGCCAGCGTACGGCCACCTTCACCGCCTTCTGCCCAAACCCTTGCAATGGCAAATGTGGCACCCATAGCTTCGCAGCTTGCCTTTACAAAGGCAACCTCTGCCTCTGTATCTGCCACAAAGTGGTTCAAAGTAACCACAACAGGAACACCAAATTTCTGTATATTCTCGATATGCTTTTCTAAATTTACAAAGCCTTTTTTCAAAGCATCTACATTTTCATTGCTCAAATCTGCTTTGGCGACACCACCATTATATTTCATTGCACGGATTGTTGCAACCAAAACAACGGCATCGGGACGAATGCCAGCCTTGCGGCACTTAATGTCAAAAAATTTCTCCGCACCCAAATCTGCACCAAAGCCTGCTTCCGTCACAACATAATCCGCCATTTTCAGGCCCAATTTTGTGGCACGCACACTGTTACAACCATGGGCAATATTTGCAAAAGGGCCGCCGTGAATCATAGCAGGGGTATGCTCTAAAGTCTGTACTAAGTTGGGCTGAAGGGCATCCTTCAATAAAACAGTCATTGCACCATCAGCACCGATTTGCTTTGCCGTTACAGGCTCATCATTGTAAGTATACCCAATAATGATTTTCCCCAACATCTCTTTTAAATGCTTTAAGTCGTTTGCCAAGCAGAAAATGGCCATAATTTCAGAAGCAACGGTAATTTGGAAGCCATCCTCACGGGGTACACCGTTTACCTTGCCACCCAAGCCTGAAATGACACTTCTTAACTGTCTATCATTTAGATCAACCACTCTTTTCCAAGTGATTTTTCTAGGGTCAATATTCAAATCGTTTCCTTGTTGAATATGGTTGTCCACCATAGACGCCAGCAGGTTGTTTGCTGTAGTAATGGCATGCAAATCCCCAGTAAAATGCAGGTTGATTTCCTCCATAGGAACAACCTGCGCATAACCGCCACCGGCTGCTCCCCCCTTTACACCCATGCAAGGGCCAAGGGATGGCTCTCTTAAACAAGTAATGGCATTTTTGCCCAACTTCTGTAGTGCCTGTGTTAAGCCAATGGTCACTGTGGTTTTCCCCTCACCTGCAGGGGTTGGATTTACAGCTGTTACTAAAATCAGCTTCCCGTTAGGGTTATTTTTAATCTGATTATAGTACTTATCGCTAATTTTGGCCTTGTACTTTCCGTAGCATTCCACAAATTCTTCGGGAATCCCTGCTTTTGCGGCTATCGCAGTAATCGGCTCCATTGTGCACTCCTGTGCAATCTGCAAATCTGTTTTCATGATAAACAAACTCCTTTCAGTCCTTCAACGGTTTTTATACGCCGTGAACCGCAAATAAAAAAACCGACAGTCCAAGCGTCATCGCCCAGACGGTCGGCATTTATCCTTGTCATACTCCATGTGGTTAACTCCACTTCCGTCAGTCATATGACCTCTAGGAAAATGGTACTATATGCAGGTTTTTTTGTCAACAGACAAAGAAATATTTTATCCAGTACAATATTGGTTCAGTCTTTTCCTTTGGACTTTGACACAACTTGTAGTTTCCCTGTATTTTAGGGTTGTTTACAAGAAATATATCGTTTTTCCTCTCATCTTTTATTGCAAAAACACAAAGCCAAATAAAACTTTATTTAATTATGTAAAGTGATTCTTCCATTTTATCTAGCATTTCACTAACTAGAAATTCTTTATTTTTTGATTAGATCTCTTCATCCACAGGCTCTTTTATTGTTTCCCATTGGGCACGGGTAATGAGTACCTTTCTGGGCTTGCTTCCATCCTCAGAACCAACCATGCCTTTGCGCTCCAGCTCGTCCATCAGCCTTGCCGCACGGTTATAGCCAATTCTAAACTGCCGTTGCAGCATAGAAACAGAAGCCTTTTCCTTTTCAATAATCAAATCCACAGCAGGCTCAAAAAACTCATCGCTATCTTCATCTGCATCCATACCGGTTTTTGTTACCTTAGTAATTTGGTCAATGGTATCTTGGGTATATCCTGGGCGACCGCTTTTTTTCAGGAAGGATACAATATCCTCTACCTCTTTATCAGTAACAAAGGCTCCCTGTAAACGGGCAGGCTTGCTTTGTCCCGCTGGGTAAAACAGCATGTCTCCTTTGCCCAAAAGCTTCTCCGCACCAACCATATCCAAAATGGTTCTGGAATCGATGCCTGAGGAAACGGCGAAAGCCAATCGAGATGGAATGTTTGCCTTAATGACACCGGTAATAACATCTACGGAAGGTCGCTGGGTTGCAATAATCAAATGCATTCCTGCGGCACGAGCCATCTGCGCCAATCTGCAAATAGAATCCTCAACCTCCCCGGGTGCCGCCATCATCAAATCCGCCAACTCGTCAATA
Organism: Bacillota bacterium; assembly: GCA_023413275.1. GTDB lineage: Bacteria > Bacillota > Clostridia > Lachnospirales > Anaerotignaceae > Chakrabartyella. The sequence continues at coordinate 1,032 of JAEZPX010000232.1, read as the reverse complement.
ACGATGACAATTTGGGCCATCTTTCCTTTTTCGTCCCCTTCTTCTTCTTTCATGGCATTAAAGCCCTTAATATCCCTAACGCCAAATGCTGCAAAATCATTATATCTTTGCAGCATTTCCCGCACCGCCCAATTTAACGCCGCAGACGCCTTTTTCGGGTCAGTAACAACAGGAATCAATAGATGAGGAATACCGTTGTAAACACTCAATTCCACCACCTTAGGGTCAACCAGAAGTAATTTCACGTCCTTAGGGTCAGCCTTATATAAAATGCTGGTAATCAGTGTGTTGATGCAAACACTTTTACCACTGCCTGTTGCACCTGCAATCAAAAGATGGGGCATTTTCCCAATATCTGTAACCACAGGGTTCCCTGCAATGTCCTCACCCAATGCAAATGCCAGCTTGGAGCCATGATTATGGAAGGCATCACTATCTAATACCGTTCTCAGATATACAGATTGGGTTTCTCTATTAGGCACTTCAATCCCCACCGCCGCCTTCCCTGGGATCGGCGCCTCAATACGGATTCCACTTGCCGCCAGATTTAGAGCAATGTCATCCGCTAAATTTACAATTTTGCTAACTTTTACCCCTTGGCTGGGAGATAATTCATAGCGGGTAACGGTAGGCCCTCTGTTGATTTGGATTACCTTCGCATCAACTCCAAAGCTCTTCAATGTTGACTCCAGCTTTTTCGCATTGGCAAGCATCTCCGCCTTTGAATCTCCGCCTCCTGATTTGGGGTCCTCTCCCAAAAGCTCAATCGGAGGAAAAACATAGGGAATTTCTTCTTCGATTGGCTCAACAGGTACTTCCTCCTCAGGGACACTTTCCGTTTCCTTGGCAGTTTTTTCTTGCTCTTCTTTTTCTTGGGCATCTGACAAATCATCGGCATCCACGGTTATTTCTAAATCGTCTGAAATATTGACGCTTTCAGACATATCCAAATCATCGGAAGTATTTAAGCCCTCTGCCTCTTCATCCAGAACAACAATTGGTATTTCCTCTGTTTTACCAAGAGGCTCGTCC
>JAEZPX010000220.1 GCA_023413275.1 Bacillota bacterium | reverse complement strand
GGATAATATAGCACCATAATTTGTATTATTAAAAACATCAGTGGTACCAAACCAGCTGCATGCCATTCCTTGTCCAACGCACCCACAAGTCGTCGAAACCTTGGGCGCACAAATTTGTAAAGTACGGGAAGGATTCCTGCATATATTACCAGACGATTTACCATAAATTCAATGACGAAAGCTGAGCCCTCCATATGTATTGCTAAGGTATCGCTGATATAGTTAATAGCCAAATAAATATTAACAAAGGTTATATAACTAAAAAGTGACACAAAAAAATAATCTTCTGAACAAATCAAAAACCAAGAAAGTTCTATTAATAAAATAATAAGAATTGCAAATCCATCTACAGAGTTAATGCCATGTGTAAACAAGTGAAAAGAAAGTATACTTATTCCGCAAAGCATCACGAATAATCCGATCATTATTCGTTTTTTTGCCGGCTCTCGAAAACGCATTGCCGCAGATGACATCAGCGTAAAGACAACAACAGATTGCAGAAAAGAAAAAAATAGTAAAATATTGTATAACAAGTTAGCACCTCCCTTCATCATTTATCCTAACATAAATTTACCCCAAAAAAATATTTTTGGGGTAAATGCTATTAATTTAGGGGTAAATGTTGCATTTTATTCTTCTGGGAACATTTGAAAACGTAAAAATTCCTCTTTGAGTTTCTGATAAGAACGATAGGGATAAGTTATGGATTCACCAGTATCAAAGATTATGGAATTCTTGGAAATCTGTCGGATGTATTTAAGGTTCAAGTTTAAGGATACGCCGCACCTAACAAAAAATTTGTTCTGGGAGAGCAACTCAAAAAGTTCTGATGCTGTCATACGTACCTCCATCTTCCTTCCTTGAATGGTATGAACTACCTGATAGTTATTTCGTCCAGTTTCAGTAAATACTACATCTCGCAGTGCAAGCCGCGTAATACCCTCCGATGTCTTAAGGGTAACAATCAATCGCCTTTCTCTATCGATGCGTTGGATAATCTTGTCTAAAGCCGCAAAAAAACCGGATTCAGCAAAGGGTTTAACCAAATATTGTGCGGCTTCCACTTCAAAAGCTTCAATCGCATGGTCTCGAGACGAGGTAATAAATATAATTTCACTATTATCTCCTAGTTGGCGTAATTCTTTTGCTGCATCGGTACCAAGCAAGCCAGCCATAAAAATATCTAGCAACAGTATATCAAATCCTCCATGCTCATCCACAAAAGATAAAAGCTCTAATGGTGCAGAAAAGGAGTGTACTTTTATTTCATATTGCGGGTGCTTTTGCATGTATGCTGCAAGACAGCTATGCGTACGGTCAATTTCTTGTAGTTCATCGTCGCAGATTGCAATACGAATCATTTAGATAGCCCCTTTCTTCTTAATCATAAGCCAAGCTACATTATCATCATGGCCATTATAAATCTAGTATATATCATCAGAGATTTTTATCAAGCTTTTCTATCTTATATACTTATTTATCACATCACCCACGACATTTACTTATTGCTGATGCTGTTGATTGATCTAATCTTACATCCTTAGCGCTACTTTTCCACAAATAATCTAAACTTCCATGCTTAGTTTAGATCCTCTTCTGCATAAACATGCTATAGCTTCTTGCTACTTGTGTAATGAAACCCTTAAAGATTAAACTAGGATCTGTAATACCTGATAATCAGTTGATATGCTATTGCTTCTGCAAGATGAATCTATTACAGCCGAAGAAAAAGATGCCAATATTGGACATATCCTTACTAGTACGCTGCGTCTTTCTAACCTAACAGAAAATATTCTAATAATCCGATATATATCCTTATCATACTGCTCAATTAATTCAATACCCAATGTTTTGGCAGCTTCTAAATTTTATAATTGGCAATTTCTTAGAATTCAGCTTAAATAATCTTTCTAAAAAACTGCAAAAGTCTGTTTTAAATAATGAGAAATTGCTTTAATCCTTCTTGCAACTTCCCCAAGCTCATTTCTATGTACTCTGATTAGGGTAAAAAACGATCAGGCTCCTGCAATATTTTATGAAACATAAGATTATACTGCATATTAGGGGCATTTAACCCACAGGTTCTCAATCCTCCTTGTACTCCAAACTCTTCATGAATTAACTTTTCAACAAAGTCAGAGTACATAAAGGGATACTGTTGAACCACCTCAATTTTATGATTTTCCCCTACCCTATACAGATTCATATCCCGAATCACATGATGATCTTCTCCACGAACAGTTACGTTTCCTCCGGGTCCTTTAAAACTAACCAATCCAGATTCTAATGCTTTTATAACAGCCTCAGTGTCAGTACTACCTGCAATCTCCACTGCCTTTTTATATAGATATACCGATGTATAGGCTGTTTCAGCATCAAACTCAATGTAACGTGCTTTTTGCGCCCCATATCTATTTCTTAACTTATTTGTAAACGCTTTCGCTTCTTTAGTCTGCAATTCCTCTATGTAAGAGCTCATAAAATAAACATTATTCATGATTGGCGGTTCAAATATTTTATGCAAATTAGATAAGCCAATTCCAATTGTAGACACAATAGGAATACTCCGTATACCCTTTTCAAACCATTGCTTATAAAAATTATTTTGATTTTTGCTAACACAAAACGATAGAATGACATCGGGGTTGACATCTTTTATATTATCAATTGTAACATCAAAATTTGATTTTGAGGCATAGAAATACTCTATTGCAATCACTTTTCCACCGAGTTTTTCAATATAATACTTTGCACTTTCGGCAGAAAGTATGCCATAATTATAGTCTGATGTTATTATATAGAATTTCTTAATATTGTTTTGATACAAATATTTTAACATAGGATAAAGATTTTGTTCTGGTGCTGCTGATATGCAAAAAGTATAATGATCCGCAAGTCCACCTTCATACAAAGCTTCAAAAAAGTAAAGAGTCTTTGTTTTGTCAGCAACTTTTCTAATCTCTTCTCTTGCTGATGAAATTTGTCCGCCCATAATTACATCTGCTTGATGTACCTCCATTAATTCCCATGCCATTTCTGAACATAAAGATGGATCCGAATTAAAATCCCTAAATAAAAGTTCAACCTGCTTTCCACCAATGCCTCCGCTAGAATTTATTTCTTCTACAGCCATTTCATAAGCCAATTTTCTACAAGGTGCAATCAATGAATAGTCTCCCGATAAAGCACCTATCGTTCCAATTATAATTTTATCTTTTTTATACCTTCTATTTTTCCCAAAACCATCTGCAAGTTTGATCATGCTTTTGGGGAATTTAATTGTAACTACACAACCCTTACTGATTTTACCAAATATTTCTATTGTACCTTCAAAACGATCCACAATTTTTTTTACCGTTGCAAGGCCTATACCATGTCCTCCAAAATCACTCTCGTTATGAACCCTCTCAAACATTTCAAATATTCCTGATGCATACTTCATTTCAAACCCAGCGCCATTATCTTCAAAACAGAAACTCACTGTTTCAGCTTCTTCATATGCATAAACCTTGATCTTTGCATTAACTATATTTTTAGTGAATTTTACACTGTTTGAAAGTATATTTACAATCATTTGTCGAATCAAAAATTCATCACCAATGATATCTGGTAGATCCAACACCTCAAGTTCTAATTCTCTACTTGGATTTGACCTTACCAAACCTTCAAAGCATTTTGTGAGCAAAGGCTTCATTTCTATTACGTTTCGATCTAATATCTTTTGACTAGCTTTTGAGTACTCAACAAAGTTTTCTATCATTTCAATCATTTTGCTGCAAGTCTGATGAATTGACTTCAAATCTTCTATAGACTCAGGCAGCAATAGCTCACTACTATCCTCTTCAACAAATTTTGTATATAAATCAATTTCTCTAATGGGCTCTTTCAGTTCATGAGAAACCATATAGAAATATTCTTCAACATCTAGATAGGCTTGCCTAATTTCTTTCCCACTACTCTCTTTCAGCTTTTCTATTTGTTCCTTCAAATCTTCTATTTCCATTTTTAGCAAATTAATATTTTGTTCTTCATTGTTTCCCATAGACACTGCTCCTTTATAACCTCTACTATATCAAAGCACATTTTCCTTAAAAAACATTTTCTAAATACAAAGGTAAAATACTAATATAAATCAACCCCATTATATCACTACCAAAAAAATACTTCTAAATATTAAAAATGGAAAGGTTGAAATTCTATAAGAATTCAACCTTCCAATTTATGTAATCACTATTTTAGATCCAAGGTATACATTCAATGACGGCGGCTTCGTTTACTGTGCTGTCCGCCATAGAAATTAACATTCCCCACTGTTCCATGAATATATTCTGGCTTATTGCGGTTGGCAAATTCAGCCAATGGCGCTCCAATCAATGCCCCCAAAACACTAGAAATAATAATAATAGGCATTGTTGCTCCAAACATTAAAATACATGCCGGTGCTGTGCAAACAACAGGCACATAAGTTGCATACCAACCCAACTCAACATATTTATTGGTATATAGATAAACCCCTAAGCCCCCACTAATGAATTGGGATAAAATGATGGCAGGCAACATCATTGCCCCACCCGTGGCTAATTCAGGGTTAAGTATCCATTCAATACATACACCTACCAATAAAAACACTGCTACAATATCGTTGCCATAAAACAGAGGCTCTGTTAAATCAGCAATGGTTCTTCGCATAAGCCAAGAAGCACTATAAAAGTTTTCTTTTCTTTCATTCGTGTTATTTACCGGTTTCACTGGTACTCTCTCCATCCATGGGATTACATTGCATATACATCCAGCTACAATACCGACAAGTGCCATAGCCAATACATTACTTACAGCCCCCGGAATATTCCACGATCCAGTTACAGATGAAATCCAGCTCGCAACAGGCGTACAGATAGCCCCTCCGATAAAAGAAACAGTAATTAAATTTTTAATGCTTGGACCATATATAAGAAGCATAGAAGCGGGAACACTCACCAAAACAATAAAAGTAGGAACCCACGTCATTCCGGCTTCAAATAAATATAAATATCCAAAAATATACTCTGTTAATAAAAGTGAGAGAACTTGCGAAGCAAATATCCATGGCCATATATTCCCATTACCATAACATATTTCAAACCCTGTGAATTTTGACTTGCGAACACTTAACTGCCAAGCAACAGCCCCGCCAATCAAAAGAAATGCAGAAGATATAGCTCCCGCATAGAAATTGGCTTCAGTGAAATTCATTAAAAACCATTGAATCTGGCTGGAAGCTAAGTCTATCGTTGAAACAACTTGTTTATAGGAAGGAATTATATTCATCTTTGGAACTGATTTGAGAAAAAAATAAATGGCAAACCCCACAGAAATGGTTCCAAGCAAACCATAAAAAGAACCGAACCGTTGTTTATATTGCTGTTCATTAGTATTCATATTTAATTCCCCTTTTCTGTGATAAAATAAGATGATGAAAAGGGGCAGTATATATGCCGCCCCTTACAATCCAATCCAAACTATTTAAACAAGTCCAACACAGGTGGTTTCTCCTCTATAATTACGTCATACCATAAGGTTTGACGCATACAAACCAAATCTTTTCTTCTCACCACATTGGTGGGATATACTGAGTCCTGACTATTTGACGTATCGATTACAAAAGAAGCTGTTTCTTCATCCTTTTCACTGAGAATGACTTCCTGACGAGGGAACAGGAATGTATCCGGCCCAAAAATTCCACTTCTGCCAATGCAAGGATCCCCAGAGATATATTCGCCTACCTGATTGGCAAAAGCCATATAGCAGTTATTTTCTCCACCACGCACACGCCATAAATGCCAATGAATTGTGCTATAGCCTCTTGGTATTGGATAGTTATGCCATTCTTTCGTGCCTGATAATCCATAAGGCTTTGGAGCGTTTACAACTGATGGGCAACAAATCAGATCAACTCCAGATAATGCCAACATACGCCCTGATTCAGGGAACATCGCATCATGCCCGATTAACATACCAATTCGACCAACCGGAGTATTAAAGTGAGGGAATCCCAAGTCTCCCTTTTCGGCCCAACCATTATCTATTTCGCACAAATGCATTTTTCTATACTTACCGGCAAGTCCTTCCGGACCCGTTAAAACAGCCGTATTATAATATTTATCCCCATCTTTTTCAGGCATGCCTGCTACAATGTAGATTTTATATTTCATGGAGAGGTCAATGAGAGTATCTACAGATTTTCCACCCGGAATTTCCTCCGCCAATTTTTTTGCTTCTTCCTCCTCCACAAGCCCTGTTAACGTTAATTCAGGGAAAACAATGAGTTCACTACCCTCAGCCGCGGCTGCTTCAACTTTTCTTTTTATCATAGCTATATTTAGATCTACATCCCCTGTTGTAGGGCGAACTTGCACTACTGTAATTTTGGATTTCTTTCCTTTCGGTAATGGGTCTTGTCCATATAACCCAAAGAAATCCAAGGGATTCCATAAATAGGAATTCTGCATAATCTCCATGTATTCCTTTGGTCTGCGCTCCAAAAATTTGTTGCCACCATTTGCAAATTGTTTGCTTCGTGCCTTTTCAATATCAACTGTGCCATACATGATTTGATTGCCCTCATCAACATAACTATCAATGGTTCCATCCGGATTTATTAATACACTGCCTCCTGCAAACTCAACAGTTCTTTCAAGTCCGGCTCTGTTTGCTTCAAGGACATAGCAACCATTATCAAAAGCTCTTGTTAGCCAATAAGGCGCCGGTGCTTTTTCTGCAAGCCAATTGCTTACATGAATAATAACATCTGCATTTCTCAGTCCTTGAATGCGAGCTGTCTCAACAAAATGGATGTCCATGCAGATAAGCATACCAATATTTCCAATAGGTGTCTCAAACACCACATGATCTAAATCACCCTGCTTGGCCCATTTGGGTTCCGCTATATATAAGTGGGTCTTTCTATGTACTCCAACAATTCCATCTGGTCCAACAAGAGCTATGGAGTTATAATAGATATCTGTCTTTGGATCCACCTCAGGCATGGACACGGCAATATAACAATCATATTTTTTTGCAAGTGACATGAATTTATCTGTGGTAGGTCCTGGAATAGGTTCAACAAATGGTTGTACTTCTTCACGATTATACCAACAATATCCTGTAGTACCCATTTCCGGAATCGCGATTAATTTTGCACCATTTTTTGCCGCTTCTTCTACCATTGCATATTGCTTTTCGATGTTTTCCTCTTTTCGATAAATCTGAACGTCATAATTAATTGCTGCAACTTTATAGTTCGTAAATTTCGGTTTTTTAGCACTGCCCACTTTAATTTCCATAATTACTGCCTCCTTATTTTATTATTCTTGTTATATTATATTTCTAAGAAATTTTACGGTAAATGTACTATTTCCTTTTTTAACCCCCATAAAAGTAAGAGAATTTCAAAAACCGAATATAAATCTTGCCATATCAAACTTCTATTTATATAATTTATTTGTAAATCATAATTACCTTTGTTCCTGTGAAAGATGGTGAAAATATGTATAATCTTCTCATTGTAGATGATAAAGATGTTTTTTGTAGGATGATCACAAGAATGTCCTATTTCGAAAACAATCAAAATAAATTTCGTATTAAGAGAATAGCAAAAAACGGTGTGGAAGCTTTGAATATCGTCACCACCGAAAATATTGATATTGTTTTGACCGACATTCGTATGCCGTTAATGAATGGTATCGATCTTTTAAAAGAAATTAATAAAAAAAAATTATGCAAATGCACAATTCTTTTAAGTGAATACTCTGAATTTACTTATGCAAAGGAAGGTATTATTAATGGTGCTTTTGATTATATTGTTAAACCGGTTAATGATACAAAAATAAAAGAAACTTTTGACAGAGCTTATAATTATTTGAAAAATCTTACTGACAATAATTCTTTATTGCAAAATAACATTTTACAACTAACAAATAGTTTATTAGAGGATGATAATATATTTGCTACAGCTCTAAAATCGATAACAAACTATATTACAGACAATAGTAATAATGATGAAGAAAAGGTTTTATTAATCAATGAAATATTTGATAAATTCGCTTATCAAATTACATTTGATTATAAATATATTGCAAAATACATTCCCATAGAAAAAATATGCAAAATAAGTTATAAACATCGAAGCGAACTATCTTTAATTGGATTATTTAATTTTAAAATTCATTTTGTAAGAAATGAATTATTCAAATTTAGGTTTACCATTGACTGCCCAAACATACAAAATATATGTGATTATATTATTTTAAATATTGATAAGGATTTAATCACTCTTCAAAACATTTCTGAACAATTTTATATTAATAAAAAATATCTCAGTACTCTTTTTAAAAAAGAAACTGGATATAGATATACTGACTTCGTAAATTATTATAAAATTGAACATGCAAAAATTCTTTTAACCTATTCGAACTTAAAATTATATGATATCGCTGAAAAATTAGGATTTGTTGATACTGATTATTTTAGTAGATTATTCAAAAATCAAACTGGCTTAACCCCCAGGAACTTTAATTGGAATAACTATATTTAATTACGATAACATTTTTAAGTTTTATATCTTGGCATTCTTTTTTGTCCCTGGCTTTTTTCGTTAAGAACTTTTTGTTGTGTGTCCTTTCTTTAACCGATTGACTTTTCATAGCCGATCTTTTTTCTACAGCTCAAACAATAAAAGAGGCTATGCAATTCATGAATAAAAGAACATAGCCTCTTGGTTGTTTTCCTCAATGGCAAATCTATTAAGTTTTTTTGTTTATATGATCACAGAAATTCCAAATTATTTATCAAAGTTCCTTTGATTTACTTCAAATAAATTCAGGTAAGGGCAGAACCATTATAAAATCGATTCTGCCCTTATTATATTAATGTCATCTTTATATTTACCGTTTTCGAGGTTAAAAACAACACTAATCATTACATCCTCCTCGAAATACTCGTAATTTTTTTCGGCAGATACACATTTGTAATCGAAATCTCACATGCCGATCAATTTCCTTTTATACCATTTTCATGCCTGCTATTCGAAAATTTTCAACCCATCTTCATCACTGAACCGCATGTTCAGTCTTGCCCTACACTGTTATGAAAACTACCAAAGTATAATCCATACCTAGATATTTCAGCCCCTTTGGTGTTTCAACTTTACTTGCGTTGACTTTCAGCCACGAGGTTTTCTTCAATATATTTTGTCACGCTTGTCAACTCTCTGTTTGCTGACTTTTCACTTACGACTAATATTATACAATCTTGTGCCGTACATAAATAATCATTATCATCATTTTTTGTTTTTAGATTTAAAAATTGGCTAAGTCTGTAGGTCGATTAAGTTGATCTAAGGCTTAGCCTATTTTTATTTACATATTCAGCTTAAATATGGATCCCCTAGGGTTTTATATTTTTTCTATATTTCCAGACATAATATCATTTATTTTTTCACGCACTTTTTCTTTATCCCAGTCCCACCAACAGATTGATTGTAATGTTTCAATTGTTTCATCATTAAATCTTTTTTTAATCGGTTTTGCTGGCACACCGCCTACGATTGTGTATGGCTCAACGTCTTTTGTTACAATTGCTCTTGCTCCGATAATTCTCCATTTCCAATATGAATACCTTGCATAATGACTGCTTCGTATCCAATCCATACATCATTTCCTATAATGATATCTCCTTTGTTATCCCATGCCTGTGTTACATCCACTTTGTTAAGTCCATAAACTTCCCAGAACAGGGGAAATGGATATGTAGAGAGTGATTTCAAAATGTGGTTTGCACTAGTAAAAATAAATTTTGCACCGCAGGCAATGGAACAATACTTACCAATAATCAATTTATCATGATTTATAGGATAATGATATAAAACATTATTCTTCTCAAATTCAGCTGGATCATTTACAAAGTCATTATACATGGTATAATCTCCAATTTTAATGTTAGGGTTGGTAATAACAGACTGGAGATAGATAGTTTGTGTATCACCAGTACGTGGATATACTTTTTCTTCCGAAATAGACATTACAAATCCTCCTAAAAATTTAATTTGCTTTTAATCTATTCCGGCAACTACAATGCAACGCTTCATTCCTTCACCGCCTAATTTATTTTTATATTCATTAGAATTATCTCAGGTCATCTTTATCTTCTCCATTTTTTCAGGCTCAAAAACAGCACCTTTTAACCCATTTTAATCCTCAAAAATCTCTCTAAAACAATAACATATTATATGGTTTAATGCTACTTTTCTTCATCCGCCACATCTCGTCATAAGTATTATAGCTTCAAAGTGCCTCGAGCAGTGAAAATGATGTCGTAAGGACCACTGGTCCCTTGACAGAGGCGTATTTTTCTCTAAAATAATCCATCGACTGTATTCTAAAAAGGCCTTATAAAGTCTTATTCTTTTTTTGACAATGAAATTGATCAATTTTATATCCATTCGTTCTCAATATACTCCCTGAAAAACGAGTACATTCCAACAGTAATCTCCTCATCTGACTCAAGTATTGTGTTTTCAAACTGTTTTTCTATCCTGTCTAAATCATATCCGCCTTTAATCACCATATATCGTGATACAAAAGGGTAAATAGAATGAGTGGGACAAACGTATATGCATCGAAGACATTCTACGCAATGCCATCCAAAATGAGGAGTTCCATGATTCATTTTTATGTTTTCCATAGGGCAACTATTGGCACAGAGTCCACATTGCGTGCACGTCTTCTTAATTCTTAATTCTTTACCGAATAACTTAGACGTCACCTTTTCAACTTTAGCCAAACTCGTAATAACCCTGCTTTTCAATTTAGGTTCAATTCTTCGCCGTTTCAATTCGAGGATTTCTTTAGCGGTATTCTCTGCTTTAATCGGAAGCAATTGAAGTAAACGCATTGAAAAAGACTCTTTTGTTGCAATCAGCATATTAAACGGCATAATAATCATCCGCTCATAGAAAACATTATACCCTTTTTTTGATAAACCTCTTATTAAACCAATTCTGCAAGCTTGATTAATCCAAAATTCGCCAGCAGCCGAAACCGAAATCAGTGCAACAGATACCATTTGACATTTAGGAAGGGCTTTTATCCATTTATAAACTGGCTCCGGAGCATCAAATGCATGAACTGGAAAAAGGATTATAATAAAATCATATGAGTTGTCATTAAAAGTACCTTCTCTTTTAGCAATTTCTATTAACTTCGTTTCTAAATATAAAACTTTAACGTCACATCCATACTTTATAAGGCTAGTTTCTAATGACGAAGTAAATCGCTTTGTACCACCAGTACCAGAAAAACAAACCAATTTTACTCTTTTCATAATACCCCCTTATTCCATTTATTCTTCCTTTATTAATTATTTCTTCAATACAAACTAAAGACTTAAATTCAAATCCTCCGCATTCTTTCCGAGTTCACAGAGAAGGTTCTTTTTGATTCCCAGCTTACTTATTTAGGCTCCAGACTCTTTGGACTGCGTTTCTATCTATCTCTAACATTTCAGCAATTTTTCTTTGTGATTTTTACTTTACGAAGGAGTAAGTTCATTCTTTACTTCAATAACATTATTTCTGTTGTGCTCACTTATCCAGCCTTCATTTATTTTGTATGCATTTTTTTCTTTAATCTCTTTTTCAAAAAAACCGTCCTCATCCGTTCTACCATGCTTCCGGTCAAACCAGCTAATCCCATTATCTTCCTGCTACATAACCCCTTTGATTTCAATTTTTCTATAAATTGCTCTCTGTCATACCTTGTTAGTTTCCCAAGTACTCTTGATCCTAGTTCTATCAACTCAGCTTTTATTACTTCTTTCGCTTCTTTATCACTGCGTATCTACCACAAATTTAAAGATTTCCTCGCTATCCATTTCTTTTTTAAATATTTTTTTGGCTTTATTATGGCCCTCGCTTAACATCAAAATTACATCTGCTCGATTTTACTTATCCGTTGTTTAAATAATGCGTTACAGTCGTTAACAGCACCAACAGAGTTTATAAATGCTCAACAATTATGATGACCGCTCTATGAAAGTAATAAAAGGGACTGTGAAAGCCACATTGGACAGCCAACCAAAGGAGTAGCTGTAAAGATATTCACCTAAAGACAAGCAGAGCCGATAACCATGAGTATCCACCTATCAGGTTATCGGCTCTTCATCTATGCGTCTGGGCTCTGTGTTTTTTTTGTACTTACTTTAATCTCCCATCGCCAGCCATTAAATCAGTCATTTCTTCAATTCTCTCAATCGGGAACGGCGGAAGTGCAACGGGTTTCATTGCAATCGCCATTAGCTTCATAGGATTGTCGTCAGCCGCTATACGATTAGATGAAAGTTGGCCACATTTATGGCAACGGTGAATAATCGCCCATTCACCATTTTTGCGTACCCATACTGCTATCGGCTCCATATAACCACCACAATCCGATTCACGGTCACCGGGTTCAATATCCACGTGAAGGCTGTGCAGACAGTTCGGACAATGATTGCGGTGGTCGCTCCCAGCACCTGTCGGCACCACTAGCCTTCCGCAGACCTTGCAGGTAAAACTGTCTTTACATGCGTGGATTTTGTAATATCCTTTTTCGTATTGTTTCCGTTTGTTTTCTCTGTTCATGATATTTTATCCTCCTAAAAGTCGTTGTTATAGTCCTTTTGGGAGGCTTGGTAGAAATTGATTTATACGCAAACCTCCCGGTTAGCGCACAATGCCCCGGTAATAATTGTTTTTCATAAAAAACCCTCCTGTTTTCTGTTTTTATAAGTACAACTTTCGTTGGACTTTCTGAACAAGAATATACTTTCGTTTAATTTGTGATTTCTTCAACAACTTCTATTTTTTTAGGTTTTTGCAGTGTCTTGTTACCTCAAACAGGGCATAAAACCCACTCGAATCTCATATTCTCACCTTCACTATTTTATATCTTTTCTTTAGCATATTTTTCTATGAAACACTCAATATGTGTTATAAAAAGTTTTACAATTTCTTCTTTTTCTTCTTTATCTGATGCTGCGTCTAAAATGCTTAGTGATAAATAGAATGGAGCATAAAGCTCAACAGCCATTTGTTTTGCACTGCCCTTGTGCCAAGTTCCTTGATTCATCATTTTACGAAATAAATCTTCTATAAAGTTGACTGGGCCACTGGCTAAAACTTTTTGATACAATTTTGTCATTTCAGGGTTTCTGTACTGTTCCAAAGTCAACATTCTACGGAAATTACAGGCAATTTCATCTTCTGTCCAGTAATAAAATTGCGATTCCATATATGCTTTAATACTTTCCACAGAAGTATTACTGAAAAAATCTTGTTCTTTTTCTGGAAAACCTGCCTTTTTAGATCGCTCAATATCTAATTGACATATACGTTCAAAAATGCTATCAAAAATGTCGCGCTTATTTTTATAGTGTCTATATAGTGCACCCTTTGTCATACCCAACTCTCCAGCAATTTTGCTAACAGAAACCGCCTCATAACCGTCTTGTGCAAATAAACGGAGCGCAGTCATCAGAATATCTTCCTTTGTATCAGACATTCTTTACACCTCCTGTGTGGTATACAATCGTTTACTATATTATAGTGAACGGTCGTTTATTTGTCAAGAAGCTTCACAGAAAAATTGTAGGCGTCAGAAATTTTCATCCCTGCAATAGCTTTTATCAACCAATTCTATGCCCAACCAACTTTTGATAATACCTTCATCTAATTGCTCCAGAATTTTATTTATACCTCTACGAGTGATAGTTACTGTTGGTCAATAGTAATTCCCCTACTGTTCCCTCTGTAAGCATCCCAGTTCTTTGATCCGTTTTTAATTATTTTTACTGCTTCACCAACTTTAGCATCATATCTTTTGTCCGTTTATATTTTCTCCTTGTCAACGGACACCTTTGCTCTTGGCTATGTGATTGGTACTATTCACCCACACTCGGGAATTTATCCCTTAGTTTGCGCTCATGATGGCGCACAAGAATAAAGGCGTTCCCTCTGTTTCGAGAGGGTACGCCTTTGCACGGTTTTGGGCAACCAGATTATCGTAGCGTTTTGTAAAGTGCCATAGACACTGTAACTTTACGCTTCAGACTTTCACAATGTTTACCCTTGCAATCTATTCTGCTGTTTTGTTTACTTATCTTTCTTAAACTATAGACGCTGGACGTAAGCCGTCTCAGCTTCACATTTGAAGGTTTATTCCGTAGATCTGCCTTGCTGCATCCTACTGCTTTTGAGCCTCCTTAAAAATCAGTATCCCACAGGCTGGAGTCAGTTTTTGCCGCATTTTTGGCTCAGTACAAGGTCTGCCAGTTGGTAAGGACTTTTCCATCTTTTAAAAACATACCCTGATCGGAATTATTGTTCACCCACCCCGAGTTAGTGCTGCTGTAAATCAAAGCGCCGCAAAACTGCTGAAGCCTCGCCACGGGTAGCCGTTCCCTGGGGATCAAAAAAGTTATTGTTTTTACCGTGGATGACACCCGCCATCTGAATGCGCTTTACGGAAGGCACCGCCCATGCACCAATTTGGGCGTTATCGGCAAAGGTGTTCTGCGCTTGAACTTCTGTCAGCTTAAACCCATTCGCTGTGGCATATCTGTCCATAATAACCGACATCTGCTCACGGGTTACAAGGCCGTCAGGATCAAACTTGCCGCCACCGATACCAACAAGAATGTTACTTTTTACGCCCCATTCGATATAACCCATATAGTAGGCGTCATTTTTTACATCACCAAAGCTCGATTTGTTATAAGAGCTGATATCGGCATTTGCCAAACGTCCGAGTGCTGTTACAAACATACCCCGTGTCATAGAACCGTTAGGGCTGAACGTGGTGGTGCTGGTACCGGTCATGAGGCCGCGGTTTGCAACAAAAAGAATATCATCTTTTGCCCAATGACCATCGATGTCTGAATAGTTAAAGCTGGCTTTGTAGGCTATGCCGTAAGTAGAAAAATGACTGGTAGAAAACACCACCGTTCCGCGCCTTGCATCATAACTGGAATCGGTGAGATAGGTCACATTTCCTTTTGTATCCACATACACGGCATAGACATTACCCGCAATCTCACCTTTTTGTAGCGTATAGGGAATTTCCACGTTGACACTGCCTTTGCCGAAATCAGTCACGGATTTTCCGCCGCCATAGATTGCCTTGAAGTCATATGCAGGACGATTGCCAATGGCGGTCTTTGCGTCGCCGGACAGTTTTGTGTTGTCCAAACGGGTAGCGGAAAGCTGAACGTCGGCCTTTGCCTGCCGATTAATCTCAGTTACCGCCGCAAGGTTAATGCCAATGGTTATGTCAGGACGGTCAATGGCAAGCTGAACGCTGGATATATTGTTGCTGATGACCTGCTCTTGTGTCGTTTTAGGCAGATTGACCACCACAGTGTTAGCGTCCATCTCACCAGTTGTGACGTGGATTACAGCCGTAATGTCTCCTGCATTCACGCCTTTTTTTGCTGCCTCGGCCTTTGCATCCGTAATGGCGTCGGTGATATTCTTATCGGACAAGCTGACGCTGACGCTTCCCTTACCGTCCACAGCAGCTTTATTTTCCGTGCTGCCGGTAACAGGCTCGGTGGGCTTAGTGGACGGAACGGGTTTACTAGAACCACTGCCAGAACCACTGCCAGAACCGCCGCCAGTCCCTCCTGTATAAGGCGTTGCTGTGATAGTGATGGTTTTCTGGGCAGTTGTTTCATTTTGACTGCCTTTGGACACCGTAATGGTAAAGGTATAGCTGCCGTTTGTGCCGCTGGAATTTGCCGAAGTTCCTGCAATCGGCGGGGTGTAGGCAACTTTGTTTATGGTAGTTGTAATGTCACTGTTACTCACCGCTGTTTCCGCAGTGTTTTTCAGTACCAATTTAATAGCATCCTCATGGGTTGCCGCTGTCTGAGTCATGTTAGCATAGCTTGCATTCTGTGCAGCGTTTTTTGCCGCAGCCACAATTGCAATATCCGGGTCAGGAGCAACATTCACGGTCATGGAAAGGCTCGTGATGTCATTCACGGTGCCCTTGGAGAG
>JAEZPX010000155.1 GCA_023413275.1 Bacillota bacterium | reverse complement strand
AACAAACGAGGCTATACCGGTGCACAGGTAGCAACCATGATGCTGCAAAATGCAGGGATTCATGACGTAAGCGTGGAAAGGGTAGGAGGAAATCTTACAGATCACTATGACCCTCGTACAAAAACACTGCGTCTTTCCCAGAATGTTTATGATAGTCCATCGGTAGCGGCTTTGGGTGTAGCAGCACACGAAACAGGCCATGCCATTCAGCATGATGTTGGATATGGTCCTCTTGCACTAAGAAGTCTTTTTTATCCCATTGCGAATTTAGGATCGAGGTTGGCTATGCCACTAATTTTTATTGGAATGCTTTTTTCCAGGAACAGTGGTTATTTGATGATTCAGATCGGCATTCTTTTCTTTGCCGCATCGGTAGTGTTTACATTAATCACATTACCTGTGGAATTTGATGCATCGGCTAGAGCAACTGATCTTTTGGTTGAGCAGAACTTTTTGGATGAAAGCGAAGTTGAAGGTTCTAAAAAGGTATTGCGGGCAGCTGCATTAACCTATGTTGCGGCGGCCATTGTGGCAGTCCTTCAGTTATTACGATTGATTGGAATTTTTGGAAGAAGAAGCGACTAAATATCATAAGAAGGCTGATTTTTCATTTGAAAATCGGCCTTTTGCCATTTCTTGTGAAAGAATGAAATCCTCGGACAAATGGCGAAAAATGTTGCTCTATGACAGGGAATACTTTATAATAATAATTTAGTGGATTAGATTTAACGGATTATTTATGTTGGGTGGGGGATAAACTTTATTGGACATAAGATAATAACAGTTATATGAATAAGTAATGAGTAAGGCAGATAAAATTTGCTTGCAATCACATTCCTGATGAAGGGGAAAATAGAATGATACAGATTAACCCAAGAGAGATTGCTGCCGAAGCCATGATGGAAATCATGGAAGAAGGCGCATACAACAATATGACTCTAAGAAGGCTTTTGCGCCAGAATGGGGCAATGCCTCCTAAGGATAGAGCCATGGTAACAGAAATTGTAAATGGTACATTAAGAAATTTATACTATATTGACCATGTCATCAATCAATTTTCTAAGACAAAAACAGAAAAGATGAAGCCATGGATTTTGGCGGTGATGCGTACTGCTGTCTATCAAATGTACTTTATGAAGGTACCTGATTCTGCTGCCTGTAATGAAGGCGTAAAGTTGGTTTCAGAACGAGGGTTGGAACCGTTAAAGGGATTTGTAAATGGTGTTTTGCGTACCGTGGGGCGGGAAAAAGAAAATATTGCTTTGCCCCAGAAGGGTACGCCGGAGTTTTTGCATATCCAATATTCTCACCCCCTTTGGCTGATGAAAATGTGGATTGCCTATTTTGGTTATGAAGAAACGGAAAATCTTTGCAGAGCAAATAATTGCCCTCCAGATGTAACCATTCGTGTCAACACATTAAAAACGAAAAAGGAATCCTTGAGAAAAGAGTTGGAAAAGCTGGGCACTGCAGTATCTGAGGGCAGATTGGTTTCTTCTGCTTTGCATTTAAAGAAAACATCAGATATAGGACGACTCAAAGCCTTTTCCGAAGGTTTGTTTCATGTGCAGGATGAAAGCTCTCAGCTTGCAATTGAGTTGATGGCACCCAAAAAGGGAGAGAGTATTTTAGACCTTTGTGCTGCACCTGGGGGGAAAAGCTTTACCATTGCAGAAAAGATGGAAAATACAGGAAGGCTTGTATGCGGAGATATTTATGAGCATAAAATAGAATTGATTGCCCAAGGCGCCCAGCGGCTTGGAATTACAATGATCGAACCGATACAGCAAGATGCCACTGAATTTAACGAAAACTATGCAAATGCTTTTGACCGTGTTTTGGTGGATGCACCTTGCTCTGGCTTAGGATTAATGGGGAAAAAGCCGGATATTCGTTTAAAGAAAAATGGGGATGAGATTGATCAATTGGTTCCCATTCAGCGCCAAATTCTAGAGAATGGGGCGAAATATGTGAAGCTGGGAGGAACTTTGATTTACAGTACCTGTACATTATGTAAAAAAGAAAATGAAAAAAACGTAGAGTGGTTTTTAAACAATCACCCAGAGTTTATTACAGAGAATATGACGGAGTTTCTGCCAAAGACCCTATGGCAGGAAACCACTGAGAAGGGGTATATTACACTGTTACCCCATAAAAGCAATACGGATGGATTCTTTATTGCAAAAATGAAAAGAAAGGGATAAACATGGCAAAAAATGATTTAAAATCTATGAATTTAGAAGAATTGCAGCTTTTTTTGGCTGACATGAAGGAACCAAAGTTTCGTGGGAAACAGGTTTTCGAGTGGATTCATAAAAAACAAGTTTCATCCTTTGATGAGATGACAAATCTGTCTAAGAGTTTGAGAGAAAAGCTACAGCAGAATGCCGTTCTTGGCGGCGTTGAAATGGTACGTAGATTGATATCTCAAGTTGATGGAACAAGAAAATATCTTTTTGCTTTGGAGAATGATTCGGTCATTGAGAGCGTATTGATGAAATATGAGCATGGAAATACTGTGTGCATTTCAACCCAGGCGGGATGTCGTATGGGTTGCAAATTTTGTGCCTCAACATTAGATGGTGTAGAGCGGAATTTGACGGCAGGTGAAATGCTCTCTCAAGTATATGAAATTCAAAAGGATTGTGGTGAGCGTATCAGCGGCGTGGTACTGATGGGCAGCGGCGAACCATTGGATAACTACGAGAATGTGGTAAAATTTATACATTTAATCAACCATCCTGATGGGCAGAATATGGGGCAAAGACACATTACCCTTTCAACCTGTGGGTTGATTGAAAAAATGTATCAGTTGGAAGAGGAGCATTTGCAGATAACCCTAGCGGTATCTCTTCATGCCCCCAACGATGAAATTAGAAAGAGCATTATGCCTGTGGCAAAGGCGAATTCAATGGATCGTTTATTGGTTGCTTGCCGTGATTATGCGGAGAAAACCAAACGGCGGATTACTTTTGAATATGCCATGATGCGGGGAGTAAACGACAGTGATGATTGTGCCAAAGAGTTAGCGAAAAAGCTTCGAGATATGCTGTGCCATGTGAACTTAATTCCTGTGAATGACGTGAAAGAGCGAGACTATATCAAAAGCTCTAACGATCGAGTAAAACAATTTGCAACACTGTTACAGGAAAACGGAGTGGAAACCACCATTCGCAGAAAACTGGGCAGTGACATTGATGCGGCCTGTGGTCAGCTAAGACGCAGTCATTTAAAAGACAAAAGAGAATTATCATAGTTATCAATTTCTAAAAAAGAGGTTATGCTTGAGGATAATTCATTTCGGATTTTGTACACCGGGGAGGTGGATTGCTTGAAAGCAATAGGTATCAGTGATATTGGTAAATGCAGAAAAAATAATGAGGATGCCCTTTATGTTCCGTCGCCTGAGGATGAAATTCAAAACCTGTTTATAGTAGCAGACGGAATGGGAGGCTGTAATGCCGGAGAAGTGGCCAGTCAGTATGCCATTGATTCCTTTTTGAATTATATCAAACAGGAGAGAGATTCCCATGGCGAGGAGGATATACCTGATTTATTGGCAGAGGCCATGGCGGCGTCTAATCGGGCTGTGTATGATAAATCCAATTCTGAGCGTGAATTTGCAGAGATGGGTACAACCATGGTTGCCGCGGCTGTTCAGGATGGGAAAATTTTTGTTGCATATGTTGGGGACAGCCGTGCGTATTTATTTCGTAAAAAAGAGCTTAGTGCTCTTACCACAGATCATTCCTATGTGATGGAATTGGTACGACTTGGCTCCATCACAAAGGAAGAGGCAGCAAGTCATCCCAAAAGAAATATTATTACCCGTGCTGTGGGGATTAAAGAAACCGTTGAAACAGATGCAATTGTGGAGAGTGCAATGAGGGGAGATATTTTACTCCTCTGCACAGATGGACTTTCCGGTATGGTATCAGATAAGGAAATGGCGGAAGTCATAGGAAAGCGGATTACCTTGGAAAAAAAGGCGCAGAGATTGGTTGAAATGGCCAATGAACGAGGCGGACATGATAATATTTCCTTGATTTTGGTTGATGTAGGAGGTAAGAACTAATGTTGTTGAATCCCGGAACTATCCTTGGGGATAGATATGAGATTATAGAGAAAATTGGCTCCGGTGGTATGGCTATGGTATATCGGGGTAAAGATAAGAAACTGGATAGATATGTTACTGTTAAAGTTTTGCGTGAGGAATTCATCGGTGATGAAGAATTTATTGAAAGATTTCGTTCCGAAGCATGCTCCGCGGCAAGGCTTTCTCACCCCAACATTGTGCGTGTTTACGATGTTGGTGAGGACGGTGAAACCAATTATATTGTTATGGAGTATATTCATGGGGACACTTTGAAGCAGGCAATTCGTCAAAAGGCTCCTTTTGATTCACGTTCTACTTTAAATGTGTCCATTCAGATTGCGTCTGCATTGGCTCAGGCCCATAAGGCGCACATCATACATAGGGATATTAAGCCACAAAATATTTTGGTGGGGACGGATGGCGTAGTTAAGGTTACGGACTTTGGTATTGCCAGAGCAGCCACAGTTTCTACCATGACTACCACAGCCAATGCGGCAGGGTCTGTACATTATTTCTCCCCAGAGCAGGCAAGAGGCGGTTATGTGGATGAAAAGAGTGACATTTACTCTTTGGGTATTACCATGTTTGAAATGATTACGGGTGTTTTGCCCTTTCACGGACATAATTCCGTTTCCATTGCTCTAAAGCATATCAGCGAGGAACTGCCTGATATTCGACAGTATAACCCCAATTGTACTCCGGCTATTGAGGGAATTATAAAAAAGGCAACAATGAAAAAAGCGGATGAAAGATATGCAACCGTTGAGCTGATGCTGGCAGATTTGTTGAAAGCCAGAACAGATACGGCGGGAGGATTTTTACATACAGAGTCACCTGTGAAAAAAGAGGTTGAGGCGGCTGTTACAGCAGCGACTTTAGCAGGAACAGCGGGTGGTACTACCAATGGCGTGCGCCGTTCCAGAAGAGCAGAGGTGGCAGCTGAGCTTAGAGAACAGCAAAATTCAGAAGAAAAAGCTCCCGAGGAAGGCTCTTCTGATGCTGTATCAATATCTGGAGGAAAACAGGATTTAGAGGCAACGAAATCAGCTGATCCAAAAGAAGTTGAATTTATCAGACTGAATAGAAATGCTTTTTCGGAGAAAACAGAGGCAGTGGAGGCTCAGGGTGAAAGAGAACCCATGGTGAGCTTTGAAAAATACGGTAAAAAGCTGCGCTTATCAAAAGAAGACGATTACGAAAATGAATATGTGGAGGCAGAGCCTGTGAAAACAAGTAAAAGGCCCAATAGAATGCGTAGAAACCCCAGAAAAGAAGGGGATTATGGAAATGAGCATGACCGTAAATCAGAAAAGAAAGTAATCATAGCGGCAATCGTTACGGCTTTGGTGATTATAGCAGTAATTTCTGTTTTAGGAATGAAGCTTTTAAGTGGCGGTTTGATTTCGTCAGAAAAAAACATTGAAGTTCCTACCTTCGTTGGTGTGCCTCTTAGTGATGCCCAAGCGGCGGCAAAGCAAATGGGTTTAGAATTGGTGGAGGAAGGACAAGATTACAGTAGTTATTATGATGAAGGATATATTATTTATCAGTCAGTTCAGAAAGGTACAATGGCTTCCTCCGGCACAAAGATTGGTATTAAGACCAGCCTTGGGTTGACTTCCCAAGATATGCCTTCGTTGGTTGGTGAAGAAGAAAAAACAGCTACCAGCAAAATATTCTCTTTAGTTGGGACAACACCTAGAATTGAGTATGTTTTTGACAAGGATAAAGAAGTTGGCGTTGTTTTAGATCAAACTCCCAATGTGGGAGCAAGCATTAATGCAAAGACGACCATTATTTTAAAGGTAAGCAAAGGCGATGAAAATCAGAGTGTTTCTGTGCCAAGTGTCATGGGCCTTTCTGAAGAGCAGGCGAAAAAAGATTTGACGGCAGTTGGATTAACGGTTGGCAGTGTATCTTATGCAGAAAGCCAAACTGTGGATAAGGGTAAGGTTATGACCCAAACATTAAGTGCTGGGCAAGAGGTGCCAAGCGGAAGCATTGTGAATTTGGTAATCAGTTCCGGTAAGGCTGTGGAGAATGAGCCGACTCAAAATGGAAATAACGGAAATAATGGAAATAACGGGAATGCAAACAACAGTGGAAATAACAATGGTGGTGGTGAAGCCACAACGGGAACCAAGTCCTTTACCATCAGTGCACCTAGTGGGGCGGATGGGGATTTATATGTTCGTGTTGTGAAAAATGATGCGGATGGTCTTTTCCCTGCGATAGATGAGACAAGAAATTCAACACAGTTCCCTTATACAGTTTCCTTAACAGGCAGGGGTAGTGGAACCGTAAGTTGTTATATTGATGATGAATTGCAATGGACACAAAATGTGAATTTTTCGGAATAAGATGGAGGGCATATGCTTGAAGGCGTAATTGTAAAAGGAATCGGTGGGTTTTATTATATAGATACCCAAAAAGGCGTTTTTGAAACCCGTGCAAGGGGGATTTTCAGAAAAGAGGGCATCCGACCTACGGTTGGTGATCATGTGAAAATTTCCGTTTTGGATGAAGAAAACAAAAAAGGCAGCTTGGATGAAATACTGCCAAGAAGGACTGAACTAATTCGCCCTAAAGTGAGCAATGTTGATCAAGCAGTTATTGTTTTTGCGGCAAAAAGTCCGGATATGAACTTAGACTTGTTGGATCGGTTCCTGCTCCTTGCGGAGGAGCAGGAGCTGGACATTGTCATCGTGTTAAATAAAATTGACAAGGATAACAATCAGGATTATGAAGAAGCCGCTAAACTGTACAGACAGGCAGGATATTTGGTGATATGCACCAGCGCAGAGCTTGGCAGTGGTGTGGAAGATTTGAAAGCGGCACTGGAAAATAGAATTTCTGTTTTTGCCGGACCTTCAGGCGTAGGTAAAAGTAGCTTAATTAATGCGGCGTTTCCTGGATTAGAGCTAAATACAGGGGAACTCAGCCAGAAGATACAACGAGGACGCCACACCACCAGACATGCAGAGCTGATACGAATAACGGAGAACAGCTATATTGTGGACTCCCCTGGATTTACCTCCTTGTTTTTAAATCATATCCCATCGGAAAAATTGCAATACTATTTTAAAGAGTTTGAACCGTTTGTCCATGCATGTTATTATCATGGATGCATGCATATAAACGAGCCGGATTGTGCTGTAAAGGCACAAATCGGCAAGGCAATTCATCCTATGCGCTACGAACGGTATGTAAATATAGTTCAAGAACTGAAAAAGGAAGAGGAAAGGAAGAAATAAAATGGCAATTTATCTTTCTCCATCAATGCTTTCCATCGATTTTGCAAAAATCGGGGAACAGCTGGCAATCATTGAGCAAGCAGGTACTCCTTATATTCATTTGGATGTAATGGACGGTGTTTTTGTTCCCAATATTTCCTTTGGCATTCCTGTAATCAAAGGAATTCGTAAGGCAAGCAATATGGTTTTTGACGCCCATTTAATGATTGTTGAGCCTGAAAAATACGTTGAAGAATTTCGTAAAGCGGGTGCGGATATTATAAACTTCCACTTGGAGGCAACAGAGAACCCAAAGAAGGTAATTGATTTGATTCATAGCACAGGGGCCAAGGCGGGCATTACCATTAAACCAAATACACCTGTGGAGGCAGTGAAGCCTTACTTAGCTGATGTGGAGATGGTTTTGGTGATGACGGTGGAACCGGGCTTTGGTGGACAGAAATTTATGGAAAATCAGGTTCCTAAAATTCATCAATTGTCTCTTTGGAAAAAAGAAATGAATCTAGGGTATGATATTCAGGTTGATGGTGGTATTACCCAGGAAAATGTAAAAATTGTTTTAGATGCAGGGGCAAATGTTATCGTTGCAGGTTCTGCAGTATTTGGAAAAGAGAATATTGGCAAAGCTGCTAAAGATTTCTTTGAAATTTTCAAGGAGTATGAGTAAAATGAAGGCAGTCATTTTTGCGGGAGCGAAGATTTCTAATTATGCATTTTGCAAGGAATATTTAGAAGGTGCCCATGTTCTGATCTGCTGTGATGGCGGTTTGCATCATACAATGGCATTGGATTTAATGCCCGACTATATTGTTGGGGATTTTGACTCAGTGAGCCAAGAAGTTTTGAACTATTATAAAGAAAAAGGCATACCTATTCGTCAGTTTCCTGCCAGAAAAGATGAAACGGACATGCAATTGGGGATTGCTTTAGCCTTGGAAAAAGGCGTAACAGATTTAATTTTATTGGGGGGACTGGGTTCCCGATTTGATCATTCCCTTGCCAATGCTCATTTGCTCTTGGGACTTTTGAAAAAAGGAATAAGAGCTAGATTGGTGGATGAAAATAATTGTGTTGAACTAGTGGATAAACCAATTACAATACATGGAAAAATTGGGGATTTGGTATCCACCATACCCTTATCCATGATGGTAAAGGGGATTACCCTTACAGGATTTGAATATCCCTTGATAAACAGGGATTTGGCATTAGATGACGATATGGTTGCGGTGAGCAATGTATTGGCAAAGGAAGAGGCAACAATTGATTTTACCGAAGGATATCTTTATGTAATTCGTTCCAAGGATTGAGGCAGAGGAAAAAAAACTCAAATTATCCACTGATTTTCCTTGCAAAACTTTGTCTTTTCTGCTAGAATATCTTTGTTATGTCACATAAAGCAGTAGTGGAGGAGGTGCAGACATGGCTAAATGTGAAATTTGCGAAAAGGGCCAGATGAAAGGTCATAGAATCAGCATTAACCGTAGTCAGGTTAGTAGACGTGCGAATAGAAAGTGGAAACCCAACGTAAAGAAAGTTAAAATCGTTGAAAATAACGGCAATGTAAAATCTATTTACGTTTGCACAAAATGTATGCGTGCAAATAAAGTTACACGTGCAATCTAATTGACCGAGAGCTAAAAGCCTTTTTCCGAGTTTGGAGAAAGGCTTTTTTTCGTTTTATTGATTTGTGACATTTTTTCTTAACACTGATAGAAATTAAAGATAAGCCAAATGCCTGCCCCAATAAATAATAGTGCCAGCAGAGGAATGCAATAGGGTATTAGCACGGCCAGAAGCATTCCTATGCCCAAAGATACGAAAATAACTCCGCATATCCATTTAAATGGTGTATATCGAAATCTCCTGCGCATAAGAACCCCCCCTTAGTATTTCTATTCCGATGAACACGTTTTTGTACCTGAAAAGTAAAATTTTTTTCGTATTATTTTGAATCATTTGTTTTGGAGTCAAAAAAGACGTTTAGATAGTTAATTTCCTAAAGATTGAATGTATTGCAAGAAAAAAATTGTTTAAGAGGTGTTGGGACGGAAGAACAGTTTACTAATTATTTCAATGACCATTATGATTCCCAAAAAGAATAGAAATGCATTTTAGGAAATTGGAAAGAGAAAAAGTATATTGACCCATTTCTGTGGCAAAACTTGTATTTTAACGAGGAATACGATATGATGAAAAGTAACGGTAATTTTTAAATTCAAAGGAGAAAGTTATGCTTGATATTTGTTTGCTGGGAACAGGCGGAATGATGCCTATGCCCGGACGATTTTTAACGGCAATGCTGGCTAGGATAAACGGGCGGCTTTTGCTGATCGACTGTGGTGAGGGCACGCAGGTGACCATGAAAATGCAAGGATGGGGCTTTAAATCCATTGATGTGATTTGCATCACTCATTTTCATGCGGATCACATCTCAGGTCTCCCAGGGCTATTGCTGACCATTGGCAATGCGGGAAGGACGGAACCTCTTACGATCATTGGGCCCCAGGGACTTGCTTATATTGTGGAAGGGCTTTGTAGGATTTGTCCGGAATTGCCTTTTCCACTCACATATATAGAAATTGGAAAGGATACGCCAAATCCCATTCAGGTGGGCAATTTTATGATTTCTCATTGCTTGGCGGATCATATGGTGAAATGCTATGCGTATCGTATAGATTTACAGCGCAGAGGAAAGTTTGATATAAAGAAGGCAGAAGGCTTAGGTCTTCCAAAAACCTTATGGGGAAGTTTGCAAAAGGAAGGTTTTTTAGAGTTCGAAGGAAAAACATATACCTCTGATATGGTACTGGGGAATCCAAGAGAGGGAATAAGTGTGGCTTATTGTACAGATAGCAGACCTGCGGATAGATTACGCAGCTTTATTCGAGGCGTTCAGCTTTTTATTTGCGAAGGAATGTATGGTGAGGACGAAAAATTACAAAAAGCAAAGGAGAATAAGCATATGCTGTTTTCTGAGGCGGCACAGCTGGCTAAGGATGGCGAAGCAGAAGCTCTTTGGCTGACCCACTTCAGCCCTTCTCTCAATGAGCCAGAACTATTTTTAGAAGTGGCTCAGAATATTTTCCTGAATACGGTTTTGGGTGTGGAAAGAATGAGTACCACCATCCTGTTTCCCAAGGATAATTTGGAGGACAATAAACATGGAAAATGAAAAAGATATTTATATATTGGCAATTGAAAGCTCCTGCGATGAGACGGCGGCTGCCGTTGTGAAAAACGGACGAGAGGTATTGTCGAACGTCATTTCCTCTCAAATTGCCCTGCATACCCTTTATGGTGGTGTTGTGCCTGAGATTGCATCCAGAAAACATATAGAGGCCATTGATGGGGTGATTACCCAAGCCTTGCAGGAAGCAGGCGTAACCCTTCAAGACGTGGATGCCATTGGGGTCACCTATGGGCCCGGATTGGTGGGGGCACTTCTAGTTGGATTGGCTGAAGCAAAAGCCATAGCTTTTGCAGTAAATAAGCCATTGATTGGTGTACACCATATAGAAGGGCATATTTGTGCGAACTATATTGAGAATAAGGATTTTGAACCTCCCTATATGGCTTTGGTTGTTTCAGGGGGACATTCTCACTTGGTTTATGTCTCTGATTATGGTAAGTACGAAATTTTGGGTAAAACCAGAGATGATGCCGCTGGTGAGGCCTATGATAAGGTTGCCAGAGTAATTGGAATGGGCTACCAAGGGGGACCTAAAATTGATGCTGCTGCAAAAAAAGGAAATCCTGATGCAATTAAATTTCCTCGTGTATTTTTAGAAGAAGATAGCTACGATTTTAGTTTCAGCGGTTTAAAATCCGCCGTTCTAAATTATGTGAATAAGCAAAGGATGTTAGGTGAGGAAATCAACCCTTTTGATATTGCAGCAAGTTTTCAACAATCTGTTGTAGAGGTTTTGGTGGGAAAAGCCATTAAGGCGGCAAAGGGAAAAGGGTTACAGAAAATTGCCTTAGCCGGTGGGGTGGCTTCCAACAGCGCGCTGAGAGAGAGAATGAAAGAAGCTTGTAAAAGGGAGGGTTTTCAACTTAGCATCCCTTCTCCAATTCTTTGCACGGATAATGCGGCAATGATTGGTTGTGCGGCGTATTATGAATATCTAGCAGGAGTGCGGGATGGTTTGGATTTGAATGCCAATCCAAGCTTGAAATTGGGACAAAGATAACGAGGGAGTGATATTTTGATACGCAAAGCATTGGTAAGAGATTTAGACGAAGTTGAAGCAATCTATCACGAAGTTTTGGATTTTGAAGCGGCAAACGGCAGTTATACCAATTGGCAGAAAGGACTTTATCCAACAAAAGGAGATGCTGAAAAGGCGCTGAGGGAAGGCACTCTTTTTGTTGGCGAGGACGAGGCAGGGCGATTGTATGGAAGCATCATTTTGAACCATATACAACCTAAGGAATACGGCAATATTCCTTGGAAAATTTCTGCTGAAAATGACGATGTTTTGGTGATTCATACCCTTTGCATCAGACCAAATTCCAGCGGAAAGGGTTATGGTAGAGAATTTGTTGCCTTTGCTGAGGAGTATGCACGTAAGAGATGGTGTAAAGTCATAAGACTAGATACATATGAGGGAAATGAACCTGCAATTGGTTTATATTCAAATTTAGGCTATGCGTTGGCAGGTAAGTGCCTTTTTCATTTTCAGAATGTTATTTGGGAAAACCTGGTATGTATGGAAAAGAGCATTCAGAAATGAATTCTACGCCATTTCCACTGACAACAGTTGAAGAAGCGTATGATATAAGTAATTATAATGCATGGAAACATTCCCGTTATATCTCTTACCTGCTTTAAGTTATCCAATATGCTTCTCTTTCTTCCATGTTAAAAAAGGTTGAAAAAAAACGGTATCTGCAAAATAACTGCGGATACCGTTTCTATTTATATGTATGCTATTGGTTTTCAAAAAGCGATAGTAACTCTGTTAAACTTCTGATTTCACAGGTGGGCTGAAAGGCGGTTTCGTTGGCTATGCCGTTAGGATTAAACCAACAGCTGTCTATGCCGGCATTTATTCCACCTTGAATATCGGAGGACAAAGAATCGCCAATAATGATGGCCTCTTTCTTTTGAAAATTTGGGATACGCTCAAAGCAATAGTCAAAATACGCTGGCATTGGCTTTTGAAGCCCAATGACCTCCGAAACAAAGATTGCCTTAAAGTAGGGTGCAAGACCACTGTCAGTTAAGCGCTTCTCTTGAGTAGAAGCAAGGCCGTTGGTTACAACATATAGTTCATGGGTTTTATGCAGTTTTTTCACTACGTTCAGTGCATCCTCAATCAAGTCAATACCTTCAGAAAGGGCTTGGCGATATGCCTTTTCCATCAAATTTCCGTCTGCCTTAATAGAGAATTCTGCAAAGGTATCGGTAAAGCGGTTTTGAAAGATAATATCACGGGGAATCTTACCGCTTTCATATTGTGCCCAGAGCTTGCGGTTATGGGAAAGATACCAAGAGAAAATTTCCTCGGTAAAGGGGATTCCAAAAGAATCGAAACATTTTTTCAACCCTTTTTTTTCTGTGGCTGAAAAATCCATGAGGGTATGATCTATATCAAATAATAAATATTTTTTTTTCATTATAGCATGCCTCCGTCTAGGGTTATAATCTGTCCGGTAAGATAGGAGGAATTCTCCTGGGCCAGAAAGAGCGCCAGTTTTGCCACTTCCTCAGGTGTACCGAAACGCATAAG
>JAEZPX010000149.1 GCA_023413275.1 Bacillota bacterium | reverse complement strand
CATGTCACGGGTATCGCCTGTGGCAGTGGTATCCTTTCCAATGGCCGCTACAAGGGAATTGCACCGGAGGCTCATATTATTTCCTTAAAAATTCTTGACAGCAACGGCCAAGGCAGTTCCTCCCACGCTGTTGCCGCATTAAGATGGATAATGGACAATGCTGCAAAATATAATATAAGAGTAGTAAATTTATCCATCGGTTCCAACGACAGAAAGGTGAATCAGCCTTTAAAAGAAAGCGTTGAAGTTCTCTGGCGTAGAGGAATTGTTGTAGTGGCTGCCGCGGGCAATCCAGATGGGCGCAGAGGTTATCAGCCTCCGCCACCCATCAGCCCCATGGTAATTACAGTGGGAACTTGGGAAGATCGAGATTATTTTACACGACATAAGCCTTTCTCCCTTTTTACCAAGGAGTCATCCAATCTACCGGATATTTGGGCCCCAGGAGAAAACATTGTTTCTGTTCTCTCCCCCGATTATAAGTTCAGCATGCCCAACCGCAGTCGGGAGAACATTATTTATCCCAATTATATCAGTATGAGTGGTGCCTCTATGGCTACCCCCTTGGTAAGCGGAGGGGCCTCTTTGCTGTTAGAACGATTCCCTTATGTCAGACCCAACGAAATTAAGGCAGCTCTAATGAAAATAGCAGCCGAAAACGGAGGACTGTTGGATCAAAGTACCTGTCTGAACCAAACAGGAAAGGTGGTTTTCATGTAATGGAACGAAATTTAATTTACGAATTAACAAAAACACTTCAGCAAACAGATGGTCTGGAGAAAGACTTTCTGGCAATGTCTACGTCCTTAAGAGAAGCAATCGAGAGAAACTACATTCAGAAGATTCAGCTAGCCGCCGGCGATCAAAAGTCATTTACCGTAGAACATCCACCAAAGGAAGTTACCCTTCTTAGAGCCATTGCCCCCTTTCTGGATGAAGGGGGTCGTGGGCAAATTCGCGATATCTGTCGCTCTTTGCTGTTCATTAATTCCTTGCAGGGGGTAAATCAAAGCGTTACCAGCCTAACCCAAGAAGGCGGCCTTCTTGCAGCTCGAAGTGCTGACGGAAGTACCGATGAAGCAGGGGAAAATCTAAATCCCCAAGCAGCTAAAATTGCGGGGCTTTTGATGTCAATTGCATTAATGGATAAATTTTGAGGCAACAAAAAATTTTATTCCTTGCTTCAAAAAACGCCTCACGCGGGTATTAAAAACACAAAAAAACCGATTGCTAAGCATAATTTATGCATAGCAATCGGTTTTTTATAGTTCCTGATTAATAACAAACATATTCATTTTCTTAATTTGTTTCAGATCTTCCTTGGTCATTATCAACTGTTCTTTCATTTCCTCGTTCTCCATCATTACATCAAGAGACATTAAAAATTTAAATGCAACCGGCAAGATTGGTTGGGTGGAAAGCCCTGAAAACATCCCCACCAAACGGCGATTGTGGGTAAAGGAATTAATGGCATACATAAAGACTTGCTCTACTTTGTTATTCTGATTCTCAAAGTTGAAATTAGTAAATGCATCAAATTTTCGCATGTTTCCATGATAAAGAAATTTACAGTTGTAATAATTACTGTAATCTTCTACATCCACATAAAAATTTGCTTTATGAATGCCATTTTCACCTGTACCCTGCACCTCAATAATATTTTTAACAATTCGACCTTTTCTTCC
The DNA here is from genome assembly GCA_023413275.1 of Bacillota bacterium. Classification (GTDB taxonomy): domain Bacteria; phylum Bacillota; class Clostridia; order Lachnospirales; family Anaerotignaceae; genus Chakrabartyella. Next base: position 26,475 of record JAEZPX010000149.1, on the reverse strand, counting down.
ATCAAAGAAATACAAGTAGTATTTTGTTTTTCCCGTCTTCCGCTTCACAAGAGCTTCCCCTTCTGTCTCCTCGGAAGTTGTGACATTTTCATAATCCACAAGCTGATTTACAGAAATATTTAAGGCATCTGCGATAGAAAATAGGGTTTCAATATCAATTGAAATTTCACCATTTTCATATTTAGAAACTGTTGCTTTGCTTTTATGAATCATTTCTGCAAAGACCTCAATTGTTAATTTCTTTAGCTTTCTGTAAAGCCTGATCCGTTTACCCACATGGATACTGACTTCTTTCATAATTCCCTCCTATTTTTGTTTCTATATGCTATAAAAAAATATATTTTACGTAAATTTCAGTTGTAATGCTGATAGTATTCTTCAATTTTGATGAAACTCCTTTGCTATTTGTATTTGTTTTTTTAAAAATACCCACAAGGCCAGATAATCGTCCTTCTCACAAAGACAATTCTTGTTTTTTTATGCTTGTTTTGAAAAAAGAACACCCTAAATATAACCAAATGAATTTTTGCTTATATAATTTTCCACCTACAGTGGAAAATTTCAGCAATTTATATTGTTTACAATAAATTTTTTGTCCATGATTTCCGAACATTTATCTTTGGTTTTTCATCTAAAACAGAGAAAATACTATAGTTTTTTTCTAAAAATTACTTTAAATATTAGACAAACTCACAAAAAAAAATGAATGAAATATATTTTACCATAAAATTGTATTTGCACATTGTACATTTCATAGAAATAATAAAATTCTTGATTTTTTATTGTTTTACGTTCTATTTTACCCGTTTGAATTATTTTTTCAATATTTATTTTATTAAGATTATGTTTTTCCCATAAATTGTTTCACTTAAATATTTTTCATTAGGTTGATATTTTTGAGTTTTTATTAGATAATAATGTGCATGTCGCAATCCCATAGACGCCGATTGCACATCAGAGAGAAAAGTTGAGAGTAAGTAATACAAGGAGGTATTATCTATGAACGGAAAGAAAAACAGCATGGCCGACGTTGCAGTTATTGGTTTGGCATTATTCGCAATGTTCTTTGGCGCAGGTAACCTGATTTTTCCGCCTTACTTAGGCATTAACTCAGGTAGCGAATGGTTTACAGGATTTATTTGTTTCTTTATTGCCGATGTTGGCTTGGCATTGGTAGCAATTTTAGCTATGATTAAAACAGGCGATGTTTCTATGAACGGTATTACTGGAAAATTGGGTAGAGTCCCCTCAGTCATTATTAATTCTTTGATTGTATTATGTATCGGACCCTTCCTTGCTATTCCTCGTACTGCCGCTACTACTTTCGAAATGGGTGTTATGCCTATATTCCCATCCGTCAACTCTTGGGTATTCGGTGCAATCTTTTTCGGCTTAACTCTTATGTTTACCATCCGTCCTTCTAGCGTTATCGACGTTATTGGTAAATATTTGACACCAATCTTAGTTCTTTCTCTGTTGGCGTTGATTGTAATGGGTATTGTTAACCCAATCGGACCAATTGTAGACACAACCGGCTTTAATACCGTAAAAGAAGGTATTCTTGCGGGATATCAGACAATGGACGTTTTGGCATCTGTGGTATTTATTATCATTATCATCTCTGCTGCAAAGGACAAGGGTTACACTGATACAAAATCAACGATGAAAGTTGTAATTCAGTCCAGTGTTTTTGCAGCCGGTGCATTGATGATTATCTATGGCGGTTTGGCTTACTTAGGTGCTACAACCTCCGGTGGTGGTTTTGAAGACTTGAACCAAACAGGCTTGGTTGTTGCTATCACACAAAATCTGGTTGGCAACTATGGCGTATTGATGCTTGGCATCATCGTATTCTTTGCTTGTCTGACAACTTCAATCGGCTTGGTTTCCTCTTGTGCATCCTTCTTTGAGGAATTAACACATGGCAAAGCTTCTTACAAGATGGTAGTTATTATTACCGTTGCCTTCAGCTATTTTGTATCCAATTTTGGTATCTCTACCATTATCAGCATCGCTGCTCCAATTTTGACATTGCTTTACCCTGTTGTTCTTGTTATGATTATCTTGACTTTCTTTGGCAAGAACATCAAAAACAATAACATCTATATCGGTGCTGCTGTATTTGCTTTATTGGTTAGTGCTGCCGATGTATTATGCGGTTTTGGCTTGCCTTTGACTTTTGTTAAGAGTCTTCCTTTGGCTAGCTTCCAGTGTGGATGGGTTATTCCTGCTCTCATTGGTGGTCTGATTGGAAAATTTATTCCTATGTCTGAAAAGGCAAAACAAAGATCTGAACTTGCATAAAAACCAGATTTAACCTTACAAAATGGATTGAACTTAATGATTCATTATAACAAAAATAGAGAGGGAAGGTCACAACACGTGTCCTTCCCTCTTTTTCTTCTTATCTCAATTTTATTTTCCCAAAATCTTATCTGCCACATACATTCCATTTGCCGCCGCCTGTGAAAGAGAACGGGTAAAACCAGCACCATCGCCGATGGCATAAAGTCCTGGACAGTCATCCAGCTGGAACTCTGTGCATTTTGGTCTTGCTGAATAATACTTACACTCTATCCCATAAAGTAAGGTATCATAATTCGCAGTACCCGGTGCAATTTTATCCAATGCATGGAGGGTCTCAATGATATTATCCAACTGACGTTTCGGCATACAAAGGCTCAAATCCCCAGCCACTGCATGAAGTGTCGGTCTTGTGGTAGACTTTCTGATTCGGCTTTCATCAGAACGTCTGCCAATCTCCAAATCTCCTAAGCGTTGTACCATAACGCCACCGCCGCAAATGAGGTTTGCCAAGCTTGCCACATATCTTGCATATTCAATGGGCTTTTTAAATGGTTCTGTAAAGCGAATGGTTGATAGCAAAGCAAAGTTGGAGTTTTCCGTCTTTCTGGCCTGATCACGGTAGGAATGCCCGTTTACTGTCAGCACACCTCCGGTATTCTCCGTTACAACATGGCCTCTTTCGTTAAAGCAGAACATTCTAGTGGTATCACCATATTGTTTGGAACGGTACCATATTTTGGGTTCATATATCTTTTTGCTGAAATGATCCCAAACCATCGCAGGTAACTCAACTCTTACACCAATATCTACCTGATTATTTTTCAAGGGAATATTATTTTTTTCGCACCAGTCAGAGAAAAAACGGCTGCCAACACGGCCTACGGCAAATATTATTTTATCTGCCGTTATCACATCTTTCTCCCCTTTGTGAATCAAATGAATTTCCTTGGTATCTTTATTCACATCTGTAGCCTCTGTATCTACAGCGATATCTACCTTATCTTCCAAATATTCAATCAGCTTGCGCATGGTATCAAAGTTACTGTCTGTACCCAAATGCTTTAACTGAGCCTGACTCATATGCAAATCGTGCTGCAAGCAAAGGCGTTTCAAATCATCATTGGGCATAAAACGGTCTGTGGTTGCACCGAATTTCACCAAAACCTCATCTGCCTGCTCGATGTAATGAATCACCGTTTGGGGCTCTAAAAACTCAGTTAGCCAGCCACCATATTCCGTAGAAATAACATATTTCCCATCGGAAAATGCACCTGCGCCTGCCATGCCTTCCATAATAGCACAAGAGGAACATTTGATACACTTCTCTACCTTTCCTGTCACAATAGGGCAATGGCGCTGCCGAATGGCATGACCTTTTTCCATAATTAAGACCTTCATTTGGGGATTGCTCTCAACCAAACGATATGCTGTCATAATCCCGCCGATACCACCGCCAATAATTGCTACATCATAATGCTTTTTTAAACTCATAGAAGCACCTCCTAATGTGGCATTCAAAAATGCCTTATTCAAAATATAACTGTTATTTGCATAAATATTCTTTGCGCGCAGAAAAAGAGCGAAACTCCTCTATACTTCTGTAAGAAAAGTTTCGCTTTACTTACGTCTTATTTTAACGTATTTCCTTCATCAAGTCAAGGGGTTCTTTTTTCATTCTAATTAATATCTGGGGACAATCACGCATAATCATTCATAAAACAAATAAATGTCTCCAATACACGAACAGATAGCAACGTTTCCCTTAAAAGTATACCCCAAAGAAGCATATCTCAAAAGTTTAATCCAAATTTACATCGTTTTCACAGGTTAGTGCAAAAGAAAAAAATAGGTGCCATACATTGGCACCTATCAAGTGTTGTTTCTTTGTAACCATCCTTATCAGTAAGTTAATTCCTAGAAAACTGTCTATCAAAGGTCATGGGCTTTGCCAACACCCTAAAAATCACTTTATTTGCTGTGCAATGGTTTCTTTTGCAACTTCCAATGCCTCACCAATTTTGGAGACATCTTTGCCTCCTGCCTGGGCCATGTTGGGTCGACCACCGCCGCCACCGCCGCATGCTGCTGCTGCCGCCTTAACAATGTTACCTGCATGAGCACCCTTTGCAACGGCATCATCTGTTGCCATCACCATCAGGTTTACCTTGCCCTCTGCACCCCCTGCCAAAACAACAATGCCACTACCCAGTTTATTCTTCAACTGGTCACCCAAGGTACGCATACCATTGGCATCCAAATCCTTTACTTCTGCCGCTAAAACTGCAACGCCCTTGATTTCCATTTTCGCATTTAAGATATCTTCAACAGCACCACCAGCCATTTTGGCTTTCAGCTTCTCCAATTCCTTCGCCATTTCCTTCTGCTCAGTCATCAATTGTTCCACACGGGCAACCAGCTTATCGGGGGTTGCTTTTACCAGACGGGAAATTTCCTTCAATTCATCTTCCTGTGCCTGATAATGTTTCAATGCTTCACTGCCTGTTACTGCTTCAATACGGCGCACACCAGCAGCAACACCATTTTCAGAAAGTATTTTAAAGGACCCAGCCTGGGCAGTATTTGTCAAATGGGCACCGCCGCAAAGCTCTACGCTATAGCCCCCCATATCAACCACACGTACAACATCACCATATTTTTCACCAAACAAAGCCATTGCCCCTTTGTTTCTGGCTTCTTCAATACTCATTTCTGCCGTTTCAATTACATAGCTTGCAAAAATAGAGTCATTTACCATCTTTTCTACAGCCTTTAATTCCTCATCGCTCAAGGCTGTAAAATGGGTAAAGTCAAAACGCAAACGCTCAGGACTTACATAAGAACCAGCCTGCTCCACGTGGGTGCCCAAAACAGTTCTCAGTGCTTTTTGTAATAAGTGGGTTGTACTATGGTTTCTTGCCGTTGCCATACGTCTTTCCCAATCCACTGTTATAATTGCCTTCTCATCAACAGAAACTGAACCCTCAGTCACCTGACCTACATGGGCAATTTTCCCACCAATGACCTTAATACAATCTGTTACCGTTACAAGACCCTTTGCCGTTTTAATTGTTCCGTGGTCACCAACCTGACCGCCACTTTCTGCATAACAGGGTGTGCTGCTGAGGAATACAGAAACACCGTCTCCTTTTTGTGCCACACCTGCCACCTCATTATTTGCAATCAATGCAACAATTTTGGCATCAGAAACTTCCTTCACATCATAGCCTGCAAAACTTGTCTCCAAATCAACAGGGAGCTCATGATACACAGTTTCCGCTGCCCCCATATAAGTGGATTTCCCCCTTGCCGCTCTCGCTCTTTCTTTTTGCTGTTTCATTTCAGCAGCAAAAGCTTCTTCATCCACATCCATTCCTGCTTCTTCTAAGATTTCCTTTGTCAAATCAATGGGGAAACCATAGGTATCATACAAACGGAATGCTTTGTCACCACTCATTGTTGTCTGACCAGCTTCCTTCATCTCTTCCATGTCAGACTTTAAGATTGCCATACCGTTATCAATGGTTTTATAGAAGCTGTTTTCTTCGATGGAAAGAATTTTATAAATATATTCCTGCTTGTCCACCAATTCAGGATAAGCGTCACCACTGCATGCAATGACAGATTTAGAGAGCTCTGCCAAGAACTCGCCCTCAATCCCCAGAAGTTTTCCATGGCGTGCCCCACGGCGAAGCAAACGGCGAAGGACATAGCCCCGACCCTCATTGGAGGGCAAAACGCCATCAGCAGTCATCATCGTAACGGAACGGATATGGTCTGTAATGACACGAACAGATACATCAGTCTTAGCAATTTCACCATATTCCACATTGGCTTTTTGGCAAATTGCATCACGGATAGATTTTACAGTGTCCACATCAAAAATAGAATCCACGCCCTGCAAGATAGTAGCCATACGTTCCAAGCCCATACCTGTATCCACGTTCTTCTGAGCAAGCTCCGTATAGGTGCCGTCAACTTCAGCGTTAAACTGGGTGAGTACCAAGTTCCAGAACTCCATATAACGGTCGCAATCACAGCCTACACCGCAGTCCGGACTGTCACAGCCATACTTTTCCCCTCTGTCATAATAAATCTCTGTACAAGGGCCACAAGGGCCTGTACCGTGCTCCCAGAAGTTATCGGCTTTGCCCAGTTTTTTAATTCTGTCACGAGGCACACCAACGACATTATGCCAGATATCACCGGATTCATCATCCTCTTCATAAATGGTAACATACAGCTTATCCTCAGGGATGCCCAAAACCTCTGTTACAAACTCCCAAGACCAAGGAATGATTTCATTTTTAAAGTAATCACCAAAAGAAAAATCACCCAGCATTTCAAAAAAGGTGCCGTGGCGTGCTGTTTTGCCAACATTTTCAATATCACCTGTACGGATACACTTTTGACAAGTGGTTACCCTTTTGCTGGGAGGAATTTCCTGACCAGTAAAATACGCCTTCATTGGCGCCATACCTGAATTAATCAGCAGTAAGCTCTTGTCGTTGTGGGGTACCAAAGGAAAGCTTTGCAAACGCAAATGCTCTTTGCTCTCAAAAAAGGAAAGGAAAGCTTCTCTTACTTCATTTACACCCATGTATTTCATTGTATTTCCTCCTAATCATTTCATCTCATTGTTCTTTGGAAAAAAATAAGCCCCCGATCACTAAGGATCAGGGACGATTAAACCGTGGTACCACCCTGCTTACGGCATAACGCCGTCGCTTTCATGCCGTTAACGCCGGCCTGCGCCGCAGCATACTCTAAATTCCGCCGCAGAGCTGTGAATATCCAAAAAGACTGCTTCTCTAACGGGCTCCCAAAAACCTTCCACCAATTGGTTTTCTCTCTGTAAAGGCCTGATGTTAAATACTCCTTCTTTTTATGGCTTTTTTCAATTCATTCAGTTAAGAAGATTATAGTAAGTCCCTTTTCGTTTGTCAAGAGAAAGGCGTATTACCTTAGGATGGTAAACCACCAAGTAAACCCTTGCTCTTTCAACTGTTCATAGCTTACAAAATAGTTGCAGATATATGGACATACCAAAACATATTATTCTTACTAATATTTCCAGAAAATTCAGAATATATGTATTTTATTTTAACAAAGGGATCCTCAAAATGATAAACAAATATAACTTTAAAATTAAAACAGCTTATTCACTGCCATGTTATCAATGGTTTCACTCATTCGTTTTAGCCCTACCTCAATTTTGCCATCCTCAAGGCCGCAAAAGCTCAATCGCACATGACCACTGTCTCTGCCGCTGATTTCAAACTGACTCCCTGGGGTAAGAATTACATTCTTCTCCAGCATACGGCTGCAAAAGGCCTCAGCACTTATACCTTCAGGCAATTGAATCCAAAGGCTAACCCCTCCGTTAGGCAGTGAGAAGCTGGCTCTTCCCGCCAAATATTTTTTGGCAAAAGAGAGGGTATGACGGTATTTTTCTCCACCAAAACCACGCATGGTTTTCGCATGCTCCTCCCAGCCATTTTCCTTAAAATATTGCTCCATGGCTTTTTGAATAAAACCTGAGGTTGAAATATCTGTGGTATATTTTGCTTCCATAACCCCTTGATGAATCTTTTTGGGCAAAACCATTAGACCCATACGAAGACCAGGCATTAATATTTTGGAGAAACTTTTAATATATATTACTCTATTTTTATAATCCAATGCCTTTAAAGGCACCGGCGCTTCTTTGCTGTAATAAAAGTCGTAGAAATCATCCTCTTCAATGATATAAGTATCATATTTCTCTGCCAACTCCAGAAGGCGGCGCTTTTTTTCCAAAGAATAAGAAATTCCTGTGGGTGTTTGAAAATACGCCATCATATAAATAAACCTTGGTCGATACAGCTTCAAATAATCTTCTAAAACCGACATTTTCATTCCATCGTTCTCCATAGGAATCTCAATCAGCTTTGCTCCTCTGGATAGAAACGCCCCTGCCGCACCATAAAATGTGGGGCTTTCTACAAAAACAACATCTCCAAAGTGAATCATCGCCTTGGAAATTACGTCTATGCCCTGCTGAGCGCCTGAAATGATTTGTACGCTGTCAGGGGTTGTTTTAATGCCATAGGCCTCTATATAGCTGCAAAGCTGTTCTCGCAAGGGCTGATACCCCATACTATCGGTATATCGGAAAGCCCCGCCCTTCTCCCGCTCTAAAACCTCGTCAAAGGCTTTCTTGAAGGCATCAACGGGAAACAACTCGTGGGGCAATGATGTATTTGCAAAATTTATTGCCTTATCAAAAGAAATACCCACTTCAAAGCTGTGAAGATTCCCCTTAGCAACCGGCGAAGGGATTGCCTCCACAGGCAAAGGGGAGACAAAGGTTCCACTGCCTTTTCTGGAATAAACCATCTGTTTGCTTTCCAAATGCTTATACGCAGTAACCACTGTAACATTATTTACCCCATATGCCTCCGCCATTTTTCGTATCGGCGGCAATTTGCTGTCCGGTGCAAGGCTGCCTTGGGAAATCAGCCTGCCTAGTCCATCAGCCAACTGCTGATATAAGGGGGACTGCCCTTCTTTATCTAATTTTATGTGAAAAATTGTATCCGACATAAAATCTCTCCCTTAACAACTTACTCGTATTACTCGTAACGTTTTCTGCCTGACGCTCCTGCGATGCCCAAGCCCTCACGATATTTCGCCACGGTTCTGCGGGAAATCTGAATCCCCTCTTTTTGCAGCACCTCCGTCAACTCTCTATCACTGAAAGGCTTCATTTTGTTTTCCCCTTCAATCATCAACCGTATTTTCTGTTGAATGCTATCGGCGGAAATGGTACCCGTTTCTTCCGAAGATAACGCCTTGGAAAAAAAGGAGCTTAAAGGAAAAATCCCTCTGTCACATTGAAGATATTTATCCCTCACCGCTCGGCTCACCGTGGACTCATGCACCTGCATGCACTCGGCAATGTCTGCTAATCGCAATGGTTTTATCTGACCATCAGGACGAATAAAAAATTCTTCTTGATGATTTACAATGCATTTTGCTGTTTCAAGCAAAGTACTCTCTCTTTTAGAAATACACTGAATTGCCCACTCTGCCTGTCTTAATTTATTAGAAATAAATTCCTTTGCCTCGTCAGATGCACCCTCTCGAAGCATTTTTAAATAAGACTGACTGATAAACAATCTAGGAGATGAGGAACTATTTACCGTAACCAATAGTTCTCCTCCTTGCTTTTGCACAAACACGTCCGGCAAAATATACTCAACCGGTTTTTCACTTAAAAATCCACGACCAGGCTTAGGCTCACAGCTTTTTATTTCCTCAAATGCATCTTTTGCAACCTCAAGGGTCACCCGCATCTGCTTCGCCACATAGCTCATCCTATTTTTTGCCAAGTCCATTAAATATTTTTCAACCATAATAATAGAAACAGGAGATGCATTCTTTTGCTTGAGCTGAATCAAAAGACATTCCTGCAAGTTTCTGGCCCCTACACCGGGAGGATCTAAGGATTGAAGAAGTCCAATAATGTCTTCACTGCAACTTCCTTTTAAATGGTATTTTGTCTCCGCAGCTTCCAATGCGCCCTTTTCTAGATAGCCACTCTCTTCTGTGCTTTCAGCCAAAAAGCGCAACACACATTTAACCCCTTCATCCACATTTAATATATTGATTTGGAACAAAAGATATTCCCGTAGGCTTTCCCGCTCTCGCCTTCCAACGGAGTCCCTTTCATCCCGCTCGTCCTCTTGCTCTACACGATACATACTGCGATTTTGTTCGTCTGCTTCCTCAAGCCATTCCAGCTTGCGTAACAGCTTATCTTCTTTCACAGCCTGCTCATCAGAAACCTCTTGCCACTCCAAGAGGGGATTCTCCTGGGTCAGCTCGTGAATATATTCAGTAAGCATAATTGTATTCATCTGTAAAATTTCAACAGATTGTTGCATTCTTTGAGATAAAATCTGCTTTTGTGCTAACTGCAGGGACAAATCCACGATATCACCCTCTCCTGTTTTATTTTAATTTTAACAATAAGTTTCTCTCGTCTTTGGCACTTTTTTCATTTTATCACAGTTTACCTTAAAAAAAAAGCTACATTTCTGCCATGTTGTAAAGAGTTTGCTGTTTTCGGCAGTTTGTTTTTGTCTAATTGCCTTAAAAAACCATGGGAAAAACCCCACCAATTATGGTAATATATTATCATTTACAATTTTAGATAATAATAGTAAACTAAAGTAGGTCTTAATATTTAGCATACAAATTGATTGTATGCCTTTCTATGCGTACAAAATAAGGTTCATCCACAAATTTTATCGATGGATTTTGACAAAACCTTTTTTTGCTTTATGTAGCTTTTGTAGTTTTTTTTACAAATATGTTGTGAAAACTTCATTTTTGTATTAAAATACTGCTGTTGTACGTATAGTTCTATCATTTCTTGAAGGTATAACTAATCTTCGCGCTTCCCAAGCGCAAAAAACACTTGACAGAGGGGGATAATATGCAAGCTTTAACGTTCAAACGTGGAGTTCATCCGCCTGATGGAAAAGCTCTGTCCGCAGAGCAGCCTATTCAGGTGATACTCCCAAAGGAAAACTCTGAATTGTTCTACCCCATGAGCCAGCACATCGGCGCTCCCTGTGAGCCTCTTGTTGCTGTTGGCGATCATGTAAAGGTTGGTCAGAAAATCGCAGAGTCACCCGCATTCATGTCTTCTCCAATTTTTTCCAGCGTATCCGGCGAAGTTGTGGACATCCGTCCTATGCTCGTTCCCGGCGGCGTAATGGTAAAATCCATCGTTGTGAAAAACGACGGCAAAATGGAAGAAATCGAAGGCTTGAACCAAGGCAGAGACTACACCAAAATGACAAACGACGAAATTCTTGCGGCAATTAAAAACGCGGGCGTTGTTGGTTTGGGTGGTGCTGGTTTCCCTACCCATGTAAAACTGAATCCACCCAAGGATAATCCCATTGATTATATTTTGATCAATGCGGCAGAATGTGAGCCATACCTCACATGTGATTATCGTTTAATGGTGGAAGAACCAGAACGTATTGTAAAAGGTCTGCAGATTATGCTGAAGCTGCATCCTAATGCAAAAGGCGTAATCGGCATTGAAATGAACAAGCCTAAGGCAATTGAAATTATGACAAAGGCTTGTGAAGGCATCAGTAATATTGTTGTTCAGCCCTTGGTGACAAAATTCCCTCAGGGTTCTGAAAAACACTTGATTTATGCCATCACAAAAAGAGAAGTAAAATCCGGCGCTCTGCCCGCAAGTGCAGGCTGTATCGTTGATAACGTGGATACTGTTCTTGCAATTGAAAGAGCTATTGTAAAAGGTAGACCTTTGATGAGAAGAGTGGTAACCGTTTCCGGACAAGGTATCAAAAACCCAGGCAACTACAAAATCCGTATTGGTATGACTCTGCGTGATTTGGTTGATGCCATCGGTGGCTTTAACGAGGAAAATCCTCCTGTAAAGCTGATTGCCGGCGGTCCTATGATGGGTCCTACTCTTTATACTTTGGATGTTGCATCCGTAAAAACAACTTCCGGTTTACTTTGCTTCACAAAACAAGAAGCATACATTCCTGAAGAAAGAAACTGTATTCGCTGCGGTAAGTGTGTTGACCACTGTCCAATGGGACTTATGCCCTTCATGCTGAATTTCTTGGCTCTGAAAGGCGAAGGGGAAGCTTTTGTGGCACACCACGGCTTGGATTGTATCGAATGCGGTAGCTGCTCCTATGAATGCCCTGCAAAGCGTCAGCTTGCCCAGTCCATTCGTGCAGTAAAGAAAATTGAAGCAGGCAAAAAAGCGGCCGCGGCTGCAGCTGCAAGAGCGAAAGCTGATGCAGAGGCAAAAGCGAAAGCTGAAAAGAACTGAGAAGGGGGAGAATAAAACATGGCTAATTTTGTAGTATCCGGTACCCCTCACGTACGTTCTAAGGAATCTATCCAGAGCATCATGCGTGATGTAATCATTGCTTTGGTTCCTGCTTCCGTGATGGGCATTTATTATTTCGGCTTGAGAGCACTGATGCTGATGGTTGCTGCCATTGTATCCGCTGTTTTCTTTGAATGGCTGTATCAAAAATTATTAAAAAAACCTATTACAATCAGCGATTTGAGTGCTGTTGTAACAGGTTTACTTTTGGCAATGAACTTGCCCGCAGCTGCTCCTGTTTGGGTAGCTATTGTTGGTAGTGCGTTTGCAATTATCTTTGCGAAGCAGCTTTTCGGCGGTTTGGGTCAGAACTTTATTAACCCTGCCCTTGCTGGTAGAGCGTTCTTATTGGCATCCTACCCTACAGAAATGACATCTTGGACATCCGCAGGTAACTTCGGTGTAGATGCAGTTGCTGTTGCAACACCTATGGCACAGCTGAAGGGCGGCGTAATGCCCGATGCAAGCTTTACAGATGTATTGGTTGGTAACATAGGCGGCTGTATTGGTGAAACTTGTGCCATCGCTTTGATTATCGGCGGTATTTATCTGATTGCAAAGCATGTAATCAACTGGAAAGTTCCTGTAATTTATATCGCAACCGTTTTTGTTCTGACCGCATTAATCGGCAGAAAAGGTCTGCGTGTACCTGTATACGAAATTTTCGCAGGCGGTTTGATGTTAGGTGCTTTCTTTATGGCAACCGATTATGCATCCTCCCCTGTAACATCTAAGGGACAGATTATTTTTGCCCTCGGTTGTGGTTTGTTGACAACATTAATCAGAATTTTTGGTGGTTATCCTGAAGGTGTATCCTATTCCATCCTGATTATGAACCTTACTGTGCCCCTGATTGAAAGACTTACAGAGCCTACTATCTTTGGTGCACTGCCTAAAGTAAAGGAGGCGAAAAAAGCATGAACGTAAAAGAGATCGTAAGACCTGCTATAGTATTGCTGATTATCGCCGGCGTTGCAGCGGCAGCTTTGGGTGCAGTTCAGTCCATTACTGCAGAACCTATCAGATTGCAGGAAGAACAAACAAGAGCGGCTTCCATGAAGGCTGTTATGCCTGATGCAAGCTCCTTTGAACCAATTGAAGATGCAGAATTAACAGGTTCCCTGTCTGCTGTATATAAAGCAGACAACGGCGGCTTTGTTATTACTACTGAGCCCGGCGGTTTTGGTGGTGCTGTAAATACAATGGTTGGCATTGATGCAGACGGGGTAATCACTGGTCTGCGTGTTACAAAGCATTCCGAAACACCTGGTTTAGGTGCAAAATCTACCGATCCTTCCTTCTATGAGCAGTTTACAGGTATGTCCGGTACACTGGCTGTAACAAAGGATGGCGGCGAAGTTGTTCCTATTACTAGCTCCACAATCACTTCCAGAGCCGTAACAAGCGGTGCAAATGACGCTTTGGAATGGTTTGCTGCGAACGGAGGTGCTTATTAATGGCTAACCCATTGAAATTAATTAAAAACGGTTTGATTGACGAAAACCCTACCTTTGTGCAGGTTATTGGTATGTGTCCCACTTTGGCTGTAACTAGCTCTGCGATTAACGGTATCGGTATGGGTCTTTCCACTGCAGCGGTTTTGATTTTCGCAAACCTTTTTATCTCTCTGTTGAGAAAGATTATTCCTGATAAAGTAAGAATTCCATGCTTTATCGTAGTTATCGCTACATTCGTAACAATCATTGAATTCTTACTGAAAGCATACCTTCCCGCCCTTAACGCATCCTTGGGTCTTTATATCCCTTTGATCGTAGTAAACTGCCTCATCTTGGCAAGAGCAGAAGCATTTGCTTTCAAAAATGGTCCCGTTTCCGCTATATTTGATGGTATCGGTATGGGTCTTGGTTTCACAGTTGCTTTAGGTGTTTTGGGCTTGGTTCGTGAATTCATCGGTGCTGGCACATTATTTGATGTTACTGTACTTCCCGCTGCATTCCCCAGAACATTATTGTTCGTTATGGCTCCCGGTGCTTTCTTTACATTGGGCTGTCTGATGGCTGCTTTAAATCATTTCAGAAACAAGAAAAAAGCTTGAGAAGGAGGGGAAATTAAATGAATCTAATTTTGTTGGTTTTAGCCGGGATTTTCGTAAACAACTACGTATTATCTCAGTTCTTAGGTATTTGCCCCTTCCTCGGTGTTTCTAGAAAAATTGAAACAGCAGTAGGTATGGGTGTTGCCGTTATCTTCGTAATGTCCTTGGCAGCCGCAGCAGCATGGCTTGTTTATGCTCTGATTCTGGTGCCCTTGAACATCACTTATTTGTATAACATTGCGTTCATTTTGGTTATCGCATCCTTAGTACAGTTCGTTGAAATGTTCTTAAAAAAGGCTGCTCCTGCGCTGTATCAGGCACTGGGTGTATTCCTTCCTTTGATTACAACAAACTGTGCTGTATTGGGTGTTGCCGTTTTGAACATGCAGAAGAACTATAACTTCATCGAATCCGTATTAAACGGTTTTGGTGGTGCAACAGGCTTCGCTTTGGCGATTGTTCTGTTTGCAGGTATCCGTGAAAGAATCGCAGACAATGATACACCGAAGGCCTTTGATGGGTTTCCTTTGGCACTGCTTACAGCAGGCCTTATGTCCATCGCATTCTTAGGCTTCTCCGGCTTGATCAAACTTTAATGCAGGGAGGGTGACAAAAATGGACATATTAAATATTATGTATCCGGTCCTTAGTATCGGTGGACTTGGTGTAGTTTTTGGCGCAGGCCTTGGCATCGCCGGTGAAGTTTTCAAAGTGGAAGAGGATCCGAAAATTACTCAAATTTTAGAGGTTCTCCCCGGCGCAAACTGTGGTGGCTGTGGATTCCCCGGCTGCGGCGGTCTTGCAAGTGCAATTGCTGCTGGAAACGCACCTGTAAACGGTTGTCCCGTTGGTGGTGCTGCCGTTGCTGAAAAAGTAGGTGCCATTATGGGTGTTGAGGCTTCAGCTTCCGACCCCGTTGCTGCATTTATAAAATGTGGTGGCACTTGCGAAAAAGCAAAAGATAAGTATGAGTATTTTGGTATTGATGATTGTAACATGGCTGTTCAGCTGGCTTCCGGTGGCGCTAAAAGCTGCTCTTATGGTTGCTTAGGACTTGGCAGCTGTAAAAAAGCTTGTGCTTTTGATGCAATCGAAATTCAAGATGGTATTGCAGTAATTGATAAAGATAAATGCGTTGCTTGTGGCAAATGCGTATCCGCATGCCCTAAGCATATCATTGAACTTCTGCCTGCTAAAAATAAAGTTAAAGTTCAGTGCTCCTCTAAGGACATTGGCAAAAACGTAATGCAGGTTTGCTCTGTTGGTTGTATTGCATGTAAAATTTGCGAAAAGAATTGTCCTTTTGACGCAATTCATGTTATTGACAACCTGGCAGTGATTGATTACGATAAATGTAAAGCTTGTGGTATTTGTGCGAATAAGTGTCCTAAGAACGTAATTACGGGCAAAAAACCCGCACCTCCTGCTCAGTCTGCTCCTAAGGCTGAGGCTCCTAAAACAGAAGCCCCCAAAGAGGAAGCTCCTGCGAAGGAAGAAGCAAAAGCAGAATAATTAATCTGTATTAGATGGCCCCTTTTCGTAAGTTGAAAAACTTACAGAGAGGGGCTTTTTTTATTAGAATGATGAGTTGTAGCAAGCTAAATATTCGTTATTATCAAATATGAAATAATTCCGCCACGAATTCAAGTTCAAAAAAACATGTTGATAGTGCCTTTCTTACGGCAAAATAATATTTAAAAACAAGGAGAATGTTGATTTAATAATTCAAGTTTCTTTTATTCCATTAAGGTAGTATGTAGTTTTAAGACTTTTTATTTCTAAACTCTTTCACTCTAGACTTTTTCCAACAAATATAGACTTTATGACCATCACTTTTAATAGATTTTTATTTTTTGTTCCCTTTACCCTATTTTCCAAATATGGTATAATTACTTGCAATAAACAGCAGATTGAAATATACTGTTCTACAGTATTGCATTTTCTCAGAAGAAGTTAGGGGGAGACAAATTTGAAGGGGCAAACTAAAAATGTTTGGGTGCTGGTTCTATTTCTTTTAGCCGGCGTTGTTCTTGGTGGATTTATCGGAAGCCTCTTTGCAGATGTGCCTGCACTAAATTGGCTGACCTATGGCAGCAAGTTTGGTCTAACCTCTCCGCTGGTTCTTGATATCGGCGTGCTTACCTTACAGTTTGCCATTACCATTCGATTTACCATCGCGGGAATTATTGGCATTTTCGTTGCATTCATGGTATACCATAAGCTGTAACTACCATAGCCGCCTGGCGGCTTTTTTTCTGTCTTTTTTACAGGATAGAAGAACTGCCCTTTTCAATAAAAATGGTAGTCAATTTTTATTGAAAAGATTGATAAAAAGAGTTATGATAGAATATAAGGCTTTTTATAGAAATATTACTTATGCCAACAATGAAATCTGTATTTAAACAGGTTCTCTTATAGGAAAGGGGCTTTAAAAATGTTTTCTAAGGATATGGGTATCGACTTGGGTACCGCTAATACACTGGTATATATGAAAGAAAAAGGCATCATTGTAAATGAACCCTCTGTTGTTGCCATCAACACCCAAACAAAAGAGGTTCTTGCCGTTGGAAATGAGGCAAAAGATATGATTGGCCGTACACCTGGCAATATCGTTGCCATTCGCCCCATGAAGGATGGTGTAATTGCAGATTTCGATGTAACGCAAGCAATGTTGCGTTATTTTATCAACAAGGCATACGTCCGCTCCATGTTTGGCCCAAGACCACGCATTGTTATTTGCGTGCCTTCCGGTGTTACAGAAGTTGAAAAAAGAGCCGTATTAGAGGCTGCCATTGCCGCAGGCTCTAAGGATAAAGACACCTATTTAATTGAGGAACCCATGGCTGCATCCATCGGCGCAGGGCTTCCCATTGCCGACCCCACCGGTAGCATGGTTGTTGACATCGGCGGTGGTACAAGCGAGGTAGCCGTAATTTCCCTTGGGGGTATTGTTACCAGCACTTCCCTGCGGGTAGCAGGAGATGCCCTGGACAATGCCATTGTCAATTTTATTAAAAGAGAGTTTAACCTTGCCATTGGTGACCGTACAGCGGAGGAAATCAAAATCACCATCGGTTCTGCCTATCCTTTGGAGAAAGAAGAAATAATGGAAATTCGTGGTCGGGATTTAATCAGCGGTTTGCCAAAAACCATTGAAATCACCTCTCTTCACATTCGTGAAGCATTAACCGAACCGGTTAACTCCGTTATAGAAACCATTAAGCAAACATTGGAAGCAACCCCGCCTGAATTGGCTGCTGATATTATGGAATTGGGAATCACCTTAACAGGGGGCGGCGCCCTACTGAGAGGACTGGATAGATTAATTTCATCCGAAACCGGAATGCCCGTTCATATTGCCAATGAACCACTTAATTGTGTTGCAATGGGTACAGGTCTTGTTTTGGAGCACATTGACAAATTGAAATCCGTGCTGATCTCTCCCAGAAAAGCACTCTTTTAATCCAAAAATATGAGGGTAACCCCTAGCCTTGAAGGAGCGTTTCACTTTGATTCAATTATGGGAAGAACATAAAAAGAAAATTATTGCTGGTTTTATCATCATCATAACTGTCATTGCGTTATTTGCAGGCGGAAAAAACATGAATGCCACTTTGCTGGAAAGCGTTGTTGGTTTTGTTGTTACGCCTTTTCAGGATATCACAACAGGTATCGGAAACTGGGTGGAAAGCACTTCAGACTCTGCTAAAGATAAAACCGCTCTTTTAGAGGAAAATGCTCAGTTAAAAGAAGATTTGGCAAAACTACAGGATGAAAGCAAACGCTTGGAGCAGTATGAAAAAGAAAATATACGATTATCCGCTTTGCTGAAAATTGCACAAAAATATCCTGACTATAAAAGTACAGGAACAAAGATTATTGCAAAAAACCCCGGTGTTTGGTACAACACTTTTACCACGGACAAGGGCACAACAGATGGCGTATCAGCAAATATGATTCTCATTGCCCCCGGCGGTGTGGTTGGTAAAATTTTGGAAAGCGGAAAAAATTATTCCAAAGCCCAGTCTATATTAGACAGCCGAAGCGCTGTACCTGCCATGAGCCTGCGCACCGGCGATTTAGGTGTTGTAAAAGGTGATTACACTTTAATGAACAACGGTCTATGTAAAATGGAATATATCGACGGTGAAGCCCAAATTGCAGTGGGTGATGAGATTGTAACATCACAACTTTCCGATGTTTATCCCGAAGGCCTCTCCATTGGCAAGGTTACAAAAATTGAAACCGACGCCAATGGGTTGACAAAGTATGCAATCATCGAACCCTTTGTGGATTTAAAGCATTTGGGCACTCTTTTAGTCATTGATAAAAATACAACGGAGGAAAACCCTTGAGAATCCTTGTTACAGCCCTTACGGTATTGATTAATTTCATATTGCAAACAACTTTATTTCAACATCTTGCCATTCAGGGAATTTTCCCCAATACCGCATTGATTATTGTTGTTTCTTACGCCCTTTTGCGGGGTAGTAAAGAGGGCTGTATTGCAGGCATCTGTACAGGATTGTTGTTTGATATTTTTTTTGGTACAGCCAAAGGTTATTACCTTCTCTTATTCCTGCTTATAAGCTATTTCACAGGAAAAAGTCAAAAGAATTTTTATAGAGAGAACTATCTCCTGCCCATTATTTTTTGTACCATTGCAGCGGGGGCATATGAATTCATTCACTTTGCCACAGAACTGATATTAAGAAAGGACGGAAATCTTTTATTTTTTATACTAAAAGTGTTTCTTCCTACCATTGTTTATACCGCAATTGTTACAGTGCCCATTTACCGGGTTTTATCTGGTATCAACGAATGGTTGGAACTGAAAGAAAAATACAGATACCGCCTATTCTAGGCACAAATAAATCTTGAAACAGGATGCCTCCCATCGGTGTTATCTAACACCATCCATAAATCATTCTAAACATTCGTCTGTTTCAATAGGAGGAACCGATGAGACATTATTTAGACCATTTTCGTGAGCTATGTAAAAGCAGAATTTTCGTTTTACTCTGCGGAATTTTTTTGCTTTTTTTCATATTGTTATTGCGTTTATTCTCCTTGCAAATTATCCATGGCGAGGAATATGATGCTTCCATCACTGCCAGCGTTTCTAAAACCGTAAATGTCCCTGCACCCAGAGGAAATATTTACGATCGCTATGGCAGGCCTTTGGCAACCAATACTGTAGCATATTCCGTACAAATTGACGATAGCATCACCCTTGATTTAACAGCTTATAAAGAAACTTTGATTCTTGAGCTTACAAGGAAATTATGGGAAAAGGGAGCAACTCCCTTTGATACGTTGCCTATCTCCGCCTCTGCTCCATATAGCTTTACCTTTGAAGGTACAGAACGGGAACAGAAAAAAGCAGAGAAATCATGGAAGGAATCGCAAAAGCTTGCCGATACAATAAAGGATGATGACGCTGGCGCAGTCCTTAATTATTTATTTGAAAAATATCATGCTCCTGCGGACTATACCATGGCACAAAAAAGAGCCTATGTTTCATATTGTATTTCTTTAAGCGATAAAAACATCATGGCATTAACCCTAGCTCTCAAATTAGCAGAAAACGGTGAAACTCCTTCTGATGAACTTCCTTTGGCAAGGGAATATCCCTATACCCTTCAATTCAATGAAAATCAAACCAGAGAAGAAAACTGGAAAGAAAGTATGAGTATGAAGGATGACGAGCTTCGCTATGACTCTCTTCAAACCCTAGACTATTTGCGTGACTATTTTGGCTTGCCGGAAGGTTTACCTACAGATATTGTAAGAGACACTTTAGGCATCCGTTACTCTCTGTATTTGCAACGGTATCAGCAGTATAAATCTGTTACTGTGGCAACAAATATCAGCGCAAAAACCTTGGCTTATGTGGAAGAGAATCAAGATATTTTCCCTAATGTTCTTGTGGATACCGTTTCTTTGCGAGAATATACTAACGGGCCATACTTTGCCCATATCTTAGGATATATTCGCCAAATGACAGAAGCTGATTATGCATTATATAAAAATGACTTAGATGCAGATGGAAACCCCATTTATACCCAGACGGATATTGTAGGTCAAACGGGCATAGAAAAGCTCTATGAGCGCCAACTAAACGGTACCGACGGTAAGGTCTCCATAGAAGTTGATAACCAAGGCCGCCGTATGAGCGTGATTGATTCTACCGACCCAACTCCTGGCAAAGATATCTTTTTAACGTTGGATAGCGAGCTGCAAAAAGTTGCTTATGATTCTCTAGAGGAGCAATTACGCAAATCTATCATCGGTAACTTAACCCATTCAGGAAAAAACTCCGTTTCCATCATTGATATGTATATTGCTATGATTAAGGCAAATCATATCTCAGCCGCAAAGCTTATGCGCTCAACTGATGGTGTGCAAAAACAGGTCTTTGACCGTTTTGCAGCAGCGAACCCGGATTTTTCTAAGGAAGATGAAGATGCCATTTCAAGAGTGCAGGCCTATTTGCTGGACAGCGTGACCCGAGGCACTTTCTCTGCAAGAGAAGCACTTTTGGTAGCCATTGAACAAGGCACTTTAACTGCCACAGAGGAGGAAAAATCCGCACTGCAAAACGGACATATTTCCCCTTTAACTATGGTATTGAATAAATTAAACAGTGGTGAATTCAGCCCTGCTGATACAGCCTTGGATCCTTGTACAGGTGCTGTTTTTGTGACCAGGGTAGGTACCGGTGAGGTTTTAGCCAGCGTATCCTATCCTTCGTATGATAACAACGAGTTGGTAAACAATTTTAATAATTCCTACTATAATGACCTTTTACAAGACGGAAATACCCCTTTGGTAATCCGTCCGCTAAAGCAGAAAAAAGCCCCTGGTTCCACCTTTAAAATGGTAACAGCCTTAGCGGCATTGGAAACAGGTGTAATTACCCCCAACACCTATATTCGTGACGGGGGAATCTTCAAGGACGCAGGGACACCCTACGCTCGTTGCTGGCTTTACAGCAACAACGGAGGAACCCACGGCCTTTTAGACGTAGCTTCGGCTTTAGAAGTATCCTGTAACTACTTTTTCTACGAAGTTGCCTTCCGAATGGGCAATGCGAAAGATGGCACAACAGAGGCTGGCATTACAACTTTAAATGAGTACATGGCCGCATTTGGTTTGAACTCCTTAACCGGTTTAGAACTAGACGAATATGCTCCTACCATGGCCTCACCTTACTACAAGGAGCGTATCGTGAAAACCTTTAACCCTGATGCCACCACAAGCCAAACCCGCTGGACAGATGGTGATACCATCCGTGCTGCCATTGGGCAGTCGGTAAATAGTTATACTCCAGCGCAGATTACAAAATATGTATCCACCCTTGCCAACGGAGGAACCTTGTACCGTTTGCATATGATTAGTCAATTGCAAAACCCTGATGGCTCTTTGTATTATAAAACGGATGAAGTTGCTGAAAACGTGAAGAATTTTCAAGATGCAAACCTAAAAAAGGTTTATCAAGGTATGTATCAGGTTGCATCAGGCCCCAGAGGTACTTTGAGACACTCATTTAGTGATTTCCCTGTAAAGGTTGCCGTAAAATCAGGAACCGCCGAGGAGGATAAAACCAGAAGCTCCCATACCTGGTTGGTTTGCTTTGCCCCCTACGAAGACCCACAAATCGCCATCACCGTTTTAATTCCCTTTGGTGAAGGCAGTGGTACGCCGGCACCTGAGATTGTGAAGGCAATTGTTACAAAATATTTAGGGTTAGACTATACTCCCGAAAATACCAATTTACAGACTGTTATGACACAATGATACAGGAGGGTATTATGAATTTAGAAAACTATGTAATATTTAAAGGAACGAAAGACGGGGTTACCGTACTTTTTCACGAAGATGCACCCTTTGAAGTTCTTTGCGAACAATTAGATAAAAAGGTTCAAGAGGCAGGAAAATTTTTTGACAACGTGAAAACCTCTCTGGCATTTAAAGGCCGCACCTTCTCAGATGAGGAGGAGCAGCAACTACTACGTATCATAACAGAGCATACAACAATGGAAATTACATTTCTGAAAACAGAAAATAACGAGCTTTTGCATCTAACCAATTTATTGGAAAAAGAAATGGCACCTCACAACTTGACAAAATTTCATAAAGGCTCTTTGCGAAATGGTCAAAGAATTGATTTTGATGGGAGTGTTGTTATTATTGGTGATGTTAACCCGGGTGCAGAGCTGAAAGCTACAGGAAACATAATCGTTTTGGGTCAATTAAAGGGAATGGCCCACGCAGGATGCCAAGGAATGACTGATGCATTTATCGCCGCTGTCTATATGGCACCTGTGCAATTAAGAATTGGGGACATCATTACCCGATTCCCAGATGAGAATAAACGAGGAATTAAGTCTCCAGAATACGCTTTTGTACAAGAAGGGCAAATTTTCGTCATGGCGCTGTCGTAAAATAGGAAATCTTTTCTGTTTTTACTAAAAAAAATGGATGCAAATCTTGCTAGTTTTTGTTAATATAGTAATATATACGAAGCTCCCTATCGTAAATATTTTGGGAGAAAGAAAATTTGACTTCTGGATTAGGAGGAACATAAATGAGTGAAGTAATCGTAATCACCAGTGGTAAGGGCGGTGTAGGAAAAACAACTACAAGCGCAAACCTTGGCTGCGGTTTAGCGGTATTGGGTAAAAAAGTTGCATTAGTTGATGCTGATATTGGTCTGCGCAACCTGGATGTTGTTATGGGCTTAGAAAATAGAATTGTTTATGACTTAGTGGATGTTGTTGAGGGGAACTGTCGCCTGAAACAAGCATTGATTAAGGACAAGCGCTATGATGGACTTTTTCTTTTACCAGCAGCCCAAACAAGAGATAAAGATGCCGTTTCTCCCGAGCAAATGCAAAAGCTTTGTGACAGCTTAAAGGAGGAAGGCTTTGATTTTGTTATCATCGACTGCCCCGCAGGCATTGAACAAGGCTTCAAAAATGCAATTGCCGGTGCAGACAGAGCCGTTGTGGTAACCACACCGGAGGTTTCTGCTGTGCGTGATGCGGATCGTATCATCGGTCTGTTAGAGGCCAATGGTTTGAATAATCCAATGCTCATTCTGAATCGTTTGCGCATTGATTTGGTACAAAGAGGCGACATGATGAATATTGAGGATGTTACGGAGATTTTGGCTGTTGATATTCTTGGGGTTGTGCCCGATGACGAAGCAATCGTCATTGCCACAAACAAAGGTGAACCTGCGGTTACCAATCCAGAATCCAGAGCGGGACAAGCCTATCGGAATATTGTTCAACGACTCTTAGGTCAGGATGTTCCCATTATGACCTTTGAAGAAGCGCCTGTGAGCTTTTTTGAAAAGCTAAAAGGCCTTTTCCGCCATTAAAATCTTACTATCCAAACGAAAGGATGTGTCCCCATGGATTTCTTTAGCTTCTTTAAAAAGAAAAACGCACCGCCTTCCGGCAGCGTTGCAAAAGATAGATTGAAACTTGTTCTGGTTCACGATAGGGTAAACTGTTCCTCTCAGGTTCTTGAAATGTTGAAAACAGACATTATTAAAGTGATTTCCAACTATATGGAAATTGACGAAGAAGAACTGGATATCCAAATTACACAGACCCAATCCGAAGAAAATAACGGAACTGTTCCTGTTCTGTATGCAAATATTCCTATTAAAAGCATGCGTAAGATGCAGGATTAAAAATACAAGCGAGCCGAGAAAGGAGCATTCCTCCTATTCCCTCGGCTTTCCTTGTTTCAGCAATACGGGGCTTATCCCCGGTTGGAGGAATTAGATTCATGGAATGGAAAAAATATGTTCAAAACTTTGATATGCCCCTTCTGGTTGCCATTGCTATTCTTACCTTTTTCGGTTTGATTGCAATATCCAGCGCAACCCACGTTAATTTGGGGGAAAGCACCACATTTGTGGTCAAACAAGCTGCATTTTTTATCATAGGGATTATATTGATGCTCATTGCAGCAAATATTGACTATGAATACTTTGCGCAGTTTCATATCCCAATTTATTGCTTCAATCTGCTTTTGCTTTTGGCAGTGCTTTTATTGGGTACGGGTGCAAAGGGTGCCGTAAGATGGATTGCCATTGGCCCTTTAACCATACAACCCTCAGAATTTGCCAAGATAATGATGATTATTTGTATGGCGCAAATGATTAAATTGAATTACAATAAGATAGACAGTCTGCCTTTTTTGGGATTCCTTTTCGCATACATCATGATTCCCATTATATTAATTCAAAAGCAGCCTGCCCTTTCTGCAAGTATGGTACTCATTGCAATTTTTTGTATTCAGCTATTTGTGGCAGGGCTTAGCTATACCTTTATACGAAATGTAGCCATCATCACAGTGCCCATTATCGTATTCATCTTATGGGATGTTGCCAGAGAACACCCGCTGATTATGGATAAAATTTTTGAGCCTCATCAGTTTAACCGGGTCCTCTCTTTCGTAGATCCCAAAAGAGATGCAAGTCTTTACTATCAAACGGAAAAATCCATTAGTGCCATTGGCTCTGGTCAGTTCACAGGACAGGGACTATTCAACGGAACACTGAACCAATTAAGCTATTTGCCTGAGCCCCATAATGACTTTATTTTTTCTGTTATTGGTGAAGAATTTGGTTTTATCGGCTGTATATTTGTTTTGGGAGTCTTGCTTTTTATTGTATTTCGTTGTATAGTAATAGCAATATCATCCAGAAATTTATTTAGTCAGTTAGTAGTGGCGGGAATCGCCGGAATGTTTGCATTTCAAACCTTTGTAAACGCTGGTGTTGCCCTTGGTATTTTGCCGAATACTGGTATGTCACTGCCATTTGTCAGCTACGGCGGCAGCTCCATGTGGACCAATATGATTGCTGTCGGGTTGGTTTTAAACATAAGAAAAAAAGAAACAAAATCATTGTTTGAGGGAGGATTGTTATGAATATCGGTTTGATCGCCCATGATAATAAAAAGAAATTAATGGAAAACCTTTGTATTGCCTACAGACATATTCTTTGTAGACACGACATTTATGCAACGGGCACCACCGGTCGTCTTGTTGAGGAGGCCGCAAATTTGGTTGTGCATAAGTATCTCTCCAGTCGTTTAGGCGGACAGCAGCAGATGGGTGCGCAAATAGTAAATAACGATATTGATGTTATGATATTTCTAAGAGATCCTGTTTCTCCACAGGATTATGAATCTGAAATTAACTCTATCTTCCGTCTGTGTGATATGCATAATATCCCTGTTGCCACAAATCTGGCAACCGCAGAAGTGCTTTTATTGGCATTGGATAGAGGCGATTTAGACTGGAGAAACGTGGTGAGATAACTTTATGAACGAGATGCATTTTAATGGCACGGTTTTTGCCATATTGGTGGGCTACTATCTTTTGATAAACCTCATTATTTATGGAACCATGGCTTTTGATAAAAAAGCCGCCATCAATCATAAGCGTAGAGTTCCGGAAAAGAATTTTTATCTCATGGCAATCTTAGGTGGAGGTCTTGGTGGTTTACTGGCGATGATGTTCAAGCGTCATAAAACACGCCACATGGACTTTATCTTTGTTTTTACCCTTACGGCTATACTGCATATTCTTGTCATATTCTTCATTATGGGGAGATTTGTAGTAACCTTTGGTTAAAATGTGACATGCCAATTTCTATTAAATTTAGTTAATAGGGAAAGAGTCATTTCATTATCGCAAAATCAAAGCGGATATACTTATAAAAGTATATCCGCTTATTATTTCAAAAGTAGTTTTTCCCCTTAACAAGCCACTCAGTCAAGGCTTGTTAAGGGGAGTCCTTTTGTGAGAGGGAATCACAAAAATCAAAAGCTTACTCTCTTTCTTGCCACCATTCTACAACTTTGAATTTAATTTTGGGTGTTATCTTCTCTTGCTCCATAGCAGAAACAACCAAGAATTCCTCATCAGTTAGTGTATTTTTTAATCTTTGGTGACTTTCCCCTGTGGAAAACCCCCAAGATGCGTCAACATAGCACATCTGCGGATAAAGTACACACCACCAATTATGACCTTCTGCTTCACCGATTTCAATACGTAAGGCATCATAAACACCAGCCGGAAAAATCAAATCATCATAGCGTTTAAAAGGAAATTCTTCCCGCACCAACGATACCCTTACAGGATAATCGTAACC